>NZ_JBEXVL010000003.1:0-384056 GCF_040638805.1 Streptomyces sp. NPDC005925 | reverse complement strand
GTTGATAGGCCGGATATGGAAGCACGGTAACGTGTGGAGTTGACCGGTACTAATAGGCCGAGGGCTTGTCCTCAGTTGCTCGCGTCCACTGTGTTGGTTCTGAAACCACGAACAACCCCGCACGGGTCACGTGTGGTGCGGTTGATGTGTTTCACCGTGTTTCGGTGGTCATAGCGTAGGGGAAACGCCCGGTTACATTCCGAACCCGGAAGCTAAGCCTTACAGCGCCGATGGTACTGCAGGGGGGACCCTGTGGGAGAGTAGGACACCGCCGAACAAATATTGAGAAAGCCCTCGACCGGGGATACCGGTCGGGGGCTTTCTGCGTTTCAGGTGGCGCAGCTCGTGTCCTCGGGCGGCCTTTCCCTGCTTTGTTCTACAGGCGTCCCGCGGCTTTCAGGGTCAGATAGGCGTCTGCCAAGGACGGTGCCAGTTCGTCCGGTGTCGCGTCGACGACAGTTACGCCGTGGCGGCGGAGTTTTTCTGCTGTGCGGTGACGTTCCGACTGGGCCTGGGCGGCGGCTGCGGCCTCGTAGACGGTCTCTGTGCTGCCGCGGCCCTTTGCCATGTCGGCGATGTGCGGGTCCGCCACGGATGCCAGCAGGACCGTGTGACGTTGGGTGAGTTGTGGGAGGACCGGGAGGAGGCCCTCCTCGATCGGGGCTGCGTCGAGAGTCGTGAGCAGAACGATCAGGGAGCGGCGGGGTGAGGACTTGAGTGCGGTGGTGGTGAGGCCGCGGGCGTTGGTTTCGACGATCTCCGGTTCGAGTGTCGACAGGGCGTTGACCAGCGCGGGAAGGACATCGCCTGCTGTGCGGCGCTGGACGAGGGCGCGTACGCGGCGGTCATAGGCAAGGAGGTCGACGCGGTCGCCGGCGCGGGAGGCCAGGGCTGCCAGGAGTAGCGCCGCGTCCATGGAGGCGTCGAGGCGGGGGGCATCGCCGACGCGGCCCGCGGAGGTGCGGCCGGTGTCGAGGACGAGAAGGATGCGGCGGTCGCGTTCGGGGCGCCAGATGCGTACCGCGACGTTGGTATGACGAGCTGTGGCGCGCCAGTCGATGGAGCGGGTGTCGTCGCCGGGTACGTACTCGCGCAGGCTGTCGAACTCCGTGCCCTCGCCGCGGGTGAGGACGCTGGTGCGGCCGTCCAGTTCGCGCAGGCGGGCCAGCTTGGAGGGCAAATGCTTGCGGCTGGCGAAAGGGGGCAGGACGCGTACGGTCCAGGGCACCCGATGGCTGCCCTGGCGGGCGATGAGACCGAGCGGGCCGTACGAGCGGATCGTGACGCGTTCCGACTGGCGGTCGCCGCGGCGGGTGGGGCGTAGGCGGGTCGTGACGCGACGGCGTTCGCCCGCCGGGATCTTCAGGGTGTGGCGGGAGGCAGCCATCTCCGTGCCGGACTGCCAGCTGCTCGGCGGCCAGGCGTCCCGGAGGTGTGCGCGCAGCGGTCGGCGGGACGGATTGGTGACCGTAAGAGTGACGTCGGCGGTGTCGCCGAGGCGTACGGAGGTGTCTCCCGCACGGGTCAGGCCCAGCCGGCGTACGGGGGCTGCCAGGGCGAAGTCGCAGGCGCAGGCGAGGGCCAGGGGGGCATTGACCGCGAGGATGCCCGTCCAGCCGGGGTCCCAGATGCCGACGGGGAGGGAGCCGAGGGCCGCGAGGAGCGCGGTGCGTCCGGTGAGTGTCATCAGCGGGGGACGGGGACGTGGGTGAGGATCGCGTTGATGACGGAGTCGGGGGTGACGCCTTCCATTTCGGCTTCCGGGCGCAGTTGGACGCGGTGCCGGAGGGTGGGGAGGGCGAGGGCCTTGACGTCGTCGGGGGTGACGTAGTCGCGGCCGGTCAGCCAGGCCCAGGCGCGGGCGGTCGACAGGAGCGCGGTGGCTCCTCGTGGGGAGACGCCGAGTGTGAGGGACGGCGACTCGCGGGTGGCGCGGCAAAGGTCGACGACGTAGGCGGTGATGTCGGGGGAGACCGTTGTCGTGGTGACCGAGGTGCGGGCTGCCTCCAGGTCGGCGGCGTTCGCGACGGGGCGTACGCCGGCGGCGCGCAGGTCGCGCGGGTCGAAGCCCTTCGCGTGGCGGGTGAGGACGTCGATCTCGTCCTGGCGGGAGGGGAGCGGGACGGTCAGTTTGAGGAGGAAACGGTCCAGCTGCGCCTCGGGGAGGGGGTAGGTGCCCTCGTACTCGACCGGGTTCTGGGTCGCGACGACCAGGAACGGCTCGGGGAGGGGGCGAGGCGTGCCGTCGACGGTGACCTGGCGCTCCTCCATCGCTTCCAGGAGGGACGACTGCGTTTTCGGGGGAGTGCGGTTGATCTCGTCGGCGAGAAGGAGGTTGGTGAAGACCGGGCCGGGCTGGAAGGAGAACTCGGCGGTGCGGCTGTCGTAGATCAGGGAGCCCGTGATGTCGCTGGGCATCAGGTCCGGAGTGAACTGGACGCGCTTGGTGTCGAGTTCGAGGGAGGCCGCGAGGGCACGGACGAGGAGGGTCTTGGCGACGCCGGGGACGCCTTCCATGAGGACGTGGCCGCGGCAGAGCAGGGCGACGACGAGGCCGGTCACGGCAGGGTCCTGGCCGACCACGGCTTTGGCGATCTCGGCGCGCAGGGCCTCCAGGGAGGCGCGGGCGGCGCCCGGGTCCCCGGTGAGCGCGGCGTTGTCAGTGGTCGGGTCCATCATGGACGGCGTACCTCTCTTTCGAGGGCGTCAAGTCGGTCGGCGAGGGCGATGAGTGCCGCGTCGTCGCTGGGCGGCGGGCCGAAGAGGAGAGCGTGCAGGGCTTGTCCGTCGCCGTGCAGGTGGGCGGAGAGCGCGGGGAGCAGGGTTTCGAGCGCGTGTGCCTGGGTGACGGGGACGCCTGTGAGGGGGGCGAGGCGGGTGCGGGTGGTGGAGCGAAGAGCGGCGGCCGCGCGGTCGCGGGCGTTCGCCGCTCGGTAGAGGCGGGCGCGGCCTTCGACGGTTTCGGAGGCGCGGATCACCACGGGGAGTTTCTCGGGCACGAGAGGGCCGAGTCGGCGTGCCCGCCACAGGGCGGCCAGGGCTGCGGCGACGAAGAGCTGCAGCGTGCCCCAGAGCCATCCGGAGGGGAGCAGGTCGAAGAGGCTGCGCTGCTCGTCGGGGGTGGCTGCCGAGGCGTCGGAGAGGGAGGGGAGGTACCAGACCAGGTGGGGGCGGGAGCCGAGGAGTTGCAGGGCGAGCGAGGCGTTGCCCTCGTCGTCGAGGCGGTCGTTGAGCAGGATGTCGGGCGCGCCGAGGACGAGGGTGTCGCCGCCTTCGGAGGTGTCCGGGACGCGCAGCAGGGTGGGGAGGTCGTCGCTGGGGTAACACTCGTCGGCGTTGCGGTGGGTGGTGCTGTAGCGGACGCCGCCGGTGTCCGCGCTGCCTGCGCGACGGGCCGCGGGCAGTGCGCAGTCCGGGGCGAGGGTGGAGTCGGCGCCGGCGGCAGCGGCGTCGGCGGTGACGCCGGGGGCGAGCCGTGCGACGGAGGCGGCGCCGGGGGCGACGAGGACGGCGCGGCCGCCGGTGCCGGCGAAGGACGCGCGCAGGAGTGTCTGCTGGCGCCTGGTCAGCAGGTCGGGCACGGCGACCAGCAGGGTGGTGTCGGGGCCGACGGCGTCGGCGGCCTGGTCCAGGGTGGTGACGACGCGCGTGGACACGCCCCGGTCGGCGAGGAGTTCGGCGACGGCCCGGCTGCCCTCGGGGTCGGCCGAGCGCGGGTCGAGTCGCCCGTGGTGGGTGTCGGAGCGGATCACGGCGAGCGCGACGGCCGCGGCGAGCAGCAGCACCGCGGCGAGTGCGATGTCCCGTGCGCGGGTCCACACCTGACGGGCGGTGGGGGAGGCCGAGGTGGAGGAAAGCGCGGCCCCGGTCGTCATCCGGTGGCCCCCTGGCGGGCGGTGTGGTCCGTGCTGTGGGTGCTGGTCGTCGCCCGTGCCGGTTTGGTGCGGTCGAGGTCGCGGTCGAGTTCCGCGAGGTGCTGGTACGCCTGCTCGGTGCCGGCGCGTCCGCCGTACGTCACGTCGTCGAAGTCCCGGGCGGCGGTGCGCAGCCGGTCGGCGTGCGCGGGCAGGGCGCGTCCGGCGTCGGAGGCGGCCTCGTCGGCGGTGCGGCCGGGGCGGACGTCGAGGAGGGCGCGTTCCTCCAGGGCGCGGACGACGGCCCGCATGCGTTCCCGCGTGGCCTGGTTCCAGTGGCCCTGGGCGGCGTGCGCCTCGGCTGCGGCGCGGTGTTCGGCGGCGCTGCGGGGGCGCTCGTCGAACAGAGCGGGCGCGGAGGCGGGCCGTCGGCGGGGGGTGCCGAGCCGCCACCACAGGGCGCCGAGGACGGCGAGGACGGCCACGGCGATGACGAGCAGGCCGAGGGTTCCGCCCGGGGTGACCGTCGAGGCGGTGCCGAAGAGGCGGTCGACCCAGTCCCAGAAGGCGTTGAGGGCGCGCTCGAACAGGCCGGGGTCGTTCTCGTGGTACGCGCGCTTGGACAGCTCGCGGCGTGCCGCTTCCCGCGCGGGGTCGCGCGGGAGGGTGACGGGTGGCTCGTCGCCGGAGTGCGGCAGTGCCGGGGCACCGGCGTGTGCGTGTGACAGCGCTGCTGTGAGGACTCCCCCCGCCGAACTCACCGCATCAGCTCCCGGGGGTGGCGTCGGAGCCGTAGCCCCGCAGGCCTGCGGCGCGGCCCAGTTCGAGGTCGAGGGCTTCGCGGCGGATGCGCTGGTCGATGTAGAGCAGTACGGTCACGCCGGCGTTGATCGGGAAAGTGATCATGGATCCGATCACCGCGCCGATGCCGCTGACGATGAGGAACGTCCAGCCGAGGTCGCCGCCGGTGGTGAGGAAGTCGGAGGCGCTGTCTCCGCTGAGGGCGGCGGCCAGGAAGGTGAAGGGAAGCACCACGAGGGACGCGATGACGTTCGCGATGAGCGTGGCGAGCAGCTGGATGCCGAAGACCCGCCACCAGACGCCCCGGACCAGCTTGGCGGAGCGGCCCAGCGCCTTCCTGATGCCCTGCTTCTCCAGCATCAGGGCCGGGGAGGCCAGGGAGAAGCGGATCATCAGCCACAGCGCGACGACTCCGGCGCCGAGGGCTCCGAGGACGGTGAGCGCGGCGCCCGCCTCGTCGTTGTCCGCGAGGATCAGGAGCAAGCCGGGCAGCGTACCGGCCGCGACGACGCCGAGGGTGATGAGGAGCAGCAGGAAGATCAGGCCGAACAGCCTCGGTACCTGCGGCCTGGCATCGCGCCACGCCTCACCGATGGTGACCTGCCTGCCGAGCACCGCGCGGCTGGTGACGGTCGTGAGGAGTGCGGTGGCCAGGACGGTGCCGATGAGGGAGATCAGGAAGACGACGCCGGTGTCGAGCATGACGTCGCCCATGGCGCGGCCGAGTTCGCCGAGGGTGGCGTCGGGGTCGGCGAGGGCGTCGGTGCCGGCATCGTTCAGGACGAGGGCCTGGAGCAGGACGACGGCGATCTCGGTGAGGACGGCGACGGTCAGCGAGATGCCGAGGACGGTGCGCCAGTAGGTGCGCATGGCGGAGACGGCGCCGTCGAGGATCTCGCCGACGCCCAGCGGGCGCAGCGGGATCACCCCGGGCTTGGCCGCGGGCGGGGGGCCGCCCCAGCCGGTGCCCCAGGAGCCGTGGCCGCCGGGACCTCCGTGGCTGCCGTATCCGCCGTACCCGCTGCCCTGGTGGCCACCGGGGGCGCCGTATCCGCCCTGGTGGGGGCCAGCGGGCGGGGGGCCCCAGCCCGGGCCGGGGGGTGGGGGCGGCGGGGTCTGGCCGGGTGCCCCGGGGCCGGTGGGACGGGCGGAGGCGGTGGGAGCGGACCACTGGGCCGGTGGCGGCTGTTCCTTCGACCACTTCGTGCCGGGGCCCTGCGGGTCCTGGCCGGGCGGGTCCGCGGGTTGCGCGGGACCGCCGGACAGGTCGTCGGCCCCGGTGGGGCCGGACGCGCCGGGCTCCTGCCCCTCGGACGAGGTGGATCCGGGCGAGGCCCAGCCCGGAGTGTCGTTCATCGTCGCTCCTTCACGGTGCCCGTCCGCGGTCGCGGCGGCAGGTTGGCAGCCATCGTGCCATGGGGTGGTCGTCGCACGACCGGCAGCGGCATGAGCTGCATACCTTCGATTGTCCGCGCCGCAGGGGGCAGACTGGCGGCATGGCTGATCAGTACGCGCAATCAGGCGGCAAGGACACACGGCCGACGGACAAACCCGCCATCCGCTGGGAGGAACCACCCGAGGGGCCCGTACTGGTCCTCCTCGACCAGACCAGGCTGCCGGCAGAGGAGGTCGAGCTCGTCTGCACGGATGCGTCGGGCCTGGTCGACGCGATCCAGTCGCTGGCCGTGCGCGGGGCGCCGCTGCTCGGTATCGCGGGCGCGTACGGCGTCGCGCTCGCCGCCACCCGGGGCTACGACGTGGGCGAGGCGGCGAACGTCCTGGCGGGTGCCCGTCCGACGGCGGTGAACCTGGCCGTCGGCGTGCGCAGGGCCCGGGCCGCCCACGAGGCCGTGCTGGAGCGGGGCGGGAGCACCGGGCAGGCGGCGGAGGCGGCACTGGCCGCGGCGCGGCAGCTGCACGCGCAGGACGCCGAGGCCAGTGCCCGGATGGCGCGGCACGGCCTTGCGCTGCTGGACGAGCTGCTGCCGGCCGGCGGGCACCGGATCCTGACCCACTGCAACACGGGTTCGCTGGTGTCGGGCGGGGAGGGGACGGCGTTCGCGGTGGCGCTGGCGGCGCACCGGGCGGGCCGGCTGAGGCGGCTGTGGGTGGACGAAACACGGCCGTTGCTGCAAGGTGCTCGCCTGACGGCGTACGAGGCTGCCCGCAACGGGATGGCGTACACGCTCCTCACGGACAACGCGGCGGGCTCCCTGTTCGCCGCCGGAGAGGTGGACGCGGTGCTCATCGGGGCGGACCGCATCGCGGCCGACGGATCGGTGGCGAACAAGGTGGGCAGCTATCCGCTCGCGGTGCTCGCGCGCTACCACCACGTGCCGTTCATCGTGGTGGCGCCGGTGACGACGGTGGACCCGGACACGCCCGACGGCGCGTCCATCGAGGTCGAACAGCGTCCCGGCTATGAGGTGACCGAAATCACAGCACCGCAGGTGCCGGTGGCGGGAGCGGGGGGCGGGATTCCCGTCGCACCCCTGGGAACGCAGGCGTACAACCCGGCGTTCGACGTGACGCCCCCGGAACTGGTGACGGCGATTGTCACCGAAGAGGGCGCCGTGTCCCCCGTGACGGCCGAGTCGCTGGCCCAGCTGTGTGTCAGGTCACGCCAGGTAACGATTAGCTAATGGGATGATGTCGTTTATGAAGGGACGAGTCCTTGTCGTCGATGACGACACCGCACTTGCCGAGATGCTGGGCATTGTGCTGCGTGGTGAAGGTTTTGAGCCGTCTTTCGTAGCCGACGGCGACAAGGCGCTGGCCGCTTTCCGTGAGAGCAAGCCCGATCTGGTGCTCCTGGACCTGATGCTGCCCGGCCGGGACGGTATCGAGGTGTGCCGCCTGATCAGGGCGGAGTCCGGGGTGCCGATCGTGATGCTCACGGCGAAGAGCGACACCGTCGATGTCGTGGTGGGCCTGGAGTCCGGCGCCGACGACTACATCGTGAAGCCGTTCAAGCCGAAGGAACTGGTCGCCCGTATCCGGGCACGGCTGCGGAGGTCGGAGGAGCCGGCCCCCGAGCAGCTCGCCATCGGTGACCTCGTCATCGACGTGGCCGGTCACTCCGTGAAGCGGGACGGGCAGTCGATCGCGCTGACGCCGCTGGAGTTCGACCTGCTGGTCGCGCTGGCGCGCAAGCCGTGGCAGGTGTTCACCCGGGAAGTCCTGCTGGAGCAGGTCTGGGGCTACCGTCACGCGGCGGACACCCGTCTGGTGAACGTCCATGTGCAGCGGCTGCGGTCCAAGGTCGAGAAGGACCCGGAGAAGCCCGAAATCGTGGTGACCGTGCGCGGTGTGGGTTACAAGGCGGGACCGAGCTGACATGACCGAGGACAGTGCCGCTTCGGCGCCGGGCCGTTCCGGAGCCCGCGCGGGGCGGCCTGTCGGCCGTAGGGGGCCGGTTC
This sequence comes from Streptomyces sp. NPDC005925, assembly GCF_040638805.1. Classification (NCBI taxonomy): domain Bacteria; kingdom Bacillati; phylum Actinomycetota; class Actinomycetes; order Kitasatosporales; family Streptomycetaceae; genus Streptomyces; species Streptomyces sp. NPDC005925. The sequence goes on along the minus strand of NZ_JBEXVL010000003.1, from coordinate 375,982 downwards.
CCCGCTGGGACCGCTTCCTGGACGGCGGGCTGCTGCAGGGCGGGGTGCAGGGCAGTCCGGTCATCCGTCTGTTGCTGCGCTGGATACGGCGGCCCCTGCTGCCGGTCATGCGGCTGTGGCGGCGCAACATTCAGCTCAAGGTCGTCGCCACCACGCTGCTGATGTCGCTGGGCGTCGTCCTGCTGCTGGGTTTCGTCGTGATCGGGCAGGTCCGCAACGGCCTGCTGGACGCCAGAGTCAAGGCGTCGCAGAGCCAGGCCACCGGCGGTTTCGCGGTGGCCGGGCAGAAGGCCGACGAGGACGCGAGCGGCCCCGACGAGGCGACCGCCCAGGACGACCGTTCCGCGCAGAACGTCATCCAGTGGATGAGCGACCTGGTCTATTCGCTGTCGAGTGGCGGGCAGGGCGCCTTCGACGTGGTGACCCTGCCGCCGTCCGGCGCGGGCAGTGACACGGGCGGGCGCGGACCGCGTGCCTCCGGTGGCGTGAACCCGACGGCGAGCGTGCCCGAAGACCTGCGCGCGCGGATCGACCGCAGCACCGCCGCCGCGCAGAGCTACACCCGCATCGTCTACAACACCGGCAAGGAGTCCCAGCCGGCCCTGGTCATCGGCAAGCAGGTCAGCGACCCGAACAATGCCCCGTACCAGCTGTACTACCTCTTCCCGCTCACCCAGGAGGAGAAGTCGCTCAGCCTGGTCAAGGGGACGCTCGCGACGGCCGGGCTGTTCGTCGTCGTCCTTCTCGGGGCGATCGCCTGGCTCGTGGTGCGGCAGGTCGTCACGCCCGTACGGATGGCGGCGAGCATCGCCGAACGGCTGTCCGCGGGGCGGCTCCAGGAACGCATGAAGGTCACCGGTGAGGACGACATCGCGCGGCTCGGCGAGGCGTTCAACAAGATGGCGCAGAACCTCCACCTGAAGATCAACCAGCTGGAGGACCTGTCGCGGATGCAGCGCCGGTTCGTCTCGGACGTGTCGCACGAACTGCGTACGCCGCTGACGACCGTGCGGATGGCCGCCGACGTCATCCACGAGACACGCGAGGACTTCGACCCGGTCACCGCGCGGTCGGCGGAACTGCTCGCCGACCAGCTGGACCGTTTCGAGTCGCTGCTCGCGGACCTGCTGGAGATCAGCCGCTTCGACGCGGGTGCCGCGGCGCTGGAGGCCGAGCCGATAGACCTCCGCGCCGTGGTCCGCCGGGTGGTCGGCGGTGCCGAGCCGCTCGCCGAGCGCAAGGGCTCGCGGGTCCGGATCGTCGGCGATCAGCAGCCCGTCGTCGCCGAGGCGGACGCGCGGCGCGTGGAGCGCGTCCTGCGCAACCTCGTCGTCAACGCCGTCGAGCACGGCGAGGGCCGGGACATCGTCGTGAAGCTGGCCGCCGCGGGCGGTGCGGTGGCCGTCGCGGTGCGCGACTACGGCGTCGGGCTCAGGCCCGGCGAGGCCACGCGCGTGTTCAGCCGTTTCTGGCGTGCCGACCCGGCACGCGCGCGGACCACGGGCGGTACGGGACTGGGGCTGTCCATCGCGCTGGAGGACGCGCGACTGCACGGCGGCTGGCTGCAGGCCTGGGGCGAGCCGGGCGGCGGCTCGCAGTTCCGGCTGACACTGCCGAGGACCGCCGACGAGCCGCTGCGGGGCTCACCGATACCGCTGGAGCCCATGGACTCGCGGCGCAACCGCGGCCTCGACGACGCCGGGCGGCCACGCACCGGCGGGGGCGACGACAAGACCGCCACGGTTCCGGCGCGGCAGCCGGCGCACCAGGGGACCGCGGGTTCCGCGTGCGACCCGATCGGGCAGCGCCTGTCCGCGGCCCCCACGGCCGACCCCACCGCGCTGCCGGGCAACGGCGCGCGCGTGGTGCCGCGGGCGGCGGCTGCGGGCGGTGCCTCGGGCACGTTGGACGACCCCGGCGCGTTGGACGTACCGGGTACGTCGGACGCCCCGGACGCGCATCCACGAGGCGGGACTGTGGAAGGGATCTCCGGGACCGGGACGCCCGAAGCAGGGCCCGGGGAGCCCGCCCTCGACGACGCCGACCGCGTACACCACGACGACGACACGCCCGCCACCGGCACGGCACGCCACGGGGTCGTCACCCGGCCGGACGGCGGGCCGCGGGACGTGCACGGGCCAGACCTGCACAGGCAAGGGGAGGCAACGCGTGGGCGCTGACCGCGTGGGGAGCGGCCGCGGGCGCGTGGGACGCACGGGGGCGTACGCCGTCTGCGGTGCCGTGCTGCTGGCGGGGTGTGCCTCCATGCCCGACAGCGGCGATCTGCGCGGCGTGGAGTCCACGGCACGACAGGACACACAGGTGCGGGTGTTCGCCATGCCGCCGCACGAGAACGCCTCGCCGTCCGAGATCGTGCAGGGCTTCCTCGAGGCGCTGACCAGCGACGACACCAACTACGAGACGGCCCGCAAGTACCTCACCACCGCGGCCGGGCACACCTGGAGGCCGGAGCTGTCCACGACGGTGCTGGAGGACGCCCCGGAGACCAACGCCGAGCCGGTGGGCAGCCGTGAGGAGGGCGAGGAGTTCGTCTTCTCGATGTCCGGCAGCAAGGTCGCCACGGTGGACGCGCAGCAGTCGTACGTGCCCGTCACCGGCGCGTACAGCAGACCGGTGCACCTGACGAAGAACCACGAGGACGGGCAGTGGCGGATCGACGCGCTGCCGCAGGGCGTCGTGATGGGCAAGTCGGACTTCCAGCGCAACTACATGTCGGTCAACAAGTACTTCTTCGCCTCGGACGCCGAGGCGGGCCAGAGCCCGCAGCCCGCGGCCGTCGCCGATCCCGTGTACGTGCGGCGGCGCGTGGAACCGATGACGCAGATGGTGCGCTCGGTGCTCAAGGGGCCGACGAAGTGGCTCGGCCCTGTCGTCAGGTCGAGCTTTCCGACAGGTACGGCTCTGCAGGCCGAGGGCGACGCGCTGGCGCCCGACGACCAGAACAAACTGACCGTGCCGCTCAACGCCAGGGCGGCCCGGGTCGGTCAGGGCCGGTGCGAGGAGATGGCGGCCCAGGTGCTGTTCACGCTGCAGAACCTCACGCCCGCGGTGGACGAGGTGGAACTGCGGTCGGGCGGGAAACAACTGTGCTCGCTCACCGAGGGCAGCCATGCCGACGCGGTCGCCGCGCTGACCTCGGCCCAGGAGCCCGATTACCTGTACTTCGTCGACGGCGACCACCGCCTGGTGCGGCTGTCCGCCGGAAGCGGCGACACCAAGGCCGAACCGGCGCCGGGAGCGCTCGGCGAGGGCGAGAAAGCGCTGCGAACGGTCGCCGTCTCCCGGGACGAGCACACCGCGGCCGGGGTCCGCCTGGACGGAAAGGCCCTGTACGTCGGGGCGCTGGTGTCGGGCGGTTCGCTCGGCGATCCCGTGCTGCGCAGCGAGGGCAAGACCGAGGAGAACCGGCTGACGGCGCCGAGTTGGGACGTCCGGGGCGATCTGTGGGTGGCCGACCGCGATCCCGCGAACCCCCGGCTGCTGCTGCTCGAGAAGGGCGCCGGGGAACCGGTCGAGGTGGAGACGTCCGGTCTCGACGGGCGGGTCCGGGCCGTTCGCGTCGCCGCCGACGGGGTGCGGATCGCGCTCGTCGTGGAGAAGGACAGCAGGCGATCCCTGCTCATCGGGCGGATCGAACGGGGCGGGAAGACGGACGGGCGGCCCACGGTCACCGTCCGCGAACTGCGCTCCGCGACGCCCGAGCTGGAGGAGGTCACCGCCATGTCGTGGGCGGGCGACAGCCGGCTCGTGGTGGTCGGGCGTGAGGAGGGCGGCGTGCAGCAGATGCGGTACGTCCAGAGCGACGGTTCCGCCCCCGAGGAGCAGGCACCCACGGCGCTGCCCGGCGTGGAGGAGATCGCCGCGTGCCAGGACGACCAGACGCCGCTGGTGGCGAACTCGGAGGACGGGATCGTACGGCTGCCGGCAGGGGCGCAGTGGCGGAAGGTGACGGAGGGAACGGCGCCGGTCTATCCGGGGTGACGTGGGGTGAGAGGGCTCCGCGGGGGCGGCTCCGTGGAGGGTCTCCGTGTCTCGTGCGCCCCGCGAGGTCCGGTATCCCAGCGCCGCCAGCCGCCAGCCGCCAGCCGCCAGCCGCCAGTCGCCGGCCGCCAGCCGCCGGCCGCGAGCCGCCGGCCGCCAGCCGCCGGCCGCCAGCCGCCTTGCCGCCAGCCGTCCCGCCGCCGTGTCGCTCGCAAGCCGTCGTCGGCCGCCCGGAGCCGCCCGGAGCTGCTCGGAGTGGGTGCGTGGGCGGTCGGCACGAGTTGTCCACAGGCAGTTGTCCACAGGGGTGGTCCGGGCAGGCGCGTCTTGGCACAGTGGTGGACATGAGGGGGTGGTGGCAGGACCTCGCCGACCTGGTGCTGCCGGCCGAGTGCGGAGGCTGCGGAATGCCTCGCACGGTGCTCTGCCCGGGGTGCCGTGCCGCCCTGAGCGGGGCCGCACCGAGCCGGGTGCGACCGGTGCCGGAGCCGCCCGGGCTGCCGGTGGTGCACGCGGCGGCCCGGTACGCGGACGAGGCGCGGGCCGTGCTGCTGGCCCACAAGGAGCGCGGCGCCCTGGCACTCGTGGGCCCGCTGGGTACGGCTCTGACGGGAGCGGTGCGGGCGGGGCTGGAGCAGGGCCGGGCGGCGGAGCCGGGCGTCCCGGTGCTGCTCGTCCCGGTGCCGTCCGCCGACGGGGCCGTGCGGGCGCGTGGGCACGACCCGGTGCGGCGGATCGCGCTCGCGTCGGCGGCCGAGCTGCGGCGGACCGGGACACCCGCGCGGGTGGTCGCCGTGCTGCGCCAGCGGCGCGCCGTGGCCGATCAGTCGGCGCTCGGCTCCCGGCAGAGGATGGCGAACATGGCGGGGGCGCTGGGCGTCGCCGACGGCGGCGCCAGGCTGCTCGCCGGCGGTCGGGTCGTGCTCGTGGACGACCTGATGACCACGGGCGCGTCCCTCGCGGAGGCGGCGCGGGCTGTGCGGGAGGCGTCGGCAGTGCGGGCGGCGGGCAGGCCGGAGGCCGCCGCCCACCGGGACGCGCGCGTGTACGCGTCGTACCGGGACACGCGCGGGTGCGGTCCGTATGGGGAAACAGTCGGAGTTGGTGAGGGTGCCGAATCGGCGGTGTACACACGGGCGAGAGGGGAAGGCAGTGAGGAACGGAAGTCGGAAGCGCAGGAGAGGACGGACGGGCTCTCTACGGGGCCGAGAACAGCCGCGACGAACCGCGCCGGGAACTGGATCCGCGCGGCCGTGGTCGCGGCGTCACCAGATTCTTTCGAATTAAACCGGAACTGACCGAGAACATGCATCGTTGCAGGTAGTGAGAGGGTCAATTAGCCGGAACGGAGGTAAGCGGCGGTAGGAGGGTGACGACATCCGCCCGGGCGAGATATGTTCGGTTGTGAGGGAAAGCCGCAGGCCACACCTCTTTATCCGAGCGCCGCGCCGCGGGATTTTCCAGATTTCCCCGTGTCGGCGGAGTGGAGATCTCGCTCCTGGGGGAGGAGGTGGAAGTCACCGAGTCCGAGGTTTCGGTTTCCGCCGGAGCCTGGTGCGAAAGGGAGACGCTCCGCACCGCAGCGGAGTGATCCGGGAACGGAGTTCTGCGTGGACATCGTCGTCAAGGGCCGCAAGACCGAGGTGCCCGAGCGGTTCCGCAAGCACGTGGCCGAGAAGCTGAAGCTGGAGAAGATCCAGAAGCTCGACGGCAAGGTGATCAGCCTCGACGTCGAGGTGTCCAAGGAGCCCAACCCCCGACAGGCCGACCGTTGTGACCGAGTGGAGATCACGCTCCGCTCCCGCGGGCCGGTGATCAGGGCGGAGGCGGCGGCGAGCGACCCGTACGCGGCGCTCGACCTCGCGGCGGAGAAGCTGGACGCCCGGCTGCGCAAGCAGCACGACAAGCGGTACTCCCGGCGGGGCGCGCGCCGTCTCACCGCCGCCGAAGTCGCCGACCACGTCCCCGGCGCGGCCACCCTCAACGGTACGGGCGCGAGCCGGCCGGAGGAGCCCGGGGCCGTACCCACCAAGAGGATCGGCTCGCTGGAAGTGCAGGGTGACGGCCCGCTGGTCGTCCGCGAGAAGACGCATGCCGCGGCCCCGATGACCCTCGATCAGGCCCTCTACGAGATGGAACTGGTCGGGCACGACTTCTACCTGTTCGTCGACTCCGACACCAAGGAGCCGGCCGTCGTCTACCGGCGGCACGCCTATGACTACGGGGTGATCCACCTCAGGACGGACACCATGATCACGCAGGCGCCCTCACCCGATGCGGGCGGTTCGCTCGGCGGCTGACCCCGCGAGCGGCAACAACGCCGGTGCCCCTGGAGCGCGCGAGCGCCCCCAGGGGCACCGGCGTGCGAGGGTGTGCACCCGCTGCGCGCCCGTCGCGCGCCGCGTGCTGTCGCCCCGGTGTCGTCCCGGCATGGAATCATGGCGGTAACGGCCCAACCAGTGGGTGATTGCCTTGGGTTGGCGATGGCTCAGGATCACAGGCCGCAGCCTTCAGGGGGAGGAACGATGGCGGACACCTTCGGACCGATGCGTACCGGGGACGCCGACGACCGCGTCGCCGGCCCGCGCCCGGACGGGGGCGCCTCGCGCGGAGAACCGATCAGAGTCCTGGTCGTGGACGATCACGCCCTGTTCCGCCGCGGTCTGGAGATCGTGCTCGCCGCCGAGGAGGACATCCAGGTCGTCGGTGAGGCGGGGGACGGCGCCGAGGCGGTCGAGAAAGCCGCCGATCTGCTGCCCGACATCGTGCTGATGGACGTGCGGATGCCGAAGCGCGGCGGTATCGAGGCGTGCACCTCCATCAAGGAAGTCGCCCCCAGCGCCAAGATCATCATGCTGACGATAAGCGACGAGGAAGCCGACCTCTACGACGCGATCAAGGCGGGCGCGACGGGTTATCTCCTCAAGGAGATCTCCACGGACGAGGTGGCCACCGCCATTCGCGCGGTGGCCGACGGGCAGTCGCAGATCAGCCCGTCGATGGCGTCGAAACTGCTCACCGAGTTCAAATCGATGATCCAGCGCACGGACGAACGCCGGCTCGTGCCCGCGCCCCGGCTCACCGACCGTGAACTGGAAGTCCTGAAACTCGTCGCCACCGGGATGAACAACAGGGACATCGCCAAAGAGCTGTTCATCTCGGAGAACACCGTGAAGAACCACGTGCGCAACATCCTGGAGAAGCTGCAGCTGCATTCCCGGATGGAGGCCGTGGTGTACGCGATGCGGGAGAAGATCCTCGAGATCCGGTGAGGCTCAGGCGAGCAGCCGGGCGAGCTCCACCGTGAGTGGCCCGCGCAGGTCAGGCGAGTCGACCCGCTCCACGCGGACGTCCGTGCAGCCCACCCAGCTCGCCGCCTCGACCAAGGCCTGCGCCACGCCGGGGACCGCCTTCGGGCCCTCCAGCGCCACCTGCCGGGCCACCAGCGTGCGCCCCTCACGTGCCGGATCCACCCGGCCGACGAGCCGCCCGCCGGACAGGACCGGCATCGCGAAGTAGCCGTACACCCGCTTCGGCCGGGGGACGTAGGCCTCCAGGCGGTGGGTGAAGCCGAAGATCCGCTCCGTGCGTGCCCGCTCCCAGATCAGGGAGTCGAACGGCGACAGCAGCGTCGTGCGGTGCCGGCCGCGCGGCGCCGTCTCCAGAGCCGCAGGATCGGCCCAGGCGGGCCTGCCCCAGCCCGCCACCGTGACCGGCACCAGGCCCGAGTCCGCGATCACCGCGTCGACCTGCTCCGCCTTGAGCCGGTGGTAGTCGGCGATGTCCGCGCGCGTGCCGACGCCCAGCGCCCGGCCGGCCAGGCGCACCAGCCGGCGTACGCACTCGGTGTCGTCCAGCTCGTCGTGCAGCAGGGCGGCCGGGACGGCGCGCTCGGCGAGGTCGTAGACCCGCTTCCAGCCGCGGCGCTCGACGCACACCACCTCGCCGTACATCAGGGCCCGCTCCACGGCGACCTTCGTGCCCGACCAGTCCCACCAGTCGTTGGTCTTCTTGGCACCGCCCAGCTCCGTGGCCGTCTGCGGGCCGTCGGCGCGGAGCTGTTCGAGGACCTGGTCGTAGGCGCCGTCCGGCAGTTCGTGGTTCCAGTGCGGGCGGTTGCGGTAGGCGCGGCGGCGGAAGGCGAAGTGCGGCCATTCCTCGACGGGCAGGATGCACGCCGCGTGCGACCAGTACTCGAACGCGTGCGGCCCGGTCCCCGACGCGCCCGTCTGCCAGTACGCGCGCTCGACGCTCTCGCGGCCCACCGGGCCCAGGCGCGCGTACGGGACGAGTTCGTGGGAGCGGGCGAGGACCGAGATGGTGTCGAGCTGCACCGCGCCGAGATGCCTGAGCACTCCGCGCACCCCCGCGCGGCGGTCGGGTGCGCCGAGGAACCCCTGCGCCCGCAGGGCGATGCGGCGGGCGTCGTCTGCCGAGAGTTCCGTGCCGGGGCGCGCGAGGGTCGTCATGCCTGCGCACGATACGAGGTGGCACTGACAGTCCGCCTCGAGCTGCGGAAACCCGTCACGGGGCCCGCGTGGCAGCGGGAAGGTACGGTGCCGTCGACGGCAGCCCCAGGTCCGACGGGAGCAGGGAGCCGACCCAGCAGTCGCGTCGTACGCCCTTGTTGTTCACGGCGGCGCGCAAGGTGCCCTCGATGGTGAAACCGGTGCGTTCCGCGACCGCGCGGGAGGCGTGGTTGCCGACCTCGGCACGCCATTCCAGACGGTCGATCCGCAGGTCGGTGAACGCCCAGCGGGCGGCGGCGAGCGCGGCCTCGGTGACGTAGCCCCGGCCGCGGTGCTCCCTGGCGGCCCAGAAACCGATCTCGGCGGCGCCCAGGGAGAGCATGGTGATGCCGAGCATGCCCGCCAGCGGTCCGGCGGACGGGAAGAGACCGAAGGTGAACATCGACTCGTTGGCCCAGCCGTCGGGCACCTGCTGCTCCGTGAAGCTCCGCGCGTGCTCGGGAAGGTACGGCGAGGGGATCGTGGTCCAGCGCGGGATGTCGGGCTCCTGGACAGCCGCGTGCACCGCGTCGGCGTCCTGCGGACCGACCGTGCGCAGCAGCAGACGGTCGGTGGTCAGCGTGACGGGTTCCATCAGCCGATTCTGCGCATCCCCGCGCCCGGGCGCCACGGCTGACCGGGCGCTCGCGGCGGGTGAGCGTGTGATCACGTTTCGCGCACATCGCCGTCGGAGGGCGGCACCATCCGAGGGTCCCGGACGTTGTCCATGGTGAAGCCGCCACGAGAAGCAGACAAAATTCAGACAAAAGCAGACGCAAGGCGCCTCACGGTCGCCGTCGTGCCAGGCCTCCCGGTGCGCCGGGGTCCTCGCATACGATGGCCGTTGCTCAGTACGTCACATACGGAAACCGACCGTCCCAGGCCCGACCGGCAAGGAGACCAACCCCCGTGTCCGTCCTCTCGAAGATCATGCGTGCAGGCGAAGGCAAAATCCTGCGCAAGCTGCACCGCATCGCGGACCAGGTCAACTCCATCGAAGAGGACTTCGTCGACCTCTCCGACGCCGAGCTGCGGGCCCTCACCGATGAGTACAAGCAGCGGTACGCGGACGGCGAGACCCTGGACGACCTGCTGCCCGAGGCGTTCGCCACCGTCCGCGAGGCCGCCAAGCGCGTCCTCGGCCAGCGGCACTACGACGTCCAGCTGATGGGCGGCGCCGCCCTGCACATGGGCTACGTGGCCGAGATGAAGACCGGTGAGGGCAAGACCCTCGTCGGCACGCTGCCCGCGTATCTGAACGCGATCTCGGGCGACGGCGTGCACATCGTCACGGTCAACGACTACCTGGCCGAGCGCGACTCCGAGATGATGGGCCGCGTCCACAAGTTCCTGGGCCTCGAGGTCGGCTGCATCCTCGCCAACATGACCCCGGCCCAGCGCCGCGAGATGTACGCCTGCGACATCACGTACGGCACGAACAACGAGTTCGGCTTCGACTACCTGCGCGACAACATGGCGTGGTCCCAGGAGGAGCTGGTCCAGCGCGGCCACAACTTCGCCATCGTCGACGAGGTCGACTCGATCCTCATCGACGAGGCCCGTACGCCGCTGATCATCTCCGGTCCGGCCGACCAGGCCACCAAGTGGTACGCCGACTTCGCGAAGCTGGTCACGCGCCTCAAGCGCGGCGAGGCCGGCAACCCCCTGAAGGGTCTCGAGGAGACCGGCGACTACGACGTCGACGAGAAGAAGCGCACGGTCGCCATCCACGAGTCCGGCGTGGGCAAGGTCGAGGACTGGCTGGGCATCGACAACCTCTACGAGTCGGTGAACACCCCGCTCGTGGGTTACCTGAACAACGCCATCAAGGCCAAGGAACTCTTCAAGAAGGACAAGGACTACGTCGTCATCGACGGCGAGGTCATGATCGTCGACGAGCACACCGGCCGTATCCTCGCCGGCCGCCGCTACAACGAGGGCATGCACCAGGCGATCGAGGCGAAGGAAGGGGTGGAGATCAAGGACGAGAACCAGACGCTCGCCACGATCACCCTCCAGAACTTCTTCCGCCTCTACAGCAAGCTCGCCGGCATGACCGGTACGGCGATGACCGAGGCCGCCGAGTTCCACCAGATCTACAAGCTCGGCGTGGTCCCGATCCCGACGAACCGGCCCATGGTCCGCAAGGACCAGTCGGACCTGATCTACCGCACCGAGGTCGCCAAGTTCGAGGCGGTCGTCGACGACATCGAGGAGAAGCACCGCAAGGGGCAGCCGATCCTCGTCGGCACCACCTCGGTCGAGAAGTCCGAGTACCTCTCGCAGCAGCTCAGCAAGCGCGGCATCCAGCACGAGGTGCTGAACGCCAAGCAGCACGACCGGGAGGCGCAGATCGTCGCCCAGGCCGGCCGCAAGGGCTCCGTGACGGTCGCCACCAACATGGCCGGCCGTGGTACGGACATCAAGCTCGGCGGCAACCCCGACGACCTCGCCGAGGCGGAGCTGCGCCAGCGCGGCCTCGACCCCGAGGAGCACATCGAGGAGTGGGCCGCCGCGCTGCCCGCCGCCCTGGAGCGGGCCGAGAAGGCGGTGCGGACGGAGTTCGAGGAGGTCAAGGAGCTCGGCGGGCTCTACGTCCTCGGCACCGAGCGGCACGAGTCGCGGCGTATCGACAACCAGCTGCGCGGTCGTTCCGGCCGTCAGGGCGACCCTGGCGAGTCCCGCTTCTACCTGTCGCTGGGCGACGACCTGATGCGCCTGTTCAAGGCCCAGATGGTCGAGCGCGTGATGTCCATGGCGAACGTCCCGGACGACGTGCCGATCGAGAACAAGATGGTCACGCGCGCGATCGCGTCGGCCCAGTCGCAGGTCGAGACGCAGAACTTCGAGACCCGTAAGAACGTCCTGAAGTACGACGAGGTCCTCAACCGGCAGCGCGAGGTCATCTACGGCGAGCGCCGCCGCGTTCTGGAGGGCGAGGACCTGCAGGAGCAGATCCAGCACTTCATGGACGACACGATCGACGCCTACATCCAGGCGGAGACCGCCGAGGGCTTCCCGGAGGACTGGGACCTGGACCGGTTGTGGGGCGCGTTCAGGCAGCTCTACCCGGTGAAGGCGACCATCGAGGAGCTGGAGGAGGCGGCCGGTGACCGCGCGGGTCTGACCGCCGAGTTCATCGAGGAGTCCGTCAAGGACGACATCCACGAGCAGTACGAGGCGCGTGAGGAGCAGCTCGGCTCCGAGATCATGCGTGAGCTGGAGCGCCGGGTCGTCCTGTCGGTCCTGGACCGCAAGTGGCGCGAGCACCTCTACGAGATGGACTACCTCCAGGAGGGAATCGGCCTGCGCGCGATGGCCCAGAAGGACCCGCTGGTCGAGTACCAGCGTGAGGGCTTCGACATGTTCCAGGCCATGATGGACGGCATCAAGGAGGAGTCCGTCGGCTACCTGTTCAACCTGGAGGTCCAGGTCGAGCAGCAGGTCGAGGAGGTCCCGGTCGAGGAAGCCCGTCCGGAGGAGCCGGCGAAGCAGGACGCGGTGCCGACGCAGGGCGGCGGGCGCCCGGAGATCCGCGCCAAGGGCCTGGACGTGCCGCAGCGGCGGAACCTGCACTTCTCCGCGCCGACCGTCGACGGTGAGGGCGGCACCATCGAGGGTGACTTCGCCACGGACGACGAGCCCGTGCGTTCCCCGGCCGACGGCCTCACGCGCGCGGAGCGCCGCAAGCAGGCGAAGGGCGGGCGGCGCCGCAAGAAGTGACATTCGCCCGGCGCTCCGCGAGGAGCGACGGGTGAGGAGGGCCGGACGCCGTGAGGCGTCCGGCCCTTTGTCGTGCACGGCGGGGCGCCCGGCGTCGGTCCGGCCGGGCGCGGGGCAGGCCCGGGTCCGGCTCCGGACCAGCTTCGGCCCAGGCAGGCCCAGGCACGGCCCAGGCACGGCCCGGCTCTGGCCCAGCCCCGGCCGCGGCCCAGCCCCGAGCTCCGGGACCCGCGCCCCGGGACCCGCGCTCCGGGACCCTCGATCCGGCGTTGGTGGGCCCGGGGTTGGCTTCAGCTTCAGCTTCGGCTTCGGCTTCGGCTTCGACTCCGGCCCGGGCCGTCGCCATCGCAATTGCCCGCGCCATCGCCCGCGCCCGCGCCATCGCCCGGGCACGACGCAGGCCCCCTTCGATCCCTCGCCCCTTGGCGGGGCCCGGGTCCGGTCGTCAAGGCGCTCGTGGCGTGGGCCGGGCCCGGGCTTCTGGTGTGCGCGGTGAGGGCGAGTCCGGTCCTCCCGCGCCGCGCCTGAGCGGTGTCGGCCGCCTCCCGTCACGTCGTCCTGTGGTGGGGGTGGCCCGGCCCTGTCGTCGTTCGTGTGACGGCCGGGCCCGGCCCGGGAGGGTGGAATGGTCGGCAGACGTGGCCCGGCCGGGTGTCCGGGTCAGTCGTTTGCGGTGCGGGGTGGGCGGGGACCGCCCAGTTCGACCGCTGTGCAGCGCCAGCGCAGGTCGCGGCCCTGTTCCAGGCGGAAGGCCATGGCGCGCAGGCGGTCGCCGGCGCCGATACGGGCGAAGGCCTCGATGGCGCCGGGGCGGGGTTCGAAGTAGCCCACGTCGCGGATGACGGGGAGTCGGCCTCGGGTGCGCAGCGGGGGGCGCTCGGCGAGCCGGATCAGATCGTCGTAGGCGGTCCCGGCGGTGTGCCGGAGCATCCAGTGCACGGGACGCCGGCCGCTGAGAACGGCGAGGAGACGGTCCGCGAAGAGGTCCGTGGGCTCGGGCTGCGGGACGGGGCTGCCGGACGCCCGGCCGGGGGCGGCGGAGGGAGGGGGCGACGGACTCACGGCCGGTGCGGCGCGGCGGGTGGTGGTGAGGGCGGTCGGCGGGCGGGTTCCGGCGGCGCCGGTGGGCGGGCGGGTGTCCGTCGGCCTCGGGGCCGGGCGGCGCGGGGAGCCCGGCGGGCGGTCGTCCGGAGCCGCGGTGCGGGCCGGGCCCGCACCCGGGGTGCGGGGCGGCGTGCTGGAAGGACGGCGGGCGTCCGGGCGGCCCGGTGGGCGTGTGGACGGGCGTCGTCGGCTCCTGGTCATGACCTTGATCATGTGGGTCCCCGTTCGGCGGGCCCGGATATATACCGGGCAGTAACTTCCTGTGGGGTGATCTTTACGGGGTAGGGGCCGCATTCGGCAAGGCGGCCGTGGGTGGGTCCGAGTGCCCCGGGGGAGTCACCTGTCCGGGTGACGGCGGCGGTGTCGAGGCCGCCCTGTCGCGGGTGCACCGGGTGAATCCGTGGCCCGGGGTGGACGGTCCGGAGGGTGTGGGGAGGGACCCGAAAGGGGACCCCCGCACGTATCCTGGGAGGCCCTCCGGGTGACGCGGAAGCCCTCGCCGGCGCCGCGGAGCACCCTGCGACCACGACGAAAGCGGCCAGACATGCGCGTCTACGTCCCCCTGACCCTCCCCGGCCTCGCCGAGGCGCACAAGACGGGTGAGCTGGGGGCCGGGGAGCTGACGGCGTACGCGGTCACGCCCGGGCTGCGCGAGTGGTACCTCTCCGACAACCTCGAGGAACTGGAGTACGCGGCCCTGAACCGCGCCGCCCTCGCCTCCCTGCGGCTGCTCGCCGCCGACCCCGCGGCACCGCGCCGCCGGGTCGTGGTCGCCGTCGACGTCCCCGACGGCGCTGCGAGCGCCGACCCGGACCGGGCCCTCGACCCGGCCGCGCTCGGCGAGGTGCGCGTCGCGGGGCCCGTACCGCCGGCCGCGGTGGCGGCGGTGCACGCGGACGGGGACGACGCGGAGGCGGACGTGGCCGCCGCCGTGCGGGCGCTGCCGACGGCCGACGGCGGGGACGGCGACGCGCAGTTCGTCGTGGACGGCGCCGAGGACCACGAGCTGCTGTGGTTCGCCGCGCAGGAGATCCCCGGCCTGGTCGGCCCCGGCAACTGACCGGCCCGCGGCCGCCCCCGATTGTCAGTGGCGGCGGGTACTTTTCCTCCATGGGGAAGAGGACAGGGGCGCACATCGTCTGGGACTGGAACGGGACGCTGTTCCACGACCTGGACGCGATCATCGGGGCGACGAACGCGGCCTTTGCCGAGCTGGGCCTGACACCGATCACGCTGGAGCAGTACCGGGAGCTGTACTGCGTACCGGTGCCGAGGTTCTACGAGCGGCTGATGGGGCGGCTGCCCACCGACGCGGAGTGGCGGGTCATGGACGAGACCTTCCAGCGGTACTACACCGAGCACCGGGTGGGGTGCGGGCTGACCGACGGGGTGATGGAGCTGCTGACCGGCTGGTGTTCGGCCGGACACAGCCAGTCGATCCTCAGCCTGTACGGGCACGAGGAGCTGGTCCCGCTGGTCAGGGACCTCGGGATCGAGGGGTACTTCATACGTGTCGACGGGCGGACCGGGCCGTCCGGGGGCGGCAAGGCCGAGCACATGGTGCGGCACCTGGGAGCCCTCGCCGGCGTGGATCCGGCGCGCACGGTCGTGATCGGGGACGCCGCCGACGACGCGCTCGCGGCGAGACACGTCGGGGCGAGCGCGGTGCTGTACACGGGGGGATCGCACAGCCGGGCCAGCCTCGAAGCGGTGGGCGTACCGGTGGTGGACACGCTGGCGGAGGCGGTCGCCGAGGCGGAGCGGCTCGCCGCCTGACGCGCCCCCTGCGGGCGGGCGCGGGCGCCCGTTCGCGCCGCGGGGCTCCGTGACGGGACTCGTGCACCCGTGCGGCAGGACCGCGCGCGGCCCGTGGACGTACCCGGCGACGGGCCGCGCGGACCGGCGGACGCACCCCGTACGACAGGACCGCGCCCCTGCCCTCTGTGCAGAACGTCAAACTTCCGACCCCGGTTTTGTACACATGCGGCTCATGACGGGGGCCCCGTCATGAGCGATAGCCTGGTGGCGTGATCAGCGCGATAGTTCGCGGGGGCACCGTCGCCCCTGCCCTGCGCCCGGACCGCACGGATGACATCCGTGACCGGGCGGCGGTCGCTGGTCTTCGCGGGCGGGAGGGGACATCGAGGTTCCCCGAGGCGCCGGACCCCGCCGGGGCGGTGGCGCCGCAGAGAGCAGCGTCACACCCGTCGGACGCGTCGAAGTTGGCTGACAAGCCCCCGCTCCTCTCACCTTGCGGCATAACGTCGGCTCCGACCGGACACCCCGTGTCGAGGCGTAGCCCCGCAAGGGCAGAGACCGTACTTCCTTCTACGTCACGCAACGGCGCGCGACAGGAGTCAGAGGACAATGCAGACCAAGCTGGACGAAGCAAAGGCCGAGCTGCTCGAAAGGGCTGCCCGGGTAGCTGAGAACAGCCCGGTCGGGGGGAACCTACCGACTGGGAAGACGACGAGCGAGGGCCCGTCCGGCCCGGACCACGCGTCCGTGCTCGCGTTCCTCCAGCGCTACTACCTGCACACCGCACCGGAGGATCTCGCCGACCGCGACCCGGTCGACGTCTTCAGCGCCGCCGTCTCCCACTACCGGCTGGCCGAAAACCGCCCGCAGGGCACGGCCAGCGTGCGCGTGCACACCCCGACGGTGGAGGAGAACGGCTGGACGTGCAGCCACTCCGTCGTCGAGGTCGTCACCGACGACATGCCCTTCCTCGTCGACTCCGTGACGAACGAGCTGACCCGGCAGGGCCGCGGCATCCACGTCGTCATCCACCCGCAGATCGTGGTGCGGCGCGATGTCACCGGCAAGCTGATCGAGGTGTACTCCGACCGGCCCAGCGGCGACCTCCCGCACGACGCGCACACCGAGTCCTGGATCCACGTCGAGACCGACCGCGAGACCGACCGCGCCGACCTCAAGCAGATCACCGCCGATCTGCTGCGCGTCCTGTCCGACGTCCGCGAGGCCGTCGAGGACTGGGAGAAGATGCGCGAGGCGTCCGTCCGCCTCGCCGGTGCGCTGCCCGACGAGCCCGTCCCCGGCGACCTGGACGAACCGGAGGTCGAGGAGGCCCGCGAGCTGCTGCGCTGGCTCGCCGACGACCACTTCACCTTCCTCGGCTACCGCGAGTACCAGCTGCGCGAGGACGACTCCCTGGCCGCCGTGCCGGGCACCGGCCTCGGCATCCTGCGCGCCGACCCGCACCACGCCGAGGAGGAGAGCCACCCCGTCAGCCCCTCCTTCGAGCGGCTGCCCGCCGACGCCCGCGCCAAGGCCCGCGAGCACAAGCTGCTGGTGCTGACCAAGGCCAACAGCCGGGCCACCGTGCACCGGCCGTCGTACCTGGACTACATCGGCGTCAAGAAGTTCGACGCCGACGGCAATGTCGTCGGTGAGCGGCGCTTCCTCGGGCTGTTCTCGTCCGCCGCGTACACCGAGTCCGTGCGGCGGGTGCCCGTCATCCGGCGCAGGGTCGCGGACGTGCTGAACCGGGCCGGCTTCTCGCCCAACAGCCACGACGGCCGCGACCTGCTGCAGATCCTGGAGACCTACCCGCGCGACGAGCTGTTCCAGACGCCCGTCGACGAACTCCAGACCATCGCCACCTCCGTGCTCTACCTCCAGGAGCGCCGCCGGCTGCGTCTCTTCCTGCGCCAGGACGAGTACGGGCGCTACTACTCGGCGCTCGTCTACCTGCCGCGCGACCGCTACACCACCGGCGTCCGCGTCAGGATCATCGACATCCTGAAGGAGGAGCTCGGCGGCATCAGCGTCGACTTCACCGCCTGGAACACCGAGTCGATCCTGTCCCGGCTGCACTTCGTCGTCCGCGTCCCGACGGGCACCGAGCTGCCGGAGCTGTCCGACACCGACCGGGAGCGCATCGAGGCGCGGCTCGTGGAGGCCGCCCGGTCCTGGGCCGACGGCTTCGCCGAGGCCATGGTCGCCGAATGCGGCGAGGAGCGCGGGGCCGAACTGCTGCGCCGGTACGGCAACGCCTTCCCCGAGGGCTACAAGGCCGACCACTCCCCGCGCGCTGCCGTCGCCGACCTCGTCCGCCTGGAGCAGCTCAAGGCCGACGAGAGCGGTCAGGACTTCGCGCTCAGCCTGTACGAGCCGGTGGGCGCCGCCCCCGACGAGCGGCGCTTCAAGATCTACCGCAAGGGCGACGCGGTCTCCCTGTCCGCGGTGCTGCCGGTGCTCCAGCGGCTCGGCGTCGAGGTCGTGGACGAGCGGCCGTACGAGCTGCGCGGCACGGACCGCAGTGTGGCCTGGATCTACGACTTCGGCCTGCGCATGCCCGGCTCGCTCAGCGGCGTCGACCACATCGGCGACGACGCCCGCGAGCGGTTCCAGGACGCCTTCGCCGCCACCTGGACCGGCAGGGCGGAGAACGACGGCTTCAACGCCCTCGTGCTGAGCGCCGGACTGACCTGGCGCCAGGCCGTGGTCCTCAGGGCGTACGCCAAGTACCTGCGCCAGGCGGGCTCGACGTTCAGCCAGGACTACATGGAGGACACCCTCCGCAACAACGTCCACACCACCCGGCTGCTGGTCTCGCTGTTCGAGGCGCGGATGGCGCCCGAGCGGCAGCGCGCCGGGCACGAGATCGTGGACGCCCTGCTGGAGGAGCTCGACGCGGCCCTCGACCAGGTGGCCTCGCTCGACGAGGACCGCATCCTGCGGGCCTTCCTCACCGTCATCAAGGCGACGCTGCGCACCAACTTCTTCCAGTCGGCGAGCAGCGGCCGACCGCACGACTACGTGTCGATGAAGTTCGACCCGCAGGCCATCCCCGACCTCCCGGCGCCGCGCCCGGCGTTCGAGATCTGGGTGTACTCGCCGCGCGTCGAGGGCGTGCACCTGCGGTTCGGCAAGGTCGCACGCGGCGGTCTGCGCTGGTCGGACCGCCGGGAGGACTTCCGTACGGAGATCCTCGGACTGGTCAAGGCGCAGATGGTGAAGAACACCGTCATCGTGCCGGTCGGCGCCAAGGGCGGTTTCGTCGCCAAGCACCTGCCCGACCCGGGCGTGGACCGGGACGCGTGGCTGGCGGAGGGCATTGCCTGCTACAAGACGTTCATCTCGGCGCTGCTCGACATCACCGACAACATGGTGACCGGCGAGGTCGTGCCCCCGCAGGACGTCGTCCGGCACGACGAGGACGACACCTATCTGGTGGTCGCGGCCGACAAGGGCACGGCGACGTTCTCCGACATCGCCAACGAGGTGGCCCAGGCGTACAACTTCTGGCTGGGTGACGCCTTCGCCTCGGGCGGCTCCGCCGGGTACGACCACAAGGGCATGGGCATCACCGCGCGCGGCGCCTGGGAGTCCGTCAAGCGGCACTTCCGGGAGCTCGGCGTCGACACGCAGACCGAGGACTTCACGGTCGTCGGCATCGGCGACATGTCCGGTGACGTGTTCGGCAACGGCATGCTGCTGTCCGAGCACATCCGCCTGGTGGCCGCCTTCGACCACCGGCACATCGTCATCGACCCGAAGCCCGACGCGGCCCTCTCCTACGCGGAGCGCCGCCGCCTGTTCGACCTGCCGCGCAGCTCCTGGGCCGACTACAACACGAAGCTGCTCTCCACGGGCGGCGGGATCTTCCCGCGCTCGGCCAAGTCGATCCCGGTCAACGGCCACATCCGCGAGGCCCTCGGCATCGAGGCGGGCGTCACCAAGATGACCCCGGCCGACCTGATGAAGGCGATCCTCAAGGCCCCGGTCGACCTGCTGTGGAACGGCGGCATCGGCACGTACGTCAAGGCGTCCACCGAGTCGCAGGCCGACGCCGGCGACAAGGGCAACGACGCCATCCGCGTCGACGGCAGGGACCTGCGCGTCAAGGTCGTCGGCGAGGGCGGCAACCTGGGGCTGACCCAGCTCGGCCGGATCGAGTTCGCGCTGCACGGCGGCCGGATCAACACCGACGCCATCGACAACAGTGCCGGCGTGGACACCTCCGACCACGAGGTGAACATCAAGATCCTGCTCAACGGGCTGGTCACCGACGGCGACATGACGGTCAAGCAGCGCAACAAGCTGCTCGCCGAGATGACCGACGAGGTCGGGAACCTGGTGCTGCGCAACAACTACGCGCAGAACACGGCCATCGCCAACGCGCTGGCCCAGTCCAGGAACATGCTCCACGCCCAGCAGCGCTTCATGAAGTACCTGGTGCGCGAGGGCCACCTGGACCGGGCCCTGGAGTTCCTGCCCACCGACCGGCAGATCCGGGAGCGGCTCGGCGGAGGGCACGGCCTGACCGGCCCCGAGACGGCCGTCCTGCTGGCCTACACGAAGATCACGGTCGCCGAGGAACTGCTGCACACCTCGCTGCCCGACGACCCGTATCTGCGCGGCCTGCTGCACACCTACTTCCCGACCGCGCTGCGCGAGAAGTTCACCGAGCAGATCGAGAACCACCCGCTGCGCCGCGAGATCACCACGACCGTGCTGGTCAACGACACGGTCAACACGGGCGGTACGACGTATCTGCACCGGCTGCGGGAGGAGACCGGCGCCTCGCTGGAGGAGATCGTCCGCGCGCAGACCGCCGCCCGGAAGATCTTCCGCGCCAACGAGGTCTGGGACGGGGCGGAGGCACTGGACAACGAGGTCGAGGCCGGCGTCCAGACCCGCATCCGGCTGCACTCGCGGCGGCTCGTGGAGCGCGGCACGCGCTGGCTGCTCAACAACCGGCCGCAGCCGCTGGAGCTCGCGGAGACCATCGAGTTCTTCGCCGACCGGGTCGAGCAGGTGTGGACGCAGCTGCCGAAACTGCTGCGCGGCGCGGACCTGGAGTGGTACCAGGGCATCCACGACGAGTTGTCGGACGCCGGCGTGCCGGACCCGCTCGCCACGCGTGTGGCCGGTTTCTCCTCGGCGTTCCCGACGCTCGACATCGTGCTGATCGCCGACCGGATGGGCAAGGAGCCGCTGGACGTCGCCGACGTGTACTACGACCTCGGTGACCGGCTGTACATCTCGCAGCTCATGGACCGCATCATCGAGCTGCCCCGCGAGGACCGCTGGCAGTCCATGGCCCGCGCGGCGATCCGCGAGGACCTGTTCGCGGCGCACGCGGCCCTCACGGGTGACGTGCTGGCGGTGGGCAACGGCTCGTCGACGCCGCAGCAGCGGTTCGAGAAGTGGGAGGAGAAGAACGCGGCGATCCTGTCCCGGGCCCGCTCCACCCTGGAGGAGATCCGCAGCTCCGAGGCGTTCGACCTGGCCAACCTGTCGGTGGCGATGCGGACGATGCGGACGCTGCTGCGTACGCACCGGTAGCCGTTCACGTCATCGATGACACCTGGGGCGCCCCGAGCCGAGTCCGCAGCCGGCCGGGGCGCCCTTCGGCGTCCCGGGGGGACCGTCCGGGCGGGTCCGCGCGGACTCCCGGCCGCCTCGGCCCTTCGCCCCGACCAGCTGGCGGGCACCGCGCGGCTACGCCCGTCCGGGCCGCTCCGGGTGGAGGAGTCGGCGGGGGCGGTCGAGGCTGGTGGGGTGACTTCTGGGCGTTCCAGCACGACGCGGCCCCCGGCCGGGCCGGCTCCCGCTCCGGCCGCCACCCGCCCGGCACCGGCAGCCGCGCTCACCGCGTGGGGCGCCCGGGCCGCGGCCGGGCTGGTGATCCTGCTGCTCCTCGCGGTGATCGTGCGGCTGCCGTGGGTCGGTGACCTCGGCATGCACGCGGCGACGATCGAACGCCTGCGGCACGACCTCACCGACCCCGGCAACCCGCTGGTCGACGCGGACACCCCGAGCCCCTACTACTCGCCGTGGATGCTGCTCCTGGGCTGCCTCGCACGGCTGACCGGGCTGTCGGTGTTCGTCGTCCTGCGCGCCGGCGCGCTGGCAGGGCTGGCGCTGCTGGTGACGGGGGTGGTGCGATACACGCGGACGCTGAGCGCGCACCGGGCGGCGCCCGCGCTCGCCGTGCTGAGCCTGGTACTGCTCTGGGGCACGATCCCGTACGCCTGGAGCGGCTTCCTCGGCCTGGACTGCCTCGCGCTGACGGTGTCGTATCCGAGCATGTTCGCGTTCGGGCTCGCCTTCCACTTCTGGGCGTGGCTGACGCGGACGCTGCGTGCCGGCCCCGACGGCTGGGGGTGGGGGGCCTGGGCGGGGCTCGGGGTGCTGTGGGCGGTGATCCTGCTGTGCCACCAGTTCACCGGCGTGGTGGCCTCGCTGGGCGCGCTCGCCGCGGTGCTCGCGACCCGGCGGGCCGGGCCGACCCGGCGGGCCGGGCCGACCCGGCGCGGGCCGACCCGGCGGGCCGGGTCCGCCGGGCGGGACAAAACGACCCGGCGAGCCAGGTCCACCGAGCAGGACCAGTCCGTCGTGCAGGCCCCGTCCACTGGGCGGGCCCAATCCGTCGGGCAGGCCCGGTCCGTCGGGCAGGCCCGGTCCGTCGAGCAGACGGGTTCCGTTGGGCAGTCGCGGTCGGTACGGCAGGTCACGTCGGATTGGCAGGTCTGGAAGATCCGGTCGCTTCGGCAGGCGCTACGGCGGATCCGGCGGGTCTGCCGGGTCTGGCCGGCCCGGCTCGCGCGGCGGGGATGGGTGAGGCCGGCCGTCGGCGCGTCGGCGGGGCTGCTGGTGCTGTCGCTGTGGCCGTACTACGACTTCCTCGCGCTGTCCGGCGCCGGGGCGGGCCTGGAGCATCTGCAGCGGGCGCTGTACCGGGACCTGTTCGCCCGCCACTGGCTGGTGCTGCTCGGGGTGGCCGCGCTCGTCCCGAGATGGTGGCGCGACCACCGGGACCCGCTGGTGCTGTTCTTCGCGCTGGGCGCGCTCGTGTTCGTCGCGGGCGGGCTGACCGGCCACTACGCCTGGGGGCGCGCGCTGTCCGCCGCGCTCGTCCCGGCGCAGCTCGCCGCCGCGCTGGCCCCCGTGGAGAGCGCGCGCCGGCCACGCCTGCTGCGTGCCGGGTGGGCGGTCCTGCTGGCCGCAGCGCTAGCCGTCGGCGCGTGGACGCAGGCCGGGACCGCCGGATACGTCGTGCCGCGCGGCACGCTGCCCGGGGCGGTCGAGGCGAAGTACCGGAAACCGTGGGCGGGCTATCACTGGATCACGCCGTGGGTGCGCTACGGCGACGTCGTCATGGCCCGGACCTTCCCGGCCCGGCAGATCCCCGCGTACGGCGCCTACACCGTGGCCCCCGGCTACCCCGACTTCTTCCTGCCGGACGAGAAGGCCAGGCAGGAGGCGGTACGGAGGTTCTTCACGCCCGGTACGGCCGCCGGGGAGCGGCGGAAGATCCTGCGGGCGTACGGGGTGCGGTGGGTGGTGGACCGGGCGGGCGCGCTGCCGGCGTCCGGGCTGCGGGAGGTGGCGCGCGGGCCGGACGGCCAGGTCCTGTACGAGGCCGTGTGACGTCCGGGCCGCCGGGGCCGGCCCGTCACCGCAGCACGCCCGCCACCAGCCGTACCGCCCGCTTCACCCGGGGCGGCGCCATCCGCCGTACGACGGGGCGGATCACCCGGGACGTCACGCCGACCGGCAGCCAGCGGATCTGGAGGCGGCCGGGCGCGTGGCCCTCCGGTTCGACGGTGACCCGGTGCGGGGCCGTGCCGGAGCGGTAGTCGACGCGGGCCGACAGCGCGGGGAACTCCAGGGGGGCGAGCAGCAGACCCGTGTGGCTCGTGCCCCGCTGCGTGAGGCGCACCACCGGATGCCGTACGCCCTCGAAGCCCTGCACCGGCAGCACGGTCGCCGCCAGGTCGAGCCGCACCCGGCCCTCGAAGACGCCGGGACGCAGGGGCGAGAGGCGGAACGCAGCGGTGAGGCGGCGTGGGCCGGGCGCGAGGTGCAGAGCGGCGTGCCGCGGCCCGACCGGCAGCCGCAGCCCGGGGTCGTACGTGCGGATCGTCAGGTCGACGCAGGTGCCGGGGCCGGGCGCGAGGCGGGTGATCTCGTGCCGGAACAGGGCGCTCGGGAAGGGCCGGGTCTCCAGCTCCAGGTCGGACAGGTCCAGCTCACGGCGTGCCCACTCGGTCTCCGGGACCCGGTCGCCCCAGTACACGCGGCCGTCCTCGCCCGTCGCCACCCGGCGGGGCGCCGCCCCGTGCCCGAGTCCTCGGGCGGCGAGCCGGGCCTCGGCCAGGCGGCGGTCGCGGATCAGCTGGATCACCACGCGTTCCGCGCGCGGCAGCCGGGCAAACGCGTCCGGGTCCAGCGTGGCCAGGTACGGGCCGACGATGTCCGCGAAGGCCGCCAGCCACTCCTCGTCCCGGTGCGGCAGGTCCCCGGAGTACATGCGGATGTCGTGCTTGAGGAACTTGTAGTCCTTGTCCGGGCGCAGCGCGCCGTGCCCGCTCTCGGCGAGGAAGGCGTCGATGAGGCCCTGGACGTGCACCCGGTCGCGGACGTTCTCCAGCCGGTCCCGCTGGTTGGAGATCGACGCCGTGCCGGTGGGCGCGTACGGCGCGACGTACCAGTGGTAGACCGGCTCGGGGATGATCGTGAACGCCCTGGCCAGGCAGTAGGCCCGCGCCGAGAACAACTGGTCCTCGTAGTGGACGTCCTCGGGGAAGAGCAGGCCGTGCCGGTCGAGGAAGGCGCGGGCGTACATCTTGCTGGTCGCCAGGTGCT
Organism: Streptomyces sp. NPDC005925; assembly: GCF_040638805.1. Taxonomy (NCBI): domain Bacteria; kingdom Bacillati; phylum Actinomycetota; class Actinomycetes; order Kitasatosporales; family Streptomycetaceae; genus Streptomyces; species Streptomyces sp. NPDC005925. The sequence continues at coordinate 352,025 of NZ_JBEXVL010000003.1, read as the reverse complement.
CGAAGAACAGCCGCGGGTCGGCCTCGATGCCGTCCAGGGTGCGGCGCTCGGCGACCAGGTGCGGCATCCAGGTGGAGCGGCGGCCGTTGTCGGCGCGGATGCGCCGCACCGCGCCCATCGCGAAGTCGATGTCGCGTTCGCGGTGGGCGGCGAGCAGCAGTTCCACGGCGTTGCCGGGCAGTTCGTCGTCGCTGTCCAGGAACATCAGGTACGGCGCCCGGGACATGCCGATGGCACGGTTGCGCGGTACGCCGCAGCCGCCACTGTTCACCGGCAGCCGCAGATACCGGATGCGGGGGTCCTCGGTGACCAGCCGCCGCGCCACGTCCGGGGTGTCGTCGGTGGAGTGGTCGTCGCTGATGACGATGTCGAGGTCCGCGTGGGTCTGGCGGCGCACGGAGGCCACGGCCCGGGGCAGCCGGGCGGCGTCGTTGTGGACGATGACGACGACGGTCACCGTTGCCCCGGGAGGTGCCGCGGGCGGTGTCATGCGAGCTCCTCGGGGCGCGGGGCCGGGGTGCGGTCCTCCAGGGGCAGGACCGGCGGCAGCGACTCCTCGGGCTCGCCGAGGAAGACACGGCGTACGACACGTTCGGCGGCGCGCCCGTCGTCGTACTCGCAGAACCGGCGCCGGAACGCGGCCAGCGCCTTCGCCGCGCACTCGTCGCGCCAGGCGTCCGTCGTGAGGATCTCGGTCAGTTCCTCCTGGGTGCGGGCGACCGGGCCGGGGGCGTCGGCCATCAGGTCGAAGTAGACGCCGCGGGTGGTGCGGTACATCTCCCAGTCGTCGGCGTGGATGACGATGGGGCGGTCCAGGTTGGCGTAGTCGAACATGATCGACGAGTAGTCCGTGACGAGTGCGTCGGCGGCCAGGCACAGCTCCTCGACCGGCTCGTACGACGACACGTCCACGAGGCGGGCGGCGCGGCGCAGACCGGTCAGCGGGGAGGCGGCGCCCTCGTAGAAGTAGTGGCCGCGGACCAGCAGGACGGTGTCCTCGCCGAGGCGGTCGGCGAGCGCGGCGAGGTCGAGGCGGGGGGTCCAGCCGGCCTCGTAGTCGCGGTGGGTGGGCGCGTAGAGGACGGCGCGGCGACCGGGCGGGACGCCCAGTCGGGCACGGACCCGCGTCACGTCCCCGGGCGTTGCCGTGAAGTACACGTCGTTGCGCGGATAGCCGTGGTCGAGCGAGACGTAGCGGGACGGGTAGGCGCGCTGCCACATGCGGGTGGTGTGGCTGTTGGCGGAGACGCTGTAGTCCCACTTGTCGACGCGTTCCAGCAGGGCCCGGAAGTCGAGGCCCTTGGCGGCGGCCGGGTACGGCATCTGGTCCAGGCCCATGTGCTTGAGCGGGGTGCCGTGGTGGGTCTGGACGTGGATCGCGTCGGGCCGTTTGACGACGTCGTCGGGAAAGTTGACGTTGTTGACGAGGTACTTGGCGCGGGCCAGCACTTCCCAGTAGCGGCGTGTGCCGGGCACGACGTGGTCCGTGCCGGGCGGCAGCAGCGCCGCGTTGTGCGCGGTCACGACCCACACCGGGTGGATGTGCGGGGCGAGTTCGGCGGCCTTCGCGGCGACGGCGGCCGGATTGCAGGCGACGCCCCGGTTCCAGTAGGCGGCGAAGACGGCCAGGTTTGGGTCGACGGGCCGGCCGAGCGCGCTGCGGTACTGGCGGTCGCGGACCCTGGCCACCGCCTGCCGCTTCCGGGCCGTGAGGGCCGAGCGGGTGGCGCGGCGGGCCCGGTTGACGGCCTGGAAGGTGCGGTACCTGGTGTACGCGCCTTCCTCCAGCAGACCCCGGCGGATGCCTTCGGGGCCGGCGGGCCGGCGGTACCCCTCGGGTTTGTGGCGTACGGCGGCACGCGAGGCCCGCTGGAAGAACTCCCGCGCCACCGCGTCCGGCATGCCCGAGCGGACGAAGGTCCGCAGACAGTCCCGGACCATCAGCTCGTACAGCGCGGCCTGCGCGGCGCGCCGCCCCTCGGTCAGGGCGAACAGCGCCTCGTAGCGCCCGACCACGGCGTGGTACTCCTCCGGCGTGAGCGGCGGGACGCTCTGCGCGCGCAGCGTGCGGTCCTCGTGGGCGACGTACGGCAGGCAGGCGACCTCGTCGGCGAGGAGGAGGGCGGCCAGCGCGGCGAACCGCTCGTCGGCCGAGCCGAGCAGCCGCTCGTTCGCCCGCCAGAAGTCGGCCCGCACGACCCGGTTGCCCAGCAGTGGCATCAGGCGCAGCAGACTCGCGCAGTCGTCCAGGACGAGCGGCCCGCGGCCGGCGCGGGCCAGGAGCGGGCCGTCCCAGGAGGGCAGGCCCGAGGTGCGCCAGGTGCTGCGGACGTGGTCCAGGAGGAGCACGTCCACCGTGTCGGGCAGTTCGGCGGCCCGCTCGGCGAGCGTGTGGGAGGCGCCGGCCGGCAGCCCGTCCTTGGCGTGGACGAAGTGCAGCCAGCGCCCGGTGGCCCCGGCAGCGCCCGCGGCCCGCGCGTCACCGTCGCCGGTCCCGTCCGGCAGGGGCAGGACGACCATGTCCGGGGCGTGGTGCTCGGCGGTCTCCTGCGCCCAGTCGCCGACCGCGGCCACGACGACCTCGGTGTCGGGCAGCGGCCGGGCGGCGAGCGAGTCGAGGAGCTCGGCCAGATGGCCCTGGGTGTTCGGCCCGTGGACGACGACGCTGAGCTCGGGCATCGCGGGACTCCTTCATCTCGTCGCGCCGGTCGTGGCCGGGCACACCTGTCCGGTCATAGTGGCACCGATGGGATGAAAGGGTTGATTCGAACTGGTCCGGTTGGTCGGGATCGCGCCCGACCGGTCCGGGCGGATTCGACGGGTCTCGCGGGAAGGGCGGCGGGACGGGTGCCGGGACGGACGCGCTCAGCCCTGCCGGCCGGGCGGCTGGTCCGGCCGCCGGTCCCGCGGCCGCCCTGGCCGCCGGTCGGGCCGCCGGTCGGGCGTCGGGTCGCCGGTCGGCCGCCGGTCCTGCGACCGGTCAGGACCCGGCGTCGGCGCCCCTCGGTGCGGGTGCGGGTGCGGGTGCATGAGCGGGTGCGGGCTTCGGCTTTGCCTTCGGCTCGGACCTCGCCTTGGCCTTCGCCTTGGTTGTGCCGCCCGTGAAGGCCTCGTACTCCTTGAGGACCTCGTCCGTCGGCCCGTCCATGCGCAGTTCGCCGCGCTCCAGCCACAGCACCCGGTCGCAGGTGTCCCGGATCGACTTGTTGTTGTGGCTGACCAGGAACACCGTGCCCGCGTGCTTGCGCAGCTCACGGATGCGCGCCTCGGACCGCTTCTGGAAGGACCGGTCGCCGGTGGCCAGCGCCTCGTCGATCAGCAGGACGTCGTGATCCTTGGCGGCGGCGATGGAGAAGCGCAGACGGGCCGCCATGCCGGAGGAGTACGTCCGCATCGGCAGGGTGATGAAGTCGCCCTTGTCGTTGATCCCGGAGAATTCGACGATCCCCTGGTAGCGCTCCCTGACCTGCTCGCGGGACATGCCCATCGCCAGGCCGCCGAGGTGGACGTTGCGTTCACCGGTCAGGTCGTTCATCAGCGCGGCGTTGACACCGAGCAGGGACGGCTGGCCGCCGGTGTAGATCCGGCCGTTCTCCACGGGCAGCAGGCCCGCGACGGCCTTGAGCAGCGTGGACTTGCCGGAACCGTTGGTGCCGATCAGGCCGATCGCCTCGCCCCTGTACGCGACGAACGACACGTTCCGCACGGCGTGCACGCGGCGCACACCGGCCGCCTTCTCGGTCTTCTCGCGGCGCAGGATGCGGTTCAGGGCGGCGGTCGCCGAACCGCGTCCCGCGCCGGTGCCGTGGACGCGGTAGACGATGTCGACGCCGTCGGCGACGACGGTGGGGACGCGGTCTGCGGGGACTCCGGGAGCCCCGGAGCCCCCGCTGCTCGCAACGCCCTCGGGGATCTCGGTGTTCGCGGGGTTCTCGGTCTTCTCGGCGATGTCAGCCACGGCCGTAGGTCTCCTCAGCCTTCCAGAAGTAGACGAAGCCGCCGACGCCGGCGAGCAGAGCCCAGCCCACGGCGGTCAGCCACACGTGGGCGGGCAACTGGCTCGCGTGGAAGGTGTCGATCAGCGCGAACCGCATCAGGTCGATGTACACGGCGGCCGGGTTGGCCTGGAGCACCGGCAGGAGTCGGCCCGGCAGGTCGTCGTGCCGGGTGAGCATGTGGCCGATGCTCCACATCACGCCGGACGCGTACATCCAGGTGCGCAGCACGAACGGCATGAGCTGCGCGATGTCCGGCGTCTTGGCGCCCAGCCGTGCCATGACCATCGCCACGCCCGCGTTGAAGGTGAACTGCAGCGTCAGCGCCGGGACCGCCAGCAGCCAGGACACGGCGACCGGTACGCCGAAGACCAGCAGGATCACGGCGAGCGCCGCCATCGAGAACAGCAACTGCTGGAGCTGCTGGAGGCAGAACGAGATCGGCAGTGCCGCGCGCGGGAAGTGCAGGGCGCGCACGAGGCCGAGGTTGCCGGAGATGGCGCGGGTGCCCGCCATGATCGAGCTCTGCGTGAACGTCCACACGAAGACGCCCGTGACCAGGAACGGTACGTAGTCCGGCACGCCGTCCTTGGTCTGGAGCAGCACACCGAAGATCAGGTAGTACACCGCCGCGTTCAGCAGCGGGGTCATGACCTGCCAGAGCTGGCCCAGCTTGGCCTGGCTGTACTGGGCGGTCAGCTTGGCCGTCGAGAAGGCCGCTATGAAGTGCCGGCGCGCCCACAGCTGCCGCACGTACTGCGGCAGGGAGGGGCGGGCGCCGCTGACGGTGAGGCCGTGGCGGGCCGCGAGCGCCGCGAGGTCGGTGGCATGGGTGCCGGACGTCGCCGGGGCCGGCGCCCGGGGCGGTGTGTCGAGCTGGGTCACATCCGCTGCTTTCGGTCGGGGGCGGGGTTTCGGGGGCGGGAGCTGTCTGGTGCGGCGGGCGGTGCCCGGTACGGGCCGGCTGCCGGCTGCCGGGGGGCAGGGGGTGGCCCGGATGGCTGCCGGGCTCCGGGTGGTCGCCAGGACCCGGGTGGGCTCCGGGCCCGGGTGGGGTCCGGGCCCGGGTGGGGTCCGGATGGGGTCCGGCGGCGGTCGGGTCGCCGGGGGTCTCGTCGTCCGTGGTTCACCCGTACGTATCCGCGCGTGCGTCTGCGTCGGGACGGCACCGTATCGTCGCAACGGGAGCGTAGGCCCGCGGAGCGTCGGGACGCAACCGTTTCGTCGTGACGCCCTATGCTGACCGCATGACGACGAACGCCGAAAACTCCCAGCCGCCCCCGCGCCGCCGGGCCCCCGCGGGGGCGGCCGTGCTGCGGGCGGACGTGACGGAAGCCATCCGGGCGGCCGTCTTCCAGGAGCTGGCGGCCGTCGGCTATGCGCGGATGTCCATCGAGGGAATCGCGCGGCGCGCGGGGGTCGGCAAAACGGCGGTGTACCGGCGGTGGCGTTCCAAGCTGCAGCTGGTGCTCGACCTGGTGTCGGCAGTCGCCGTGCAGGGGCTCCCCGCGCCGGACACCGGCAGCCTGGAGGGGGACCTGCGGCTGCTCTACGAGGTGACCTCGCGGGCGCTGCGGCATCCCGTCGCCTCGCAGGTCATCCCCGACCTGCAGGCCGAGGCCGCGCGCAGTCCGGAGATCGCGGAGGCGCTGCAGAAGGCGCTGCGGGAGGGGCAGGACGGGGTGGCCCGGGGGATCGTGACGGCGGCGGAGCGGCGGGGGGAGCTGCGGGCCGGGATCGATCAGGAACTGGCGCTCGACCTGATCTCCGGACCGCTGTACTGGCGGTCGGTCGTCATCCGGGGGGCCAGGCCGGCGAAGGGGTACCTGGCGGCGCTGACCCGGGCCACGGCGGGGGCGTTGCGGGCGCTGTGACTCCGTCGGCGGCGGGTGGGACGGGGCGGACCCTGTCGGTGACGGTGACCGGGGTCTGAAGCGCGGGGGGCGTTGCCGTGGCCGTCACGGGGGCGCGCGCCGCCCGCCTTTCGCGGTGGTGCCGCCCAAGCCCGCGCGTGCCCCTCTGGCGGCGCCTCGTGCCCGCGGGTCTGTCCCGGCTCGTGCCCGCGGGTCTGTCCCGGCTCGTGCCCGCGGGTCTGTCCCCGCTCGTCGTCGCGGCTGGGGCGACGATCGTTGCTGCCGCTGCCGCTGCCGCTGCCGCTGCCGCTGCCGCTGCCGCTGCCGCTGCCGCTGCCGCTGCCGCTGCCGCTGCCCCGCTGCTCACCGGCTCCGGGTCGGCTGCGCGGCGCCCGGCGCGGAGCGGTGGCGGTGCCGCCCGTCGCGCCCCGGCCGCCGCCCGCCGTCGGCGTGCGTCAGGTCCGCGCCGCCCCCGGATGGTGATGCGTCCAGCCCTGCCATGCCGACGTGATCATGTCCTGGACGTCGAGTTTGGCCTTCCAGGTGAGTTCGGTGGCCGCCCGGTCGGCGGAGGCGACGACCCGGGCCGGGTCGCCGGGGCGGCGGGGAGTGACCGTCGGGGGGCGGTCGTAGCCGGTGACGGCGTTGATGAGGTCGATCATCTCGCGGACGGAGACGCCCTCGCCGCGGCCGACGTTGAGCGTGAGGCTGCGCCCGGGGGAGGAGCTCAGGGCGCGGGCCGCCGCCACGTGGGCCTCGGCCAGGTCCACGACGTGGATGTAGTCGCGTACGCAGGTGCCGTCGGGAGTGTCGTAGTCGTCACCGAAGATGCGGGGGGAGGAGTTCCGGGTGAGCCTGTCGAAGACCATCGGGACGAGGTTGGAGACGCCGGTGTCGGAGAGGGCGGGGGCTGCCGCGCCCGCCACGTTGAAGTAGCGCAGGGCCGCCGTGGACAGGCCGGTCGCGCGGCCCGTCGCGCGGACCAGCCACTCGCCGGCCAGCTTGGTCTCGCCGTACGGCGAGATCGGCGCGCACGGAGTCTCCTCCGTGACGAGGTCGACGTCCGGCGTGCCGTACACCGCCGCCGAGGACGAGAAGACGAACGACGGTACGCCGGCCCCGGTGACCGCTTCCAGCAGGAGCCGCAGGCCCTCCACGTTCTCGCGGTAGTACAGCAGCGGCAGGCCCACCGACTCTCCGACCTGCTTCTTCGCCGCCAGGTGGACGACGCCGGTGACACCGTGGTCCTCCAGGGCGCGGGCGATCCGCTCGCCGTCCAGGACCGAGCCGACCACCAGCGGAACGCCGTCGGGCACCCGCTCGGCGATGCCCGTGGACAGGTCGTCGTACACCACCGCCCGCTCGCCCGCCTCGGTCATGGCCCGTACGACGTGCGCTCCGATGTAGCCGGCGCCGCCGGTGATCAGCCAGGTCATGTCGGCCGTCCCCTCGTCTGTTGTGCCCGAGTGAGTGGTACTTGGGTGGTTCCGGATGGTTCCTGGTGCGGTCGGGCAACTCGCCCTCAGTGAATCAGGCGCCGCAGCCTTCCGCGCAGGACGGCCGTCACACCGCGCGCGCCGGGCGCGACGCGCAGGGCGAGCGACCCGGAGTTCGTGGCGTACGGCCGCAGGAGGACGACACCGTGCCGCAGGCTGGGAACGGCGTGTCGGCGCAGGCCGGGAACGGCGCGTCGGCGCAGTCGTCCGGACGGGGGCTCGGGCCCCCGTCCACGCCTGGCGTCCGCGTCCGTGAGCGCGTGTGCCGTCGTCTCGCGGCTCGTGCCGTCGCGGAAGCGCAGCCGCAGGCGCAGCTCCCAGGTGCCCGCGCCGAGCCCGGCCGCGTCCACGGTCGTCTCCGCCGTCCAGCCGCCGGGCCCGGCGGGGACGAGCGCGGTCGTACGGCGTCCCGCGACCGTGCCGTCCTCACGGCGCCGCCACCGCACCTCGACGGCAGCCGGGCCGGACGGGGCCAGCCTCCCGTACAGCTCGTGCAGGCGCAGCCGCAGCGGCGCGGCCGTCGCCCTGAGGTGCAGTTCGGCGTCCACGGCGACGGGCAGGAACCGCACCGGCCGTGTCAGCAGCGGCTCCAGCGTGACCTGCGGCAGGTCGGCCGACCAGATGGGTGTGCCGTCGGCGGCGCGCGGGTACGGCGGGCACAGGCGTGCCGGGCGGGCGGCCAGATCCCGCAGCCGGGACAGGTCGCGCGGTTCGGGGGAGGCGAGCAGAACCCGGCCGATCAGCCGGCCGGGGGCGCCGGGGCCGCGCGACCAGTCGGCCGCGTCGAACTCCGCGAGGTACGCGCGCGTGTGCTCCCACCAGGCACGTCGGTAGCGCGGGTCGCGCAGGCCGAGTTCGCGCACGTACATGCGCAGCTCGTGGTCGAGGAACTTCGCGCGCGCCGCCCGGGCCAGCTTCTTCTGCCCGGCGCCCAGCAGGATCTCGTACGCGGCCCGGCAGGCGCGGGTGCGGGCCTGCCAGTGGGTGATGTCCCCGCGGTCCAGGGAGATCGACAGCCGTTCGGCGGCCCGGCGCACGTGCCACACGTACACCAGGTCGGGGACGAGGGCGACGCGCGGGGCGGCGGCGAGTACGCGCGCGGTGAAAACGAAGTCCTCGTAGCGGAAGCGGCCCTCGGGGAAGCGGATGCCGTGCTCGCGCAGGAAGGCGGTGCGGTAGAGCTTGTTGACGCACAGCGTGTCGTGGACCAGGCGGGTGCGGTGCGCGGGACGCGGGACGACGGCCCGCGCCTCGTACAGCGCCGGTTGCCACGGCACCTCGCGCCCCGAGGGCAGCTCCCGCCGCACGCACAGCCCGCCCGCGACCTCGGCGCGCGCCTCGACGGCCGCCGTGAGCAGCGCGTTCACGGCGCCGGGCGGCAGGACGTCGTCGCTGTCGAGGAACATCACGTACGGCGTGGTCACCGCGTCGAGGCCGGTGTTGCGGGGGCTGCCGCAGCCGCCGCTGTTGATCCGGCGGCGGACGACCCTGAGCCGGGGCTCGGTCTCGGCGAGGCGGTCCAGCAGCTCCGCGCTGCCGTCCGTCGAGCAGTCGTCCACGGCGACGACCTCACCGACGGAGGGCCCCTGCGCGAGAGCCGAGCGCACGGCGTCGGCGACGTGCGCGGCGTCGTCGTAACCGATGACGACGACACCGACCCGGCCGGAGGGGCCGGAGGGGACGGAGGGGACGGCTGGGGCATCGGCGGTCTCGGTCTCGGGGGTGGAGCCGTGCGTGCTCATACATGTCCATCATCGGCATGTGTGAGCGATTCGCCACACATACTCCAGCCGGTGGGCGACCTCGGAGGCCACTGGAGTCTCTGAGGGCCCGATGGCGGCCCTCCGTCCCCCGGCCCTCCGTCTCCGTCCCCCGGCCCTCCGGCGGGCCGGTCACCCCCGTCCCGGTGACCCTGCTCCCGCAGCTCCCGCAGCTCCCGCAGCTCCCGCAGCTCCCGCAGCCCCCGAGGCCCCCGTCGCCTCGGCCGTACCCGCCGTCGTCGCCGCCCTGTCCAGGGCCGTCGTGAGCTCGTCGAGCCGGGCGCGCAGGGCGCGGATCTCGTCCACGTCGAAGCCGGTCGCCTCCACGATCCGGCGCGGCACCCGACCCGCCCGCTCGCGCAGCGCGGTGCCCTCGCCGGTCAGCCGTACCTCCACCGACCGCTCGTCGCGCACGCTGCGCTCCCGGGTCACCAGGCCGGCCGCCTCCAGCCGCTTGAGCAGCGGGGACAGCGTGCCCGAGTCCAGCCGCAGGTGTTCGCCGAGCTTCTTGACGGGCAGCTCGCCGCGCTCCCACAGCACCAGCATCACCAGGTACTGGGGATACGTCAGCCCGAGGTCCTTGAGGATCACGCGGTAGACGCCGTTGAAGGCGCGCGAGGCGGCGTGCAGGGAGAAGCAGATCTGCTGGTCCAGGCGGAGCCAGTCCGGGGCGAGCGCGCCGGTGCGGCCGGGACCGGAGGCGTGGGCGGACTCGGGCTCGTGTGTGGCGGGGGTGGGGGGCGGGGTCATGTCTCCAGAATAGCTCTGGCGGGCCATTTGATTGTGGGCAATTAAATTGTGTGCTCTACTCATGGTCGTGGGGCGGCCGGCAGGGCCGCCGGAACACGACCGACTCGAGAGGGATGGTTCATCCATGGACGCGCTCTACACCGCTGTCGCCACCGCCACCCACGGCCGCGAGGGCCGCGCCTACACCTCCGACGGCAAGCTCGACGTGCAGCTCGCCCCGCCGGTGGAGTTCGGCGGCAGCGGACAGGGCACCAACCCGGAGCAGCTGTTCGCCGCCGGGTACGCGGCCTGCTTCGCCAGCGCGCTCGGCATGGTCGGCCGCCAGGCCGGCGTGGACGTCACCGACGCCGCCGTCACGGGCGAGGTCGGCATCGGCAAGCAGGGCGCGGGCTTCGGCCTCGCGGTCACCCTCCGCGTCGAGCTGCCCGGGGGCGTGGACGAGGCGACCGGCCGCAAGCTGGTCGAGCAGGCCCACGAGGTCTGCCCCTACTCCCACGCGACCCGCGGCAACATTCCGGTGGACCTCGTCATCGAGTGACGGTCGGCGCGTAACCGTCATCGGCGCCTGATCGTCGTCTGCGCCTGAACGTCATCTGCGCGTGACCGTCATCCAGCGGCCCGCCCGGCAGCCGCGGGTACGGCGTGGGGCGCCGGGGCAGACCGCCGCGCGGCGCCGTCGCGGTGAGGGCGGGCCCGCCGTACGGGGAGCCCGGTGCTCATGCCGGCCGTCGGCCGGGACGCCCCGTCGGGCGCTGGGTGGGCGGTCGGCCGGGCGCGGGCCGCGAGGTACCGGGAGGCATACGTGACTCCAACGGGCGATCCAATGGTCGGTCGGCCCGGCAACGGCCGACGGGGCGACTTGGTTACGGGGCCCTACGGCATCCGGGGGACACCCGGGAGGGCCCACGTTTCCCTACCGCCCGGCCGCCCGCCCTCGCCATCACACCTCAGTCCGCCCGCCCGGCCGCCCGCCCCCCAGCAGGCACGCAAGCCCCCCTACTTGACCGCCCCCGCCATCACCCCCGACACGAACTGCCGCTGGAACGCGAAGAACACGGCCAGCGGGATCACCATCGAGATGAAGGCCCCCGGCGCCAGCACGTCGATGTTGTTGCCGAACTGCCGTACCTGCGTCTGCAGGGCGACCGTGATCGGCTGGCTCCCGGAGTCCGTGAAGATCAGCGCGACCAGCATGTCGTTCCACACCCACAGGAACTGGAAGATGCCGAGCGAGGCGATGGCCGGACCGCCCAACGGCATCACGACCCGGGTGAACAGCCGGAGTTCGCCCGCCCCGTCCAGCCGTGCCGCCTCCAGCAGTTCCCTGGGGATCTCCGCGAAGAAGTTCCGCAGCAGGAACACCGCGAACGGCAGGCCGAAGCCGACGTGGAAGAGGATCACCCCGATCAGGGAGCCGAAGATGCCGATCCTGCCGAAGAGTTCGGCGATCGGGATGAGCGCCACCTGCACCGGCACGACCAGCAGCCCCACGACCCCCAGGAACCACCAGTCCCGGCCGGGGAACTCCATCCACGCGAAGGCGTACCCGGCGAGCGAACCGATGACGACCACCAGCAGCGTCGCCGGCACCGTGATCAGCACGGTGTTCACGAGGGAGTCGGTGATGTCGCCGTTCTCCAGCAGCTTCCGGTAGCTGGTGAAGGTCAGCTCGGCCGGCTTGCTGAACACCGTCCACCAGCCGCTCGCGTTCATGGCCTGCGGGGTGCGCAGCGAGGACAGCAGCAGTCCGATCGTCGGCACCAGCCAGAACAGGCCGACGACGATCAGGAGCACCCGCAGCGCGCCCCCGCTCACGGCCCGGACGAGGCGCGTCCCCAGCCGACTGCGCCCGGCCGGGGAAGCCGGGGAACCGGGCCCGGTTCCAGTGACAGCCCGCGTACTCATCGCCGCACCTCCCGTCGCAGCCTGCGGATGTTGAACCACATCACCGGGACGACGAGCAGCAGCAGGAACACGGCGATGGCGCTCGCGATGCCCGGCTGGTCCTCGGAGAAGCCCTTGCGGTACAGCTCCAGCGCGAGGACGTTCGCGTCGTCCTGCGAGGAGCCCGGCGCGATGATGAAGACCAGGTCGAAGATCTTCAGCACGTTGATCATCAGGGTGACGGTGACGACCGCGAGGACCGGCGCCAGCAGCGGCACCGTGACCCGCCGGAACACCTGCCACTCGGTCGCCCCGTCGACCCGGGCCGCCTCCTGCAGCTCCCTCGGGATGCCCGCGAGCCCGGCCGCGATCAGCACCATCGCGAACCCGGCCCACATCCAGATGTACGCCGCGATGATCGCCGGGGTCACCAGCGACGGGCCGAGCCAGTTCAGCCCGGCGTACGCCTCCTTGAAGTTGTCCGCGGGCAGCCGCAGCAGTGCTCCGTCCGCCGACGCGGGCAGCGTGAACGTGCCGTCGTCGGCGGCCGTGGTCGACGCGACGACCCTGCCGCCCCTGACCGCCTCGATCCGCATGCCGCCGTAGCCGAGCTCGCCCGCGTCCACGCCGTTCAGCCGCCCCACACCCTTGCCGCGCGTGAAGTCCTGCCAGGCGGTGCCGGTGATGGCCCTGCCCGGCTCCGGTTTCGGGGGCGCCGCGTCCTTCGCGCCCTCGGGCATCAGATCGGGGGCGACCCCGACCAGCGGCAGGACGACGGCGTCACCGGCGTGCACCGGTTCCTTCGTGACGAACGCCCCGCCGCCCGCCGGCCGCAGCGGGGACCGGCGGCCCGGGTGCGCCTTCGGGAACGCCGACGACGCCGCGAACGTGTCGTGCACACCCACCCACATCGCGTTCGCGACGCCCTTGTCCGGGTCCTGGTCGTACACCAGGCGGAAGATGATGCCCGCCGCCAGCATCGAGATCGCCATCGGCATGAAGACGGCCAGCTTGAACGCCGTACCCCAGCGGACGCGTTCGGTCAGCACCGCGAAGACCAGACCGAGCGCGGTCGCCACCGTCGGCGCGAACACCACCCAGAGGATGTTGTTCTTCAGCGCGGTGCGGATGCCCCGGTCCGTGAACAGGGCCTGGTAGTTGTCGAGTCCGGCGAAGCCGTTGCCGGACTGGTCGGAGAAGCTGCGGACGACGGAGTACCCGATGGGGTAGAGCACGAGCGCGCCCAGCAGCAGGAGGGCGGGCAGCAGGAAGAGCGCCGCCACGCTCGGCCGGGTGCCGGTCACGCTCCTGCGCGGTCTGGGAGCGGCAGGGACCTTGCCGGACCCTGCCGTGTCCGACGCCATCGCCGGATCAGTCCCCGTACGCCTTGGCCGCTTCCGACTCCAGCTGGGCCTGCGTGCCCGCGACGTCCTTCGGGTTCTTCAGGAAGTCCTGGAGGATCTTCCACTCGCCCTTGCCGGGAGTCCCGCCGAAGGCCTGCGGGGCCTGGTCCGACATGTCGAAGCGGAAGTCGTCACCGGCCGCGATCAGCGCCTCGGCCATCTTCCGCTGCACGGCGTTCGGGTACGACGCCGCGTCGACGTTCCTGTTGGGGGAGAGGTAGCCGCCCAGCTTCGCCTGGATGCGCGCCGCGTCCGGAGACGCCAGGAACGTCGCCAGCGCCTGCGACGCCTTGGAGTCCTGCAGGATCACCGCCGCGTCGCCGCCGGACACCACGGGCGCGGTGTCGCCGACCTTCGGGAACGCGAACACCTTCGCGTCCGTGCCCACCTTCATGCCGGTCTCACCGATGTTGACCTGCACGAAGTCGCCCTCGAAGACCATGCCCGCCTTCGGCTGGTCGCCACCGGTGAACACCTGCGTCACCGACGCAGGGAACTCCGTCTGCAGCGCGCCGGCCGCCCCGCCCGCGATGTAGTTCTTCCTGCCCCAGATCTGCGCGAGTGTCGTCAGCGCGTCCTTCACGGACGGATCGGTCCATTTGATCTTGTGCTGGGCCAGCTGGTCGTACTTCTCCGGCCCCGCCTGCGACAGATACACGTTCTCGAACCAGTCCGTCAGCGTCCAGCCGTCGGCTCCGCCGACCGAGAACGGCGTGACACCCGAGTCGTAGACGGTCCGCGCGGTGGTCAGCAGCTCGTCCCACGTCTTCGGCTCGCGGGCGCCCGCGTTCTCGAAGACCTGCGCGTTGTACCAGATCAGCGACTTGTTGGCGGCCTTGTAGTACACGCCGTACGGCTTGCCGCCGACCGTGCCGACGGCCTGCCAGCCGCGCGAGTAGTTCTCGGCCAGCTGCGCCCGCGCCTCCTTGCCCAGCGGCTTGGCCCAGCCCTTGTCGACGGCCTGCCTGATCGCGCCCGGCTGCGGCAGCATCGCCACGTCCGGCGGCTGGCCCCCCGCGATCTTCGAACCGAGGAAGTTGATGATCGGGTCCTGAGCGGGTACGAACGTCACCTTCGCGCCCGTGCGCTTCTCGAACTCCGTCAGGACCTTCTTGAAGTTGGCCTGCTCGGCGCCGGTCCAGACGGCGGCGACCTCCAGGCTCTCGCCGTTCAGCCGGGGAAGCGCGACTGCGGCGCCGGTCTCCTTCCCGGCGCCGGTGCCACTGCTGCCGCTGTCCTTGCCGTCACCGCCGCCGCACGCCGTGAGCGAGAGCGCCAGCGCCCCCGCCACGACGAACGGGACCACCCGGAACGCACCCCTCGTGATCCTCGTGCAGGTCCTCGTGCTGCGCATCACTGCCTCGTTCTTCGTCCTCGTCGAACGTGTCGAAGCGCTGTCCCGTGCGCTCCGGCCCACGCCCGGAGGGTGCCGCGCAGGGACGCAGCCACGGTGATACGGGGCATCATGACCCCGTCGTGACCGGGTTGCGGGCATCGGCACACGCACTCGCCTCGCCGGGAGCGGGCGCCCCCGGACCCCCCTTATCGGCCTGAACGGCCTCGGCCTCAAATGCCACAGGGGTCCATTAGGCCCACGGTGTATCCCTGGGTCCCCCCGGGTCTCTCCCGGGCCCGGGTCAGAGAAGCGACGGCACCTCTGCCGCCGAGACCTGCCGCGCCGCCCGCTCCAGGGCGCTGGCCAGCAGGGCCAGGTCGGTGGGGCCGTTGCCGAGTTCGCGGACCGGGCGCCGGGTCGGAGGGTCGCCCATGCGGTGCCACTCCAGGGGCACCACCGTCGGCCGGAGGGTCGCCGTGCGCGGGATACGGCCCGTGACCCGGCCCCCCTGGAACGCGGTGCCCCGGCCGTCCGCCGAGGTCAGCCGTCCCCGGCCCGGTGCCGGTTCCTCGGGTCCCACGCCGGGCGCGTCGAGCTCGACGCGCAGACCGGCCCGCCGGACCGGTTCCGTCTCCGCCGTACGGCCGCCCGCCGCCGACGCCGCCACCAGGTGCACGCCGAGCCGCTCGCCGTCCCGCGCCACCGACTCCAGCGCCCGCATCACCGACCCGGCCGCCGGGCGCCCGGGGGAGCCGAGCGCGGGCGAGACCAGCGCGTCCAGGTCGTCCACGACCACCACCAGCCGCGGCAGCGGCGGCGCCACCTCCGTACGCCCGCGCGCCGCACCCGGCCGCAGCCGCAGCGTCGAACTGGGCGGGGCCTCGAGATCACCGCCGTGGTCCCCGGCACCCGCACCCGCCCCGGGTCCCGCACCGGATCCCGTGCCGGAGCCCGCACCGCCACCCGTGCCCGCCCCGCCGCCCCGCGTCGCAGCCGTGCGCTGTGCGACCATCCGGCCCGACAACGCGCGGCCCGTGTGCCACTCGGTGAAGTCGGAGCGGCCCAGCAGCTCCGCGCGCCGCTTCAGCTCCGCGCTCAGCGACTGCGCGAACTCCCGCATCCGCACCGGATCGTTGGCGGAGAGGTGGGTGGTGACATGCGGTACGTCCGTGGCGACGTGCAAACCCTCCCCCTGTCCGCCGCCCGTGCCCACGGTGCCCCGGCCGTCCACCAGCACGATGCCCAGCCGGTCCGGGCGCTCGGCCGCCGCCAGCGAGGCCACGACCGCCCGCAGCAACTCCGTACGGCCGCTGCCCGGCGGGCCCTCGACCAGCAGATGCGGACCCTCGGCGGCGAGATCCACGCCGACCGGGCCGCGCGGACCCGCGCCCAGTACGGCGCACGCGCGCCCGCCCAGCGCCTCGGGGTCGTCGGCCGCCGCGGCCCAGCGCGCCATCAGGGACGCCGGGGTCGCCCGGGCGAGCCCCAGTTCGTCGAGCAGCCGCGCGGCCTGCGGCAGCGGAGCGGACACCCGCGCGCGCTCCGCCGCACCGCAGTCCGTACGCAACGGCGCCAGCGCCCGCGCGAACCGCTCGGCCCAGGGCAGCGACACGGCGTCCACGGTGCCGACCGTGCCGTGCCCGACCGGCCCCGCGGGGTCGCCGGACGCACCCGCGCGGGCCACCCGCAGCAGCCGCAGCGCCGTCGCCACATCGCCGCTGAGCAGCGCGACCGCGCCGCACTCGCGGAACACCGGGGACACCGCGCAGGCCGCCTCGTACGTCTCCGTCACCGGCGACAGGGGCGACGCCGCCGCGGTCTCGGCGAGACACACCACGTGGATCCCGGCGCGCGGGCCCTCCAGCGCCAGCCGCGCCACGGCGTCGCGCACCTCGGAGCCGCCGGGATCACCGTCGACCACGAGCACGGTGTGCGGACCGTCACCGACGGGGTACGCGCCCCGCCGCGTGTCCGCCGAGTGGTCCAGGCGGTCCGCCATGTGGTCGTCCAGACGGCGGAGGAGTTCGTCGGCGCGGGCCGCGGCCTGCTCGTGGTCGTACGCGAGCAGCAGGCGGCAGTCCTGGCCGTGGCCCGGACGAAGATGGGGCAGCCAGCCCAGCCAGGACCACTCGGCCGTGCGGTCCGCCACGGAACGGGCACGGTCGGCCGAGATCAGCGTGATCTCCAGCGCGTCGGGGGAGTGCAGCGCGGCGAGCTGCGCCAGCACCGTACGGGCCAGTCCCGCGAGCCGCGTGCGCGGACCGGCGAGACCCAGCGCGCCGGCCTCGCGTAAACCGGCGGTGACCGGCACCGCGGGCAGCAGGCCGCCGTCGGGCGCCACCCGGTCGGCCGTGCCGAGCCGCACCGTGAGCGCCTCCGGGTGGCCGGGCCCGCGCTCCCACAGCCGGGGGCCGGGGCCCAGCGCCGTCAGCAGCAGCGCGGCCGGGTCGGGCCAGGCCTCCGGCACGCGCGGGGCGGCGGAACGCGCCCCCGCCGCCCTGCCGGCCGGACCCCCGGCGTCGTCACCGTCGTGGCCGCCCGAACGCTGCTCGGTCCGCCCCCCGGCCAGCCGCCGCGCCCACGCGGACAGCCCCCCGCGCCGCCGCACACCCTGCGGCACCTCCGTGCCGCGCACCGGGGTGCCCTTGCGGCCGGGGGTCGCGTTGACCTCGTACGCGTCCGCGCGGGCGTGGGAGGTGTGGTCGGCGGGGCCGGGCACGCCCGGGACACCCGCACCGGAGCCGGTGCCGTAGGTGGTCGGCGCTCCGGCGGCGGCGGGCCCGCAGGGAACCGAGGTGCTCGCGCTTCCGAGACCGTACGTGGTCGGTGCGCCCGTGCCGTCGGGGCCGTGACCGTCCGCCGCGCCCGGCCGCTCCGGCGCCCGTGCGCCCGCGGCCCCGGCCCGCCCGCCGTGCGTGTCGCCGCCGTCACCGCTTCCCGGCCCGGCGGCCGGGACATGCCCGCCCGCCCCGCCGTCACCCGCGGTCCTGCGGCTCTCCACACCGGGGGCCCGCCCCTGCCCGGGCACGACGTGCTGCTCGGCCCGGACACCGGGGCCGCCCGGCCCCGGCGCCCTCACCGCGTCGCCCGCCGATCCCGTCCCGTACGCATGGTGCGTAGGGCCCGCGGGCCCCGCCGTACCGTCCTCGTGGGCCGGGCCGGCGCCCCGCGCGCGGCCCGCGCCGCCGGGGGCCCCCTCCCCGGGCACGCGCACATGTCCCTCCCCGTCCGGGGTCGTCTCCACGCGGGCGCCCGGCCCGCCGGACGGAGCCAGCCGCAGGGTGGATTCACCGACCCGCAGCAGGGCGCCCGGGACGAACCGCACCGGGCGGCCCGTGACGGGCGTGCCGTCCAGCAGCGTGCCGTTGGTGGAGCCGAGGTCGGCGACCGCGACGGAGCCGTCGGCGGCGACGGTCACCACGCAGTGCAGCCGGGAGACGTCCGGGTCGTCCAGCGGGACGTCCGCGTCGACGGACCGGCCCACGCGGATCTCACCGCCGTGCAGCAGGTGGACCCCGCCCGCGTCGGGACCGGCGACCACGTGCAGCTGGGTCGGCGCGTCGTCCAGCTCGGGATGCGCCTCCGGCTCCAGGGGGGCGCCCACGGACAGCACGGCGCCGTCGATCAGCGGGGGCTCCCCGAGCGTGCAGCGCCGGCCGTCGAGCCGCTGCCCGGCGGCGTACAGCACCGCGGGGCCGTCGCCGCCGGAGACCGCCGAGGCGAGGGCCGAGGCAACGGCAGCCAGCGCCGTACCGGCGGGGGCCGTGACCAGCACGTCGCAGCTCGTGGCGCGGGCCCGCGCCACGGGGGAGGGCGGGCCCTGCGGGTCTACGACGGTCAGCCGGATCTGCATCGCCGTCAGCGGTCCCTTCTGCACGGGCACCCGCGCGGCAGGATCCGAAACCGCCCGCGGTCCCCCACCGCGGCCTTTCCCGCCCCGCCCCACGAGCACGTCGGCCAGTAACAAGAAGGCATCCTCGCACCTGCCACCGGGGACGCGCCCGTCCTCCGCCATTGAATGATCTTGAATGGTCGGCTCTGCCCGCAAAAGTGCCTGACTATTGCCGTACCGGTGACCGATTGACATCCGCTTGAGATCACTCTCGTCGGCCTCCGGCAACCAACGGATCGGGTGGAGCGTCTTTCCTTCGAACATGAACAGGCGGGTACCGGAGCACGGACACTCCGGAGCCGGACGCCTCGGCACTACAGTTGGGCCGAAGAGGTCCGAAGACCCCCTGGAGCACGCTGCGGAACAGGTGCCCGGGCCAGCCAGCAATCAGCAGGGAGCGCATGACGTGCGGCCGGTAGGCAGCAAGTACTTCCTCGAGGAGCCGCTCGGACGTGGCGCGACGGGGACCGTCTGGCGGGCCCGCCAGCGGGAGACGGCGGGCGCCGAGGCGGCCGTGCAGGGACAGCCCGGCGAGACCGTCGCGATCAAGGTCCTCAAGGAGGAGCTCGCGAACGACGCCGACGTCGTGACGCGGTTCCTGCGGGAGCGGTCCGTCCTGCTCCGCCTGACCCACCCGAACATCGTGCGGGTCCGCGACCTCGTCGTCGAAGGTGATCTGCTGGCCCTGGTGATGGACCTGGTCGACGGCCCCGACCTGCACCGCTATCTGCGCGAGAACGGCCCCTTCACGCCGGTCGGCGCGGCGCTGATCACCGCCCAGATCGCCGACGCGCTGGCCGCGAGCCACGCCGACGGCGTCGTGCACCGCGACCTGAAGCCGGCGAACGTCCTGCTCAAGCAGGACGGCGGCAGGCTGCACCCGCTGCTGACCGACTTCGGCATCGCCCGCCTCGCCGACTCCCCGGGCCTGACCCGCACCAGCGAGTTCGTCGGCACGCCCGCGTACGTGGCGCCGGAGTCCGCCGAGGGCCACCCGCAGACCTCCGCCGTCGACATCTACGGCGCCGGCATCCTGCTGTACGAGCTGGTCACCGGCCGCCCGCCGTTCGCCGGCAGCTCCGCCCTCGAAGTGCTGCACCAGCACCTCAGCGCCGAGCCGCGCCGCCCCTCCACCGTCCCCGACCCGCTGTGGACGGTCATCGAGCGCTGCCTGCGCAAGAACCCCGACCAGCGCCCCAGCGCCGAGAACCTCGCACGCGGCCTGCGCGTCGTCGCCGAGGGCATCGGCGTGCACGCCAACTCCGCGCAGATCGCCGCCGCCGACAACGTCGGCGCACTGCTCGCCCCCGACCCGGCCCCCGCCCCCGTGCCGGGCTCCCCGGGCACGGGCGGCGACGCCGACCCCACCCAGGTGCTCCCGCACGGCGCGGGCGCCTACGACCCCAACGCCGCGACCAGCGTCCTCCCGCATACCGGCGGCCCGGCCGGCGCCGCCGACCCCACCGCCGTCATGCCGCAGGGCGGGCACGGTCAGCAGGGCGGCCCCGAGGACCCGCACCCCTGGCAGAACCAGCTCCGCGCCGCCCGCGACCGCAACGAACAGACGCAGGTCCAGTACCTCGACCCGAACGAGGACCCGCTGCGCCGCCGCCCCCAGCGGCAGGTCGCCCGCCCCCAGCAGGGCCGGCCCCCGCAGCGCCAGCCCCAGCCCCAGCAGCCCCCGCAGGGCTACAGGCAGCAGCAGCCGCAGCGCTACGCGCCGCCCCCGCCCCAGCAGCCCCAGCCGCAGCGGTACGCCCCGCCGTCCCCTCCGCCGGAGCGGCAGCGGCCCGCGCGGGAGCCCCGGGGGCGCAGCTCCAGCCCGATGCGGATTCCCGGCCTCGGCTGCCTCAAGGGCTGCCTGTTCACGCTCGTCATCCTGTTCGTCGCGGGCTGGCTGATCTGGGAACTGAGCCCGCTGCAGGAGTGGATCGGCACCACCAAGGGCTACTGGGACCAGCTCACCGACTGGTTCTCCACGGTGACCGGCTGGATCGAGGACCTCGGCGGCAGCTCGGGCGGCGACACGGGCGGCACGGGCTGACACCGCCAGGCCCACGGCACGGGCCGGCACCCCCGCCCCGGCACGCGAGTCTGGAGATTTGTCGACACCCAGTGGGTGATTTCCGCCGCGACGGTGAAGGTTGGCTCCTCGGACGCGTAGTTTTTAGCGACAACACGCGTCTGTAGGAGCAGCCTTGGCACGGAAGATCGGCAGCCGGTACACCGCGAACCAGATCCTGGGCCGGGGCAGCGCCGGCACGGTGTGGCTGGGCGAAGGGCCGGAAGGCCCCGTCGCCGTCAAGCTGCTGCGCGAGGACCTCGCCTCCGACCAGGAGCTCGTCGGCCGCTTCGTGCAGGAGCGGACGGCACTGCTCGGCCTGGAGCACCCCAACATCGTCACCGTGCGCGACCTCGTCGTCGACGGCAACGACCTCGCGCTCGTCATGGACCTGGTCCGCGGCACCGACCTGCGCACCCGGGTCGAACGGGACCGGCGGCTCGCCCCCGAGGCCGCCGTGGCGATCGTCGCCGACGTCGCGGACGCGCTGGCCGCCGCGCACGCCGCGGGTGTCGTCCACCGCGACGTGAAACCCGAGAACGTCCTGCTCGACATGCAGGGCCCGCTCGGCCCCGGCGGATCGCACCGCGCGCTGCTCACCGACTTCGGTGTGGCCAAACTCATCGACACCCCGCGCCGCACCCGCGCCACGAAGATCATCGGCACGCCCGACTATCTGGCCCCCGAGATCGTCGAGGGCCTTCCGCCCCGCGCGGCCGTCGACATCTACGCCCTGGCCACGGTGCTCTACGAGCTGCTGGCCGGCTTCACCCCGTTCGGCGGCGGCCACCCGGGCGCGGTCCTGCGCCGGCACGTCACGGAGACGGTGGTGCCGCTGCCCGGCATCCCCGACGAGCTGTGGCAGCTGATGGTGCAGTGCCTCGCGAAGGCCCCGGCCTCCCGGCTGCGCGCCTCCGAGCTGGGCAGCCGGCTGCGGGAACTGCTGCCGATGCTGGCCGGCATGCCGCCGCTGGACGTGGACGAGCCGGACGTGGAGCAGGCGGAGGAGACCGCGGAGGAGCCCGCGGCGGGCGCCGCCACGGGCGGACAGCAGCAGCCGGCCGTACGGCGTCGCGGCGCGGTGCCGCTGGTGCCGGGCGCCCGGCCCGCGGACGCCAACCGCGACACCCACACCTCCATGCGGGTCCCTGCCCCCGACGAGCTGGCCGGCGGGGCCCGGGGCACGGCCCGGGCACCGCGCGCGGCGGGCACGCCCCGCCCCGGCTCGGCCCGCAACCGCGCGGTCGCCAGGCGACGCCGGATCGTGCTCGGCACGGGCGCCGCGGTCCTGACGGCGGCGATCGGGGTCGGCACCTGGCTGGCCACCTCGGGCGACGACGCGAAGACGCCCCCCGGGGACACCCGGAACTCGGCGCCGGTCATGCCGTAGGACCGAGTCCCGCGGCCACCGGCATGGCCGACGGGCGGAGCCGTTACGCTGGAGGCGTGGCAGTCGTCGACGTATCCGAAGAGCTCAAGTCCCTCTCCTCCACCATGGAGTCGATCGAGGCCGTTCTGGACCTCGACAGGATGAGGGCAGACATCGCCGTGCTCGAGGAGCAGGCGGCAGCGCCGTCCCTGTGGGACAACCCGGACGAGGCGCAGAAGATCACCAGCCGGCTCTCCCACCTCCAGGCCGAGGTCAGGAAGGCGGAGGCCCTGCGCGGCCGGATCGACGATCTCTCCGTGCTCTTCGAGATGGCCGAGGAGGAGGACGACCCGGACACCCGCGCCGAGGCCGACTCCGAGCTCGTCGCCGTCAGGAAGGCGCTGGACGAGATGGAGGTCCGCACCCTCCTCAGTGGCGAGTACGACGCCCGTGAGGCGCTCGTCAACATCCGCGCCGAGGCCGGTGGCGTCGACGCCGCCGACTTCGCCGAGAAGCTCCAGCGCATGTACCTGCGCTGGGCGGAGCAGCGCGGCTACAAGACCGAGATCTACGAGACGTCGTACGCGGAAGAGGCCGGCATCAAGTCGACCACCTTCGCCGTCCAGTCGCCGTACGCCTACGGGACGCTCTCCGTGGAGCAGGGCACTCACCGGCTGGTGCGCATCTCGCCCTTCGACAACCAGGGCCGCCGCCAGACGTCCTTCGCGGGCGTCGAGGTGCTGCCCGTCGTGGAGCAGTCCGACCACGTCGACATCGACGAGTCGGAGCTGCGCATCGACGTCTACCGCTCTTCGGGCCCCGGCGGCCAGGGCGTGAACACGACCGACTCCGCGGTGCGCATCACGCACCTCCCGACCGGCATCGTGGTCTCCTGCCAGAACGAGCGCTCCCAGATCCAGAACCGCGCCACCGCCATGAACGTGCTCCAGGCGAAGCTGCTCGAGCGGCGCCGCCAGGAGGAGCAGGCCCGGATGGACGCCCTCAAGGGCGACGGCGGCAACTCGTGGGGAAACCAGATGCGTTCCTACGTGCTGCACCCGTACCAGATGGTCAAGGACCTGCGGACGGACTTCGAGGTGGGCAACCCGGAGGCCGTGTTCAACGGCGAGATCGACGGCTTCCTCGAGGCCGGCATTCGCTGGCGCAAGCAGCAGGAGAAGTAACGCGCGGCGCCCCGGGGCGTCGTGGCCGGTCAGGCAACTGACGCCTTCGGGGCGGCAGTTGCCTTATGCGTACCGTGATGTCTGGGTTTTACGTCACAGTCACGCTTTTCATGGCCCGCAAAGTACCCACACCTGGACATCGTGTGCGCAACGGCCTTGACGTTGCTTTAAAAAGTGGGAAGGGTGAAGCGTGGCATGCGTATCTCTGGGGCGCATGTGAACCGGGGGCTTCACTTCAGCTACCTCCGTCGATCACGGCCCCCGAGCGCCGCCTCATTGACGATCAGCTACTGGGGGTAGCAATCACATGACGAAGAAGACGCGGATCCGCGTCGCGCGGATCGCGGCCGGCGCCGTGATCGCCGCCGGTGCCTCGCTGACCGCCGCGGGTGCCGCCTCGGCCCTCGACATCGGTGTCGGCCTCGGCGTGAGCGTCAACGACGACCCGCCGTCGTGCGACGTCGTCGTCGACCCTGAGTGCGACGACACCACCGGCGGCACGACCGGCGGTGACGAGAACGGCGGTGGCGACAACGGCGGTGGCACCGGCGGCGACGAGAACGGCGGCGGTGACAACGGCGGCGCCATCGGCGGCGTGATCGGCGGCGTCATCGGCGGTGACGACAACGGCGGCGGCGACAACGGCGGCGGCACCGGCGGCGACGAGAACGGCGGCGGTGACAACGGCGGCAACGGCGACAACGGCGGTTCCGGCGACAACGGCGGCGGGAACGGCGGCGGCACCGGCGGCGACGAGAACGGCGGCGGTGACAACGGCGGCTCCGGCGACAACGGCGGAGGCAACGGCGGCAACGGCGGCGGGAACGGCGGCAACGGCGGCGGCAACGGCGGTACGGACACCACCGGTGGCAGCACCGGCGGCGACCAGACCGACCCCGACGGGGGCCCGGAGCCGCAGGAAGAGGGCTCCTCGTCCCTGACCGACACCGGCGAGGCCACGGGTTCCGACACGTCGGCCCAGGGCAACGGCGGCGAGCTGGCCGAGACCGGTGCGGCCCAGACCACGTTCCTGCTGGTCGGAGCCGCGACGATGATCGCCGGCGGTATCGGCTTCCGTGTCCTGCCGCGCCTCATGGCGGGCCGCGGCGGCGCCACCGCCTGACGGCTCGCGCTCCGCGGCGGAGCGTGAGACAAGCGCACGGCGCGTGAGTGGGTGACGCGTGGGAGAGGGGCCCGGAGCGCAATGCTCCGGGCCCCTTCCTCACGATGCGTTACGTCACGGCCCCGGACGAGCTCCGGGGGCGGGCCTACACGGTCTGATGGGCAAGCAGCGCCACCGCGGCGACGAGCACCGCCAGCAGTGCGACCAGGGCCATCGGGTTCAGACCCGCGAAGAAGTTCTCGTGCTGCAGCCGCTCGCGGTTCGCCCGGCACACGGGGCAGCGGCCCTCGGCCACGGGCGCCGCACAGTTCGCGCACACCAACCGGTCGTACGTCATGCGCTTCGCCCTCCTTGCACCGGTTCCCACCCTGCATAACGCCCGCGGGCACGCGAACGTTCCCCTCCACTGTGCCAGGTCCCGCCGCAATCGGCCCATGCTCCCTTCGGCCTGTGCCGGCTTTCGGCCCGGGCCCCTTCGGTCGGTGCGGACCGTGCGTGACGTACCGCTCACCGGGCCGGGGTCAACCCGAGCCGGTGCAAATGCGTACAACCTTCCCGCAACCCCGGCCGGTGCCTGCACTCGGCTCCCCGGTTCGCGTATGGTCACGCTCATCTACCCCCGGCGACCCGTGGTGCATCCGTGATCCGATTCGACAACGTGTCCAAGGTCTACCCCAAGCAGACCCGTCCAGCCCTCAGGGATGTCTCCCTGGAGGTCGAGAAGGGCGAGTTCGTGTTCCTCGTGGGGTCCTCCGGCTCGGGAAAGTCCACCTTCCTGCGGCTGGTCCTGCGCGAGGAGCGGACCAGCCACGGCCAGGTGCACGTGCTGGGCAAGGACCTCGCGCGCGTCTCCAACTGGAAGGTGCCGCACATCCGGCGCCAGCTGGGGACCGTGTTCCAGGACTTCCGGCTGCTGCCGAGCAAGACGGTCGCCGAGAACGTCGCGTTCGCGCAGGAGGTCATCGGCAAGTCCCGGGGCGAGATCCGCAAGTCCGTGCCGCAGGTGCTCGACCTCGTCGGGCTCGGCGGCAAGGAGGACCGCATGCCCGGTGAGCTGTCCGGCGGTGAGCAGCAGCGCGTCGCCATCGCGCGGGCCTTCGTCAACCGGCCCAAACTGCTCATCTGCGACGAGCCCACCGGCAACCTCGACCCGCAGACCTCCGTCGGCATCATGAAGCTGCTCGACCGCATCAACCGGACGGGCACCACCGTCGTGATGGCCACGCACGACCAGAACATCGTGGACCAGATGCGCAAGCGCGTCATCGAGCTGGAGAAGGGCCGCCTGGTCCGGGACCAGGCCCGCGGCGTCTACGGCTACCAGCACTGACCGCCGTACCGGCCGCCCGATGACCGTCCACGGAAAGGCATAACGAGTCGCCATGCGCGCCCAGTTCGTCCTGTCGGAGATCGGTGTCGGTCTCCGCCGCAATCTGACGATGACGTTCGCCGTCATCGTGTCCGTCGCCCTGTCCCTGGCCCTGTTCGGCGGTTCGCTGCTGATGAGCGACCAGGTGAGCACCATGAAGGGCTACTGGTACGACAAGGTCAACGTCTCGGTGTTCCTCTGCAACAAGAGCGACGCCGAGTCGGACCCCAACTGCGCCAAGGGTGCGGTGACCAACGACCAGAAGGCGCTGATCGAGTCCGACCTGAAGAAGATGTCGGTCGTCGACAGCGTCGTCCACGAGTCGCAGGACGAGGCCTACAAGCACTACAAGGAGCAGTTCGGCGACTCCCCGCTGGCCAGCTCGCTCACGCCGGACCAGATGCAGGAGTCGTACCGCATCAAGCTGAAGGACCCGGAGAAGTACCAGGTCATCGCGACCGCCTTCGACGGGCGTGAGGGCGTGCAGTCCGTGCAGGACCAGAAGGGCATCCTGGACAATCTTTTCGGGCTGCTGAACGGCATGAACTGGGCGGCGCGCGCGGTGATGGCGCTGATGCTCGTCGTCGCGCTGATGCTGATCGTCAACACCGTGCGGGTCTCGGCGTTCAGCCGTCGGCGCGAGACCGGCATCATGCGGCTGGTGGGCGCCTCGGGCTTCTACATCCAGGCGCCGTTCATCATGGAGGCCGCGGTCGCCGGACTCATCGGCGGCGGTGTCGCCTGCGCCTTCCTGGTGGTCGGCCGGTACTTCATCATCGACAACGGGCTCGCCCTCTCCGAGAAGCTGAACCTGATCAACTTCATCGGGTGGGACGCCGTGTTGGCGAAACTGCCGCTCATCCTCGCGACCAGCTTCGTGATGCCCGCGATGGCCGCTTTCTTCGCTCTGCGCAAGTATCTGAAGGTGTGACGCATGCCAAAGGGGCCGTACGGTCAACCGGCCGTGCGGCCCTTCGCGTTGTCCTAGACTCACCGGCATGTCAGGTCGTGACCTGTTCTGTCAGCCCCGCCGCCCGCGCCGCGGGGCCACCCTGACCTTGGTGTTCACCAGCGTCCTCATCGCCGGCGCGGCCACCGGCTCACTGCCCGGCCCCGAGCGCCGCCCCGCACCCGACAGGGCCCGCGCCGCCGCCCCCGCCGGTCACCACGAGGACATCGCCAGGGCTGCCGAGGAGGCCGTGGCCGACGGCAAGTCCCCGGTGGAGGCCGCCGAGCGTGCCGTCAGCCGCAGTGGCGACCGCTGGGCCGCGATCTACTCCGAGGGCGAGTACGAGGAGTTCGAGGAGACCCTGGACGGCCGGTACACCGGCGTCGGGCTGTGGGCCCGGCGCGAGCGGGACGGCCGTGTCGAGGTGACGAAGGTGGTGGGCGGCTCGCCCGCCGCGCAGGCCGGGATCCGGGCGGGCGACCGACTGCGCGGCGTCGACGGTCACCGGGTCGACGGGCTGCCCGTCACCGAGGTCGTCTCTCTGCTGCGAGGCGACGCCACCGACGCCGACGCCGGCACCGCCGTCCGGCTGGGCCTGGAGCGCGGCACGCGGGCGTGGACCCAGACCCTGCGCCGCGCCCGGCTGACCACCGACTCGGTGAGCGTGCAGACCCTGCCCGGCGGCGCCACCGTGATCAAGGTCGTCGCGTTCACGAAGGGCACCGGCAGGCAGGTCCGCACCGCCGTACGGCAGGCCCCGGCCTCCGCCGGCATAGTCCTCGACCTGCGCGGCAACTCCGGCGGCCTGGTCACCGAGGCCGTGACCGCCGCGTCCGCCTTCCTCGACGGCGGCCTCGTCGCCACGTACGACGTCGACGGCTCGCAGCGCGCCCTGCACGCCGAGTCCGGCGGTGACACCGTCCGGCCACTGGTCGCCCTCGTCGACGGCGGCACCATGAGCGCGGCCGAACTGCTCACCGGTGCCCTCCAGGACCGCGGCCGCGCGGTCGTCGTCGGCTCCCGGACCTTCGGCAAGGGTTCCGTGCAGATGCCGAGCCGGCTGCCCGGCGGCTCCGTCGCCGAGCTGACCGTGGGCCACTACCGCACCCCCTGCGGCCGGGGCGTCGACGGGCGGGGCATCACCCCCGACCTGGAGGCGGACCGGGGAGCACTGGACCGCGCGGAGACGGTCCTCAGCGGCCTGGGCGAAACCAAGTAGCCGCCGGAACGGTTCCGGGCGGGACCGGGGGCCACCGGGGGCCGCGCCGTAAACGACTTCCCGGACACCCCCCTCGTAGTGCGAAAATGGGCGGCACTATGGCTAAGGAAAAAGGGCGCAAGCTGATCGCGCAGAACAAGAAGGCGCGGCACGACTACCTCATCATCGACACCTACGAGGCCGGTCTCGTCCTCACCGGCACCGAGGTGAAGTCGCTGCGCCAGGGCCGGGCGTCGCTGGTCGACGGCTTCGTGCAGCTCGACGGGCACGAGGCGTGGCTGTACAACGTGCACGTGCCGGAGTACACCCAGGGCACCTGGACCAATCACAGCGCCCGCCGCAAGCGGAAGCTGCTCCTGCACCGGGCCGAGATCGAGAAGCTGGAGTCGAAGTCCCAGGAGACCGGTCACACGATCGTGCCGCTCGCCCTGTACTTCAAGGACGGCCGCGCCAAGGTCGAGATCGCGCTGGCGAAGGGCAAGAAGGAGTACGACAAGCGGCAGACCCTGCGCGAGAAGCAGGACCGCCGTGAGGCCGACCGCGTGATCTCCGCGATCCGCCGCAAGCAGCGGGCCTGAGCGGTCCGGCCCCGGGCGGACCCGGCCGCGGACCGGCCGCGGGCCCGGCCCGCCGGGAATACGGTGGCATCGACGTGCGTCGGTCACGTACGATGGCATCTGCACCTCACAGCGGGTGCGCGGTTTGTCAAATCAACATGGGGATGATCGGTTTCGACAGCGGCTGTCGAAGCAGGGGAAGCGTGTCGAGGAAGCGGCCATGATCTCGTAAACCACAGGCCGAAAAAAATAATCGCCAACACCAAGCGCGATTCCTCCCAGCAGGCCTTCGCCCTCGCTGCCTGATCTCAGGTAGCAGAGCGAGCCTCCTACTACGGGAGTGTCAGCCCGGGGCTGTTCCCGACCCGGATCCTGGCATCAGCTAGGGGACTAAACCTTGATCCCGGTCACGGGGTGAAAAGGGAAACCACACAGTGACTGAGCCCGTCGGAGACTTGTCCGCGTGATCTCCGGGGCTGAGAAAAGCGCAGCGGACTGCACACGGAGAAGCCCTGATTCTGCACCGTTGGACGCGGGTTCGATTCCCGCCATCTCCACCATCCTGAAGACGAAGGCGACGTGAGCCCCGCAGTAGCGCGGGCCGCGTCGCCTTCGTCGTGGTGTCAAAGCCCATGACCCGTACGGCCGTTGTAGGGGGCCGCTCCATACCGGTGGGTGTTTCACGGTTCTACCGTCTCGGGGCATGACACAGACCAGAGCCGCGGCATCCCCCCGCCTTCTCCTGGCGACCCTGCTGGTCGCCCTGCTCACGGCCCTTCTGACCCCCACGACCGCCCGCGCGGCCTCCCTCCAGGAGGTCACCGGTTTCGGCACCAACCCGGGCGCACTGCGCATGTTCCGGTACGTGCCCGACGGCATGCCCGCCGGGCGGCCCGTCGTCGTCGCCCTGCACGGCTGCACGCAGAACGCGTCCGGATACGGCACCGGCACCGGCTGGCTGCAGCTCGCCGACCGCTGGGGCTTCTCCGTCGTGCTGCCGCAGCAGCAGAGCGCCAACAACGCCTCCTCCTGCCTGAACTGGTTCGAGACCGGCGACATCGAGCGCGGCCGGGGCGAGGCCGCGTCCATCGCGCAGATGGTGGACCGGCAGCTGGCCGACGTCTCCGGCGCCCCGTCCCGCGTCTACGTCACCGGCCTGTCCGCGGGCGGCGGCATGACCTCGGTGATGATGGCGACGTACCCGGAGAAGTTCGCCGCGGGCGGCGTCGTCGCCGGGCTGCCGTACGGCTGCGCGCAGGCCGCCGGATCGCCGTACGTGTGCATGTACGTCGGTGCCACGCAGACCCCGCAGCAGTGGGGCGACCGGGTGCGCGCCGCGCGGCCCGGATACACCGGGGCCTGGCCCACACTCACCGTGTTCCAGGGCACGGCCGACTACACCGTGAAGCCGGTCAACATGTCCGACCTCGTGGAGCAGTGGACCAACGTGCACGGCGCCGACCAGACCGCCGACGCCGGCGACACCGTGGCCGGTTACCCGCACAAGATCTACCGCGGGCCTCTCGGCAACGCCGTCGTCGAGACCTACGAGATCACCGGAATGGGGCACGGGCAGCCCGTCGATCCCGGGACCGGTGCCGAGCAGTGCGGGACGGCCGGGGCGTACATCCTCGACGTGAATCTCTGCGCCGCCTACCGGATGGGGAAGGCGTGGGGGCTCGGCTGAGCCGACCCCCCGCACCGGTCCGCCGCCCCGGGGCGGCGGACCGGTGCCGCTTTCCGGCCGTGCTCAGGTCATGGAGCGCCCGCGGCCCGGCAGAAGCCCGCTGATCAGCAGGGCCGTCGTCGCCGCCGCGACCGGGATGCCGTAGCCGGCGGGCGGCGACACGTGTTCCGCCGTCCAGCCGCCCGCCGCGCTGCCGCACGCGATGCCGCCCAGCAGGCCGGTCACCGCGAGGGTCATGCCCTCGTTGAGACGGCCCTCGGGGGTGTGGCGCTGGACCAGCGTCATCGTGGTGACCATGGTGGGCGCCGTCGCCATGCCGGCGAGCAGCAGCGTGCCCGCCAGCAGGGGCAGGGAGCCGGTGAGGTTCGCGGCGAGCAGCGGCAGCGTCAGCAGCGCCGCCATCGCTGCCACGCACCACGGCAGCCGGGTTTCGGCGGGCCCGGCCGGGCGGAGCGTGCCGTACACCAGTCCGGCCGCGCAGGAACCGGCCGCCTGGAGGGCCAGGGCCGCGCCCGCCGCCGTGCGGTGTCCCTGGGCGTCCGCGAAGGCGATCGTGACGACCTCCATCGCCCCGAACACCCCGCCCGTGGCCAGGCACACCGCCAGCAGGGACGGCATCCCGGGTGCGCGCAGCGGTGCCTTCGCGGTGCCGTGCCGGCCGGTGACCGGGGGCTCGGTGGAGCGCTGCGCGGTGAACAGCAGCACGCCGGTCAGCAGCAGGACGGCGCCGACGAGGGTGCCCGCCTCCGGGAAGAACGTCCCGCACAGGAAGGCCGCCAGGACCGGGCCCAGCATGAAGCACAGTTCGTCGGCGGCCTGCTCGAAGGAGTTCGCGGTGTGCCGTGCCTCGGTGTCGTCGCCGAGGAGGTGGGCCCAGCGGGCGCGGGACATGGCGCCGGTGTTGGGGGTCGTGGCGGTGGCGGCGTAGGCGGCGAACAGCGTCCAGCCGGGGGTGCCGTGGCGCACGCACAGCAGCAGGGCGAGCGAGCCGCACACGGCGGCGGCGGTGGCGGGCACGGCGACCCGGGCCTGCCCGTACCGGTCCACGAGCCGTGCGATCCAGGGCGCGACCAGCGCCGTCGCGGCGAGGCCGGTCGCGGTGACGGCACCGGCGAGGGCGTACGAGCCACGCGTCCCGGCGATCATGACGACGGCGCTGACGCTGAACATGCCCATCGGCAGGCGGGCCATCAGGTTCCCGAGGGTGAAGGCGCGGGCACCCGGGTGGCGGAAGAGGCGGCGGTAGGGGCCGAGGAGGCGGGGCACGCGGCGGGGGCCGGGCGGGCGGCGCCGAGAGCCGCGCCTCGGGCCGCCCCGGGGGGTGAAGTCGGCGGCGACGAGGGTGTCCGCGGTGACGGTGAGCAGGGGTGCCTGACGGGGTGTGGGCTGCGGCATGCCCCCACGGTCGCCCCGGCGGGATCGCACGGTCCAACACCTGGTCATGCCTCATTCACACGCCTGTGTGGTGAATCCGGGCCGGGCGGTAGATTCGGTGGATGCCCGCCCCCGCCCACGTCGACCCCCGCCTGCTGCGTGCCTTCCTCGCCGTCGCCGAGGAACTGCACTTCACGCGGGCCGCCGCCCGCCTCTACGTCGCCCAGCAGGCGCTCAGCCGGGACATCGGGCGGCTGGAGCGGGACCTGGGCGCCGACCTCTTCGTCCGCACCACGCGGCAGGTCACGCTGACGGCCGACGGTGAGCGCCTCGTGCCGTACGCGCGCAGCGTGCTCCAGACCCAGGACGAACTGCTCGCCGCCTTCGGGCACGCCCGCCCGCTGCTCGTCGACCTGAACTCGCCCGGCCTGGCCACCGGCCGCCGCGTCCTGCACCGGGCCCGCGAACTCGCCCCCGAGCACGAGCTGATGGCCCGCTACGAGAGCGGTCTGACGTACGCCGCGGGCGAGCTGATCGCGGGACGGCTCGACGCGTCGTTCGGCCGGTACGCCGGACTGGACCCGGCGCTGCGGGCCGGACTGGACCACCAGCCCGTGCGCCACGAGCGGATGGCCGTCGTCCTGCCCGAGGACCACCGGCTGGCCGGGCTCGCGGACGTCCCGCTGGCCGCCCTCGCGGGGGAGTCGGTGTACGCGGGCGCCGGCAATCCCCGTACGCCCGAGTGGACCGCTCTCGCGGGTCTGCTGTTCGAGGGGCGGGGGATACGCGTCGCGCCGCCCATGCCACTGGCGGTGGGGGAGGAGGAGTTCCAGCGGATCATGGCCAGGACCCGGAACCCGATCCTCGTCGTGCGGGGCTTCCCGGCCATGCCGGCGACGGTGGTGCGGCCCCTGGTCGACCCGGTGCCGCTGTCGCCCGTGTCGCTGGTGTGGCGAAAGCGACTGCGGCACCCCGCGCTCGACGCGCTACGCAGGGCCGCGGCCCAGGTCGGCGCGGGTGAGGGATGGTTGCACAGGCCCGCGGGGAGTTGGCTCCCGGCCGAGGACGAGGACGTCATGACCTCTGCTTGAGGCCGTCGAGCCGTCTCATGGCTGACACATGGGAGTCACACTTCCTCCGCATGCGCTACATTCATTGTCTGAGCACGGTGTGGTAAAGGGGCGCTCGATCCGGGTGGGGGCCCGGGGCGATCGACGGGTGCTCGGAGTCGTCAGCGCACCCAGAACTGTCCCGTGGGGGGAAGCGCGCGCGTGAACAACTGGAGAGAAGACGCCCAGCCGGAGTGGCCCGCGGCCGCCTTCGCGACGCGGGAACTCCCGACGGTGGCGGGCGAGACGGTGACGGAAGCGGCCGCGGCGACAGGAGCGGTCACGGCGGCAGGGCCGGCGGAAGACGGCGTTGACGGCGTGACCACGCGGGCCTTTCCCGCCCCGCCGGGCACCGGCGTCCGCCCGGACACCACCTGGCCCGGGAGCCCGCGCCGCGACGTCCGCCACCGGCTGACGCAGCCCGCCGAGCGGACGGAAGTCCTGCCGCGGACGGACCCCGCGCGGCAGTTCCCGGAACCGGACGCCTTCGGCGCGGGGCCGGGCCGCCCGCGCGATCCGTGGGGGCAGGACGGCTACGGCGCCGCCGGGAACCCCTGTGCGGACGCGCGCGTGGGCATGGCGGCGGACCCGCACGTGGGCCCGTCCGTGACCCCATACGTCGACGCGTCCGTGGATCCGCACGAGGTCACCGTGCAGCTCGACGCCGTGCAGCTGGGCGACGGGCTGATACGCCGGGCCGCGGGCAGGGACACGGACGGACGTCCCGCTCCCGGCGGGCGCGGCGGCCAGGACGTCTCGGACCGGCCGGTGTTCGTGGACGAGTCCGGGCGCCGCAGCCGCCTCTACCGGCGCATCGGCATGGCCGTGGCCGTGGCCTGCGCGGTGTACGCCGTCGTCATCGTCGCGACGCTGCTGTCCGGCAGCTCCGACGCGCCCTGGCTGCCCGTGCCGGGCCAGCCGGGCGGACAGCCCGCCGGCCGGGTCGACACCACCCCGCTGCCCGACGAGTCGACGCTGCCGGCCGGGACCGGCACGGGCAGCCCTGGACCGGGCGGCTCCGCGTCGCCCGGCGACCGCACGTCCCCGCTGCCCGGCACGAGCGCCGGCGCCTCCGGGCTTCCGGCCGGCCCCGACGGCGGGCCGGGCACGAGCGGCGACCCGCGGCCCGCCGAGACGCGGACGACCGCCGGGCCGGGCAACGGCGGCGCCGACCCGGCCCCGACGAAGCTCACGCCCCCGCCGGACACCGGGGCCCCGGAGCCCGGCCCGGAACCGACCGAGCCCACGGCCGAGCCCACGGAGACCACCGGCGACAGCGGCGCCCCCGCGCCCGCCGCCGGGATCCGCGCTGCCGGCCCGGCCGACACCGCACCCCCCGCCGCGAGCTCCCCCCAGGAGCAGGGCGCCCACCCCTCCCCGGAGTACGTCCTCTGATGGCAGCCAGCTCCCACCGCCGCAGGCCCGCGACCGGCGCCCGCGGCGGCCCCCGGCGCCGCCGTGTGCCCATGCGTTTCTTGCTTCCCGCGCTGCTGCTCGTCGCCCTGGTGGCGATGCTGATGCTGCGCGGCTACGTGCACAGCGAGATCCTCGCCGACCACCGCGTACGCCCGCCCGCCGGCACCGGCAAGGTGCCCGAGGAGATCCTCGACGGCGGCCCGGTCATCGACACCCGCGGCGGGCGCACCACGAGCCTGCGCGTGCCCGACCACCGGGTCGTCCTCACCTTCGACGACGGCCCCGACCCCACCTGGACGCCGAAAGTCCTGGACGTACTGAGGAAGCACGACGCGCACGCCGTCTTCTTCGTCACCGGCACCATGACGTCGCGTCATCCGGACCTCGTCAGGCGGATGGTCGCCGAGGGGCACGAGATCGGCCTGCACACCTTCAACCACCCCGACCTGTCCTACCAGTCCACGAGGCGCATCGACTGGGAGCTGTCGCAGAACCAGCTCGCCCTCACCGGCGCTGCCGGCATCCGCACCTCACTGTTCCGGCCGCCGTACTCCTCCTTCGCGGACGCCATGGACAACGCGACATGGCCGGTCACCCGGTACATCGGCTCGCGCGGCTACATCACCGTCCTCAACAACACCGACAGCGAGGACTGGCAGCGGCCGGGTGTGGACGAGATCGTCCGCCGTGCCACGCCCCGGGGCGGCAGGGGCGCGATCGTCCTGATGCACGACTCGGGTGGCAACCGGGCCCAGACGGTCGCGGCGCTCGACCGGATGCTGCCGGAACTGAAGGACGAGGGGTACGCGTTCGACAACCTCACCGAGGCCCTGGGGGCGCCCAGCGCGCACTCCACCGTCACGGGGGCCGACCTGTGGAAGGGCAGGGCGTGGGTCTTCCTGGTCCGGGCCTCCGAGAAGATCACCGACGGGCTGGTGGTCGGCCTGGCCGTCATCGGCTCGCTCGTCATCGGCCGGTTCGTGCTGATGCTGCTGCTGTCCGGGGTGCACTCCCGCCGGGTGCGGCGCCGCCGCTTCCGCTGGGGGCCGCCGGTGACCGAACCGGTGTCGGTGCTGGTCCCGGCGTACAACGAGGCCAAGTGCATCGAGAACACC
The DNA here is from genome assembly GCF_040638805.1 of Streptomyces sp. NPDC005925. Taxonomy (NCBI): domain Bacteria; kingdom Bacillati; phylum Actinomycetota; class Actinomycetes; order Kitasatosporales; family Streptomycetaceae; genus Streptomyces; species Streptomyces sp. NPDC005925. Next base: position 317,123 of record NZ_JBEXVL010000003.1, on the reverse strand, counting down.
GTGCGTTCCCTGATGGCGAGCGAGCACCCGGTCGAGATCATCGTCGTGGACGACGGCTCAACCGACGGCACGGCCCGCATCGTGGAGGCGCTGGGCCTGCCGAACGTCCGCGTGGTACGCCAGCTGAACGCGGGCAAACCGGCCGCCCTCAACCGGGGCCTGGCCAACGCCCGCTTCGACATCGTCGTGATGATGGACGGCGACACGGTCTTCGAGCCGTCCACCGTCCGTGAACTCGTCCAGCCCTTCGGCGACCGGCGCGTCGGCGCCGTCGCGGGCAACGCCAAGGTCGGCAACAAGGACAGCCTGATCGGCGCCTGGCAGCACATCGAGTACGTGATGGGCTTCAACCTCGACCGCCGCATGTACGACGTGCTGCGCTGCATGCCCACCATCCCCGGCGCGGTCGGCGCGTTCCGCCGCAGCGCCCTGGAGCGTGTCGGCGGCATGAGCGACGACACGCTCGCCGAGGACACCGACATCACGATGGCCCTGCACCGCGACGGCTGGCGCGTGGTCTACGCGGAGAACGCCCGCGCCTGGACCGAGGCCCCCGAGTCGGTCCAGCAACTGTGGTCCCAGCGCTACCGCTGGTCGTACGGCACGATGCAGGCCATCTGGAAACACCGCGGGGCGGTGGTCGAACGGGGTCCGTCGGGCCGCTTCGGCAGGGTCGGCCTCCCCCTGGTCGCCCTCTTCATGGTCCTGGCCCCGCTGCTGGCACCCCTGATCGACATCTTCCTCCTCTACGGCATCGTCTTCGGACCCACCCAGAAGACGGTGGTGGCCTGGCTGGGGGTGCTCGCGATCCAGGCGGTCTGCGCGGCCTACGCCTTCCGCCTCGACCGCGAACGCATGACCCACCTCATCTCCCTCCCGCTCCAGCAACTCCTCTACCGCCAGCTGATGTACGTGGTGCTGCTCCAGTCGTGGATCACGGCACTGACGGGAGGGCGGCTGCGGTGGCAGAAGCTGCGGCGGACCGGGGTCGTGGAGGCACCCGGCGGTTCCGTCCCGAGTCCCCGGACCAGCAGTGATCGGAGGCCCGTGGCATGACCCACGGCTACACCACGCGCCCGACCGTCCCGCAGGCCGTGCCCGGGCCGGCCGGCGCGGCCGCGCCGAAGCCGGGCAGGGACCGCTACCTGGACCTGCTGCGCTCCCTCGCCCTGCTCCGCGTGGTCGTGTACCACCTGTTCGGCTGGGCGTGGCTGACGGTGCTGTTCCCGTCGATGGGCGTGATGTTCGCGCTGGCGGGCTCCCTGATGGCGCGCTCCCTCGAGCGCCCCGCGTGGGGTGTCGTCAAGAGCCGCGTCCGCCGGCTGCTGCCGCCGCTGTGGGCGTTCAGCGCGGTCGTGCTGGCGCTGATGTTCGCGGGCGGCTGGAACCCGGCGGAGGAGTCGTCCGACGGCCCCGCCTGGAGTCTGGTCGAGCTGTTCGACTACGTCGTCCCGGTCGGGGCGCCCCCGTACCCCTGGCACCTGGGCTCCACATCGGGCCTGCTGGAGGACACCTGGGCGGTGCAGGCGGCAGGGCCGCTGTGGTACCTGCGCGCCTACCTGTGGTTCGTGGTGGCGTCCCCGCTGCTGCTGTGGGCGTTCCGCCGCGCCCCGTGGCCGACGCTGCTGGCCCCGCTCGGTCTGACGGCGGTCGTCGGCACGGGCCTGGTGACGATCCCGGGCGAGACCGGCAACGCCGTCTCGGACTTCGCGGTCTACGGCGGCTGCTGGGTCCTCGGCTTCGCCCACCACGAGGGCATGCTCACGCAGATCCCGCGCTACGTCGCCGTCTCCTGCGCGGCCCTGATGATGGCCTTCGGACTGTGGTGGGCGTCGGGTCATCTCGGCCCCGACGGCTGGGACCTGAACGACATTCCACTGGCCCAGGCGAGCTGGTCGTTCGGTTTCGTGGTGATCCTGCTCCAGTACTCCCCGTCGTGGCGGGAACTGCCGGGCCGGCTGGCGAAGTGGGACCGGCTGGTGACGCTGTCCAACAACCGGGCGGTCACGATCTACCTGTGGCACAACATGCTGATCATGGCCACGGTCCCGCTCCTCGACCGGCTCTACGAGCTGCCGTTCATGCAGAGCGAGCGAGCGGTGGGCGCACTGGACTCGACGTACATGCTCTGGATGTTCGCCCTGGTCTGGCCGCTGATCGCTCTGACGATCGTCGCGACCGGCTGGATCGAGGACGTGGCGGCCAGGCGCACGCCCCGGCTCTGGCCGAACGGCACGCGCAAGCCGGGCCGCGGCGAAGTCCGGCCGGCCCACGGCAGTGCAGCGCCGGGCGGCGGGGGAAGCGCGGGCGGCAGGGGAAAGCCGAAAGCCCGCCGGGGGCGGCGGGCCTGATGACGGGTGGGCCGCTTCGCAGGGGGGCGGAGCGGCCCGTGCGCCGGCTGCCCGGCCGAGTCAGCCGAGGTTCTTCACCGCCTGGTAGTACGTCCAGGCCAGGCTGTCGCAGGAGGTCTTGGTGCCACCGGAGTAGCCGTTGCACACCCGCTTGAGGTCCTCGTAGAGGGCACTGTCGACGTGGGCCTTGTTGGCGGAGAAGGTGCCCATCTCCTTGTAGTTGCGGTACCCGAAGTCGTGCCGCTGGCAGGCCTTCTTGAAGGGGAAGCCGAAGGGGTTGTCGGGGGAGGAGCTGCAGTAGTCCGTGGACCAGTTGAAGGCGTAGGCGGACCAGGCGGAGCGGTTGGCCTCGGCGGCGGCCCAGGCGTTGTAGCTCGACGCGCTGGTCTGGGTCCAGCTGGAGAGGACCTGCGCCTTGTCGGCCGGGACGGCCGTGGCGGACGAGGCGGTGGCGAAGAGGGTCGCAGCGGTGATGCCGGCGGCGACGAGACCCTTGAGAGCGGTGCGGGGCATGGGACTCCTCAAGTAGGTGCACCGGGTGGGGGGTGCACGGCCTGGAAAACAACTGCCGTGTCATGCGCGGAAGTTGGCTCCGGAGGGGAACGAACGCTATGCGCGTAGCGTGGTGCAGGAGGGACTTTCTCTTGACATGGACCTGGAAAACAAGGGGGCGTGCAGTTCCATGCAGGCCCCGTTAGGCACACCCGTCACAGGGCTCTCAGGGGTCTCACCAGCACCTTTGCCTCGGCGGGCGACGAGTTGTGTCGGCCTTGGAAAGATTCCGGATCCGGCGGTCCCTGAGCCCTGTCGGCCCCACTTGCCCCGCTGTGTCCCGTCACTCAGGGCGGCCCGCCGCACCCTGCCGCTCACCCGCCCTGCCCGGCCCGCGGTGCCCCGGCCTCGTCCGCCCTGCCCGGCCCGCGGTGCCCCTGCGTCGTCCGCCCTGCCCGGCCCGCGGTGCCCCTGCGTCGTCCGCCCTGCCCGGCCCGCTGTGTCCGTCGGCCCCGCCTGCCCATCCCCCCACGGGCCCGTCACCTCCCCACCCCGCCGGGCCGTCACCTCCCCGCCGTAGAGTTCCTCGGGCAGCGCAGAACCGCCCGCGGGTGTCCGCGGGCGCCCCGAAGGTGTCCGTAGGTGTCCGTGGGGACGAGCCAGGAGCAGACATGACCGACCCGGAGTCCATCGCCGTGCAGCAGGAGATCGCCCGGGATCTCCAGGTGAGCGAGTCCTTCGACGCGCGGAGCGAGATCGAGCGCCGCGTGGCCTTCCTCGCCGGGCGGCTGACCGGGACAGGGCTGCGCGCGCTCGTGCTCGGCATCAGCGGCGGGGTGGACTCCTCGACCGCGGGGCGGCTGTGCCAGCTGGCCGTGGAGCGGGTACGCGCCGAGGGGCGGGACGCGACGTTCTACGCGATGCGGCTGCCGTACGGCACGCAGGCCGACGAGCACGACGCCCAGCGCGCGCTGGAGTTCATCCGGCCCGACCGGGTCCTGACCGTCGACGTCAGGCCCGCCAGCGACGCCGCGCTCGAGGCCGCGGTGGCCGGCGGCACGGAGTTCCGCGACGCGCACCACCAGGACTTCGTGCACGGCAACATCAAGGCCAGGCAGCGCATGATCGCCCAGTACGCGGTGGCGGGCGCGCACGACGGGCTGGTCGTCGGCACCGACCACGCCGCCGAGGCGGTCTCCGGCTTCTTCACCAAGTTCGGCGACGGCGCCGCCGACGTCGTACCGCTCACCGGCCTCACCAAGCGGCGCGTACGGGCCCTGGCGCAGGAGCTGGGCGCGCCGGACTCCCTGGTGTGGAAGACGCCGACCGCGGACCTGGAGACCCTCGACCCGGGCAAGCCCGACGAGGACGCGCTCGGTGTCACCTACGACGACATCGACGACTTCCTCGAGGGCAAGCCGGTCGGCGAGGCCGCCCTCGAGGCCATCGTCCGCCGCTACCGCCTCACCGAGCACAAGCGGCAGCTCCCGATCGCTCCCTAGCGGGCCCGGGGGCCCCGTTCACACCGGTGTGGAAAACTGCCCGCGTCGCCCGGCGGACCGGGTGGCGCGGGCAGCGCGAGGAGTGGGTGGCGGATGAGCAGTCGGCAGATTCAGAAGATGCTGCGGCTGATGGCCGGCGGGGGGCCCGTCGAGCTCACCAGCGCCATGTCGTCCGTGAAGAAGCTCGCCAAGCTCGCCTTCGTCGCCCAGCAGTTCGGCTACGAGTACGCGGACGTGCGGCAGGGCGGGGCCAACAACAGCTCGCTGATCATGGCGATCGTGCCCGACCCCGGCCCGCACGCCAGGGCGCGGGCCGCGCAGAACTGGGCGCAGTACCCGAACGCGTCCGACGGGGTCTCTCTGCCGCCGTTCGTGCCGGACGCGCTGGAGCTGCTGAAGGCCCGGATCAACTTCGACCTCACCGGCAAGAACGCCGAGAAGCGGATGGGGCTCGGCGCGCTCGGCGTCACCGTGGGCTCTCTCGTGACCGCCCTCCAGACCGGCTTTCCGCCGTGGAGCCTCATCCTGTGGGTGGGGCTGATGGCGATTCTGGGCCTGGGGTTCTTCATCACCCGGCGGCGCAACGCCAAGTACGCCGCCCGTCTCCGGGCCGCCGGCTTCGCACCGGTCACGGACGAGACCGGCCGGACGCGCTACCTGCCCCCGGGCGCCCGACTCCCCGGCCACGGGAACCCCTTCGGCGGCCCGTACGGCGGCGCCGGACCCGCGGGCCCCGCGGGTCCGTACGGCACCCCGGCGGCCCCCGGTTACACCCAGCCGGCGCCCGTCTACGCGCAGCCGGCCCCCGGCACCCCCTACCCGCCGCAGCCGCAGCCGCAGCCGCAGCCGCACGCCCCCGCCCCCGGTCAGTACGGCGCCCCGGCCGCACCGGGCCCGTACGGTGCGCCCCAGCCGCAGCAGCAGCCGTACCCGGGTCCGCACATGCCGCAGCAACCCCAGCAGCCGCAGTACCCCCAGCAGAACCCGCACTGGCAGCCGCCCCGGCAGTGATCCCGAGCCGCGCCACGAGCCCCGCCCGTGACCTCTCACCCCCTCCACCTGCGGGGTGAGGGCAATGTTCCCTTCCGGTCACCGGGTGCCACAGTGCGGAAACGCGCCCTCCCTATCTTCGGGTCCCAGCCGCTCAGTACGAGTCCGAGCCCGGAGCACCGGAGGCGCCATGACAGCCCCGAACGACGCAGCGCCCGCACCCGACGAATCCGAACCGGCGCCGCCCCCCACGACGGGCCGGGGCCGCTGGATCCGGCACTGGGACCCCGAGGACGAGGTGTTCTGGAGGGAGACCGGGGAGCCCGTCGCCCGGCGCAACCTGCTCCTCTCCGTCCTCTGCGAGCACATCGGCTTCTCCGTCTGGACCATGTGGTCCGTGCTGGTGCTGTTCATGGGACCGGAGTACGGGCTGACCCCGGCGGACAAGTTCCTGCTGACCTCCGTGGTCACGCTGGTCGGCGCCGTCGTCCGCGTGCCGTACACCTTCGCGGTCGCCGTCTTCGGCGGCCGGAACTGGACGGTCGTGTCGGCCGGGCTGCTGCTGGTCCCGACCCTCGCCGCGTTCGTGGTGATGCAGCCCGGCACGTCCTTCTCCACGTTCCTGCTCGTCGGTCTGCTGGCCGGTGTCGGAGGAGGCAACTTCGCCTCGTCCATGACCAACATCAACGCCTTCTTCCCCCTCCGGAAGAAGGGCTGGGCCCTCGGGCTCAACGCGGGCGGCGGCAACATCGGCGTCCCCGCCATCCAGCTGGCCGCCCTCGCGGTCATCGGCGCGGGCGGCGGACCGCGCGTCCTGCTCGGGACCTACCTCCCGCTCATCCTCGTCGCCGCCGTCCTGGCCTGGCTCTTCATGGACAACATCGCGTCGGTGCGCAACGACACCGGCGCCGCCCGGGACGCCGCCCGCGACCCGCACACCTGGATCATGTCGTTCCTCTACGTCGGCACGTTCGGCTCCTTCATCGGCTACAGCTTCGCCTTCGGGCAGGTGCTCCAGAGCCAGTTCGGCCGTACGCCACTGGAAGCCGCGTACGTCACGTTCGCCGGGCCGCTGCTGGGGTCGCTGGCCAGGCCGCTGGGCGGCTCGCTCGCCGACCGGTTCGGCGGCGCCAGGATCACCCTCCACACCTTCGTGGCCATGGGCGCCGCCACCGCCCTCCTCGTCACCGCCGGCGTGCGGGAGTCACCTGCGCTGTTCACCGTGGCGTTCGTGGTGCTGTTCGTGCTGACCGGCCTCGGCAACGGCTCGGCGTTCAGGATGATCCCGGGCATCTTCCGGAACCAGGCCCTCGCCCAGGGGCTGACCGGGGAGGAAGCGGCCCGTTACGGGCGCCGGCTCTCCGGGGCCTCCATGGGCCTGATCGGCGCGGTGGGCGCGCTCGGCGGCGTCGGCATCAACCTCGCCTTCCGCCAGTCCTTCCTCTCCTACGGCTCCGGCACCGGCGCCTTCCTCGCCTTCCTGGCCTTCTACGCGGCATGCACCGTGGTCACCCGGGCCGTGTACCTCCGCCGCCCGGCGCCCGCCGTCCGGACCGCCGTGCCGGACCACACTCGCGCCGCCGACGAGGAGAAGCCGCAGCGCGGCCACGCCGAGGTGTGACGCGGCACGGGCGGTGGGGAAGGCGGTGGAGAAGTGACGTAACACTGGTGACACACGCCCGAACCGGGCCCGTCATGAGCCGTTGACAGGCTCGACCAGCACGTGGACGTGAACGCCCGAGGCGAACGCTTCCGGCCCGTGAGCGCGCACCACCAGAGCGGGACGAGAACCATGGACGACCGACAGCAGCACCCCGGCCATGCCGACGGCCCCGGCCACGGCCCCCTGGCCGGCTTCACCGTAGGAGTGACCGCCGCCCGCCGGGCCGACGAACTGGGGACACTCCTCCGGCGGCGCGGTGCCGCCGTCGTGCACGCCCCCGCCCTGCGGATCGTGCAGCTCGCCGACGACAGCGAACTGCTCGCGGCGACGCGGGAGATCATCGGCCGGGCGCCGGACATCGTCGTCGCGACGACCGCGATCGGTTTCCGCGGCTGGGTGGAGGCCGCCGACGGCTGGGGCCTCGGCGAGGCCCTGCTGACCCGGCTGCGCGGGGTGCGCCTCCTGGCCCGCGGGCCCAAGGTCAAGGGCGCGATCCGGGCCGCCGGACTGACGGAGGAGTGGTCGCCGTCGTCCGAGTCGATGGCGGAGGTGCTGGACCGGCTCCTGGAGGAGGGCGTCGAGGGCCGCCGGATCGCCGTACAACTGCACGGGGAACCGCTGCCCGGGTTCGTGGAGGCGCTGCGGGCCGGCGGGGCAGAGGTCCTCGGGGTCCCGGTGTACCGGTGGATGCCGCCGGAGGACCCCGGGCCCCTCGACCGCCTCCTGGACGCCGCCGTCTCGCGCGGCGTCGACGCCGTCACCTTCACCAGCGCGCCCGCCGCGGCGTCGCTGCTGTCCCGCGCCGAGCAGCGAGGTCTGCTGCCCGGGCTGCTGGAGGCCTTGCGCCACGACGTGCTGCCGGCCTGCGTCGGACCGGTGACGGCGGTGCCGTTGCAGGCCCGCGGCGTCGGCACCGTGCAGCCCGAACGCTTCCGGCTCGGCCCGCTCGTCCAGTTGCTGTGCCGGGAACTGCCCCGCCGGGCAGGGTCGTTGCCGGTCGCCGGGCACCGGGTGGAGATCCGCGGACACGCCGTGCTGGTCGACGGGGAGCTCAGGCCCGTACCGCCCGCCGGGATGTCCCTGCTGCGCGCGCTGGCCCGGCGGCCCGGCCGGGTCGTGGCCCGCGCCGACCTGCTGCGCGCCCTGCCCGGCACCGGACGCGACGAGCACGCCGTGGAGACGGCGATGGCCAGACTCCGTACCGCCCTGGGCGCTCCGAAGCTGATCCAGACCGTCGTCAAGCGCGGCTACCGCCTCGCCCTGGACCCGGCGGCGGACGCGAGGTACGCCGACGGGTGAGGCCACGGGGCAGCGGACGCGCCGGGGCGGACGTACGCCGACGGGCGCAGACCCCGTGGATCGCTGTCCGGGGGGTTTCCGGGCGCGGCAGCGGGCAGGCACTGTAGGGAAGGGAGCGGCGGGGAGGGAGTGGTCCCGCCGCCCTCGGCCCGGCCCCGTACCTTCCGTCCCGCACCCTTCCGCTCCCACCTCCGTCCTCCTCCCCTCGCATCCGACGGTCCCCGCGCGGGGACCCCAGGCGGTGACAGGCGCATGGCAACGGGTACGGCCACGGCACCCCACACGCTGCGGTTCGACGCCGGGCGGATCTGCCTGGACCTCCTCACCACCATCCATCCCGTCGAACGGCTCGACTCGGTCGAGGTGCTGCGCGCCTGGATCGCCGGATCCGGCCTCGTCCCGCCCGGCACACCCCTGGCACACGCCGGCCCCGCCTGGCTGCCGGCGTTCCGTGAACTGCGCGGCCACGTCGACCGGTTGGTGCGTGCCCGGCTCACCCCGGGGCCACGTCCGTACGACCTCGCCCCCGCCCTCGCCCGGGTCAACGACCTGGCCCGCACCGCGCCCCCGGCCCCGCGTGCGGTGGCCGACGCGGAAGGGGCGCTGACGCGGGAGCTGGACGGGCCGCCCGCCCGCGCCGCGCTGCTCGGGGCGATCGCCCGGGACGCCGTGGAACTGCTCACCGACCCGGCCGCGCGGGCGGGCCTGCGCGAGTGCGCGGGCGACGACTGCCCGATCGTCTACCTCGACACCTCCCACGGCCGCAGGCGCCGCTGGTGCTCCAGCGCGACGTGCGGCAACCGTGAACGCGTCGCCCGCCACCGCCGCCGAGCCGGCCCCGCACGAGCCTGACCCGGACCCGAGTCCCGGGAAACGTTCGAGCGGGGGTGGGACATCTGCTGTCATGTCCCACCCGATGCCCCGCCCGTCGCCCCTCCGAGGGGAAACCGCCCGCCCGCGTTGAACACTCCAAGCCCCCGCTGCGTACCGGTGCTTGAGCAACCGGTCGGGGGAAGCCCCGGACATCGGAGGTGGGCGTGCGCAAGGATTCCGTCGTGGCCAGGGAACGCGGACCGAGGGCCCGGCATCGCATGCCCCAAGCCTCGTCGGAACCCGACGAGGACCTGATGCGCGCCCTCTACCGCGAGCACGCCGGACCCCTGCTCGCCTACGTGCTGCGCCTCGTCGCCGGCGACCGCCAGCGCGCCGAGGACGTCGTGCAGGAGACGCTCATCCGTGCCTGGAAGAACGCCGGCCGGCTCCATCGGGCGACCGGATCGGTACGCCCCTGGCTGGTGACGGTCGCCCGGCGCATCGTCATCGACGGCCACCGCAGCCGGCAGGCCCGGCCTCAGGAGGTCGATCCGTCGCCTCTGGAGGTCATCCCCGCGGAGGACGAGATCGACAAGGCGCTGTGGCTGATGACCCTCTCCGACGCCCTCGACGACCTGACCCCGGCCCACCGCGAAGTGCTGGTCGAGACCTATTTCAGGGGGCGTACCGTCAATGAGGCGGCCGAGACGCTGGGCATACCCAGCGGCACCGTCCGCTCACGGGTGTTCTACGCCCTGCGTTCGATGAAGCTGGCACTGGAGGAGCGGGGGGTGACGGCGTGATGAGTGGTCACGGGGGCTACGAAGCAGGCGGTGCGGGTATGTCTGGCCCCATGCAGGGATCTCCGGCGCCGGACGAACACGAGACGGTCGGCGCCTACGCCCTCGGCCTCCTGGACGACGCCGAGGCCACCGCCTTCGAGGCGCATCTGGCGGCCTGCGAGTGGTGTGCCCAGCAGCTCGACGAACTCGCCGGCATGGAGCCCATGATGGCCGCGCTCGCGGATCTGCCCGGTGCCGGCACGCCCGCGGTCGCGGAGTCGCTGTCGGCCAGGCCGAGCCCGCGCCTGGTGGACGCGCTCGTGGACGAGGTCGCCCAGCGCCGCGCGTCCAAGCGGCGCCGCAACCTCTACCTGGTGGGCGCGGCGGCGGCACTGATCGTCGGCGGCCCGTTCGCCGCCGTGGCGACGACCGGCGGCGGAGACGACGGCAACCGGCCGCTCCGGGCGGACGTGAGCCCCGCGCAGGCGGCGTTCGACGAGATGGGCGAGAAGATCACGGCGACCGACCCGGCCACCAGGGTCACCGCGACGGTCGCCATGGAGGAGAAGGCCTGGGGCACCCACGCGGTCCTGCGGCTGAAGAACGTGACGGGCCCGCAGAGGTGCTCGCTCGTCGCCGTCGGCAAGAACGGCGAACGCGAGACCGTTACCTCGTGGTCCGTCCCGGGCTGGGGCTACGGCGTCCCGAGCGCCAAGACCGACCAGGCCAGGCAGCCGCTGTACGTGCACGGCGGCGCCGCCTTCGAACCCCACCAGATCGACCGCTTCGAGGTCATGACGTTCGACGGCGAGCGTCTCGTCGAGGTGGACGCCTGACAGATCGGGGCCGGACGCGCCCCGGTCGGGCCGGCGGGCCGCCCCAAGTGTCCCCTCGCTTTCCGGCGGGGCCCCCTTTCGCGTACGGTTGACGGCTGCCCAGCACGTCAGAAGGGGGCCCGGTGGCCGCTCAGGCTCAACAGGAAACCGCGGTTCAGGCTCAGCGGGAATCCGCGGTTCAGGCTCAGCGGGATTCCGCGGTCGACTCGGTCCGGGACCGGGAGATCGAGGTCGAACAGGAACACCTCGACCGGGTGTACCGCCGACTGGAGGAGAAGATCCACGAGGCGGAGTTCCTCATGCACGACGCCGCCCAGCGCGGCCACGTCGGCACGCCCGGCGCGCTCGCCGAGCGGGACGCCCAGGTGTTCCGCGCGGGCGTACACCTGAACCGCCTCAACAACGAGTTCGAGGACTTCCTCTTCGGGCGTATCGACCTGCTGCCCGGCAAGGACGGCAAGAAGGGACCCGACGGCGCGTACACCGCCGTGGAGCCGGCCGACGGCGCCGTCCGCGACGACGACACCGCCGACATCGCCGAAACCCTGCACATCGGCCGCATCGGCGTCCTCGACCAGGACTACGCCCCGCTGGTCATCGACTGGCGGGCGCCCGCCGCCGCGCCCTTCTACCGGTCGACGCCGGTCGACCCCGGCCGGGTCGTCCGCCGCCGCGTCATCCGCTCCAAGGGGCGGCGCGTGCTCGGCGTCGAGGACGACCTGATGCGCCCCGAACTGACCGCGTACCTCGACGGCCGGGAGCTGCCCGTCGTCGGCGACGGCGCCCTGATGGCCGCGCTCGGCCAGGCCCGCGGCCACACCATGCGGGACATCGTCGCGTCCATCCAGGCCGAGCAGGACCTGGTGATCCGCGCCCCCGCCGCGTCCGTGACGTACGTCGAGGGCGGCCCCGGCACCGGCAAGACCGCCGTCGCCCTGCACCGCGCCGCCTACCTCCTCTACCAGGACCGGCGCCGGTACGCGGGCGGCATCCTCATCGTCTCGCCCACCCCGCTGCTCGTGGCGTACACCGAGGGCGTGCTCCCCTCCCTCGGTGAGGAGGGGCAGGTCGCCATCCGCGCGATCGGCTCGCTCGCCACGGACATCGCCGGCGCCGAGGCGACGGTGTACGACTCCCCGGCCGTGGCCCGCGCCAAGGGCTCGTCCCGCATGCTCAAGGTGCTGCGGAAGGCGGCGCGCGGCGCCCTGGAGGCGAACACCTCGCCGGACCGGCTGCGGGTGGTCGCCTTCGGCCGCCGCCTGGAGCTGGAGGCGCCGGAACTGGACCGCATCCGGCAGATCGCCCTGGGGGGCACGGCCCCCGTCAACCTGCTGCGCCCGCGCGCCCGCAAGCTGCTGCTCGACGCCCTGTGGGAGCGCTCCGGCGCCGGGGCCCGGCACACCGACCCGGAGCTGGCCGCCGAACTGCGTTCCTCCTTCGACGAGGACGTCACCTCCGAGGACGCCTTCCTCGCCTTCCTCGACGCCTGGTGGCCGGAGCTGACCCCGAGGACGGTGCTCGCGGCGATGGCCGACGAGCGGCGACTGGGCCGCTGGTCCCGGCGCGTCCTCAACCCGGGTGAGGTCCGCAAGGTCGCCCGCTCCCTGAAGCGGGACGCCCTCTCGGTGCACGACGTCGCCCTGCTCGACGAGCTCCAGGCGATCCTCGGCACCCCGGCCCGCCCCCGCCGCAAGCGCGAGCTCGACCCGCTGGACCAGCTCACCGGCCTGGAGGAGCTGATGCCGGTGCGCGAGGAGACGCAGCGCGAGCGCGCCGAGCGGCTGGCCCAGGAGCGCACCGAGTACGCGCACGTCATCGTGGACGAGGCCCAGGACCTCACCCCCATGCAGTGGCGCATGGTCGGCCGCCGCGGACGGCACGCCACCTGGACGGTCGTCGGCGACCCCGCCCAGTCCTCCTGGTCCGACCCGGAGGAGGCGGCCCGGGCCCGCGACGAGGCCCTCGGCACCCGTCCCCGGCGCCGCTTCACCCTCACGGTGAACTACCGCAACCCCGCGGAGATCGCCCAGCTCGCCGCCCGGGTGCTGGCCCTGGCCATGCCGGGCGCCCAGTCCCCGGCGGCGGTGCGCTCCACGGGCGTCGAGCCGCGCTTCGCCGTCGTACGGGACTCCCTCGCGGACACCGTCCGGCAGGAGGCGCGGCGACTGCTGGACCGGGTCGACGGGACGGTCGGCGTGGTCGTCGCGATGAACCGGCGCGAGGAGGCCCGGCGCTGGCTCGCCGGACTCGGCGACCGCGTCGTCGCGCTCGGCAGCCTGGAGGCCAAGGGCCTGGAGTACGACGCGACGGCCGTCGTCTCCCCGGCCGAGATCGCCGACGAGTCCCCGGCCGGTCTGCGCGTCCTGTACGTCGCGCTGACCCGTGCCACCCAGCAGCTCACGGTGGTGTCGGCGGAGCGCGACGAGCCCGACGCGGCCGGGGTGCCGGACCTGATGAGGGAGTGACGGGCCGGGGACCCGGGGCCCGCTCCCGGGGTCCGCGAGGCGCCCGCTTCCGGGGTCCGCGAGGGGCCCGCTCCCTGGGCCCGGCCGGGTGGCGCGGAAAGGAAGCGCAAGGAAGTCGCGGCGCGGGAATGGCCTTACCGCGAGGGTTTGTTAGCCTGGGTGTGGCACCGGCTCGATCCAAGCCCCCGGGCCCAACCTTCGTCGCTTCGAGCGACCACTTGCCGCGAGGCGAGCATGGCGGGTCGGTGTCATGAACGTACGAGAGGCCCACGTCACCACGTGACGTGGGCCTCTCGCATGGCCGCCGTCGCCGCGCCGCTGTGAACAAAACAAACGCAATCCGGAGCGGTTACCACGTACTCGGTGGTAGGTGCGACCATCGGACAGCACAACTTCGCGACACGGTGAAAGCAGAGGAAGTCCGCCATGGCAACGGCGCCCAGCGTCTCCTACTCGATGACCATCCGGCTGGAGGTGCCCGCCAGCGGAACGGCCGTCTCGCAGCTCACCACCGCCGTGGAGTCCTCCGGAGGCTCGGTGACCGGCCTCGACGTCACCGCGTCCGGCCACGAGAAGCTCCGCATCGACGTCACCATCGCGGCCAGCTCGACCTCCCACGCCGACGAGATCGTGGAAAAGCTGCGCGGCATCGAGGGCGTCACGCTGGGCAAGGTCTCGGACCGTACGTTCCTCATGCACCTCGGCGGCAAGATCGAGATGGCGTCGAAGCACCCCATCCGCAACCGCGACGACCTGTCCATGGTCTACACGCCGGGTGTGGCCCGGGTCTGCATGGCCATCGCCGAGAACCCCGAGGACGCCCGCCGCCTCACCATCAAGCGCAACTCCGTCGCCGTCGTGACGGACGGCTCCGCCGTGCTGGGCCTCGGCAACATCGGCCCGAAGGCCGCGCTGCCCGTCATGGAGGGCAAGGCCGCCCTGTTCAAGCGGTTCGCCGGCATCGACGCCTGGCCGATCTGCCTCGACACCCAGGACACCGACGCGATCGTCCAGATCGTCAAGGCCATCGCCCCGGGCTTCGCCGGCATCAACCTGGAGGACATCTCCGCGCCGCGCTGCTTCGAGATCGAGGCCCGGCTGCGCGAGGCCCTCGACATCCCCGTCTTCCACGACGACCAGCACGGCACCGCGATCGTCGTCCTCGCCGCGCTCACCAACGCGCTGCGCGTCGTCGGCAAGGGCATCGAGAACGTCCGCGTCGTGATGTCCGGCGCCGGCGCGGCCGGTACGGCCATCCTCAAGCTGCTGCTCGCCGCCGGCCTGAAGAACGCCGTGGTCGCCGACATCCACGGCGTGGTGCACGCCGGGCGCACGGACCTGGTGGACGCCGCCGCGGACTCGCCGCTGCGCTGGATCGCCGACAACACCAACCCCGAGGGCCTGACCGGCACCCTCAAGGAGGCCGTGCGCGGCGCCGACGTCTTCATCGGCGTCTCCGCCCCGAACGTCATCGACGGCGACGACGTGGCCGCGATGGCCGACGGCGGGATCGTGTTCGCACTCGCGAACCCTGACCCGGAGGTCGACCCGGCCGTCGCCCGACAGAGCGCGGCGGTCGTGGCCACCGGCCGCTCGGACTTCCCGAACCAGATCAACAACGTGCTGGTCTTCCCGGGTGTGTTCCGCGGTTTGCTCGACGCGCAGTCGCGTACCGTCAATACGGACATGATGCTGGCCGCCGCCAAGGCCCTCGCCGACGTGGTGACCGAGGACGAGCTGAACCCGAACTACATCGTGCCCAGCGTCTTCAACGACAAGGTCGCGGGCGCGGTCGCCGGCGCGGTGCGCGACGCCGCGAAGGCGGTCGGAGCGGCTGCGTCGGGGTCGTAGGAACCCCTCGCCACGACTGTGAGGATCGCCACGGCGGTGTTTCGTACCGGCGCGTCGTGGAACGCGGAGGCCCCGGCTGCCCTCTAGGGTGGCGGCCATGTTCGGGGCCTCCACCCCCGTTTCATGGTGCCCGGGGACGTTCTCGCGGCACCCGCGGGTGCCGGATTGGCTTTCCCCCTGCTGGTGGAGGCAGGATGCGTCCCTGGGCGCGAGGGTCTGACGACGGACCCGGGTCCGGGGACTCACCGAGGACCCTGGCAGCATCGGCTTCGCTGGCCCAACATGCGGCTTGGCCGCGTGGCACGCCGCAACGGCAAGAAGAACACGGGAGTAACAACATGAACCGCAGTGAGCTGGTGGCCGCGCTGGCCGACCGCGCCGAGGTGACCCGCAAGGACGCCGACGCCGTGCTGGCCGCGTTCGCCGAGGTCGTCGGCGACGTCGTCTCCAAGGGCGACGAGAAGGTCACCATCCCCGGCTTCCTGACCTTCGAGCGCACCCACCGTGCCGCTCGCACCGCGCGCAACCCGCAGACCGGTGAGCCCATCCAGATCCCGGCCGGATACAGCGTGAAGGTCTCCGCGGGCTCCAAGCTCAAGGAAGCGGCCAAGGGCAAGTAGGGCGCCGTAGGCCGTGCGGGACCGCAGCCACCGACGGCTGCCGGCCCGTTCCGGCCGGTCGAGCGCGGTTCCCCGCGCCCCTTCGGGGGCGCCGCGCCACACGCCGATGGGGCGGTCACCCGAGTCCGGGTGACCGCCCCATTCGCCTGCCGGAGGTCCGCGGGGATCAGCCGAGCGCCTTGCCCGGCAGCTCCACCTTCGCCCCCAGTTGCACCAGCTTCTCCATGAAGTTCTCGTAGCCGCGGTTGATCAGGTCGATGCCGTGGACGCGGGACGTGCCCTGGGCCGCGAGGGCGGCGATCAGGTACGAGAAACCGCCGCGCAGGTCCGGGATGACCAGGTCGGAGCCCTGCAGGCGGGTCGGCCCCGACACCACGGCCGAGTGGAGGAAGTTCCGCTGGCCGAAGCGGCAGTGCGAGCCGCCGAGGCACTCGCGGTAGAGCTGGATGTGGGCACCCATCTGGTTCAGCGCGGACGTGAAGCCCAGCCGGGACTCGTACACCGTCTCGTGGATGATCGACAGGCCCGTGGCCTGCGTGAGCGCCACGACCAGCGGCTGCTGCCAGTCGGTCTGGAAGCCCGGGTGGACGTCCGTCTCCAGCGCGATCGACTTCAGCTGCCCGCCGGGGTGCCAGAAGCGGATGCCCTCGTCGTCGATCTCGAAGGCGCCGCCCACCTTCCGGTAGGTGTTCAGGAACGTCATCATCGAACGCTGCTGCGCGCCGTGGACGTAGATGTTGCCCTCGGTGGCGAGCGCCGCGGACGCCCAGGAGGCGGCCTCGAGGCGGTCCGGCAGGGCGCGGTGGGCGTAGCCGTCGAGCTTGTCCACACCGGTGATGCGGATGGTGCGGTCGGTGTCCATCGCGATGATGGCGCCCATCTTCTGCAGGACGCAGATGAGGTCCTCGATCTCCGGCTCGACCGCCGCGTTCGAGAGCTCGGTGACGCCCTCGGCGAGGACGGCCGTCAGCAGGACCTGCTCGGTCGTGCCGACGGACGGGTAGGGCAGCCGGATCTTCGTGCCGCGCAGCCGCTGCGGGGCCTCCAGGTACTGGCCGTCCGCGCGCTTCTCGATCGTCGCGCCGAACTGCCGCAGCACGTCGAAGTGGAAGTCGATGGGCCGGCCGCCGATGTCGCAGCCGCCCAGGCCCGGGATGAAGGCGTGGCCGAGACGGTGCAGCAGGGGGCCGCAGAACAGGATCGGGATGCGGCTGGAACCGGCGTGGGCATCGATGTCAGCGACGTTGGCGCTTTCGACGTGCGTCGGGTCGAGGACCAGCTCGCCGGGTTCGTCGCCCGGCCGGACGGACACGCCGTGCAGTTGCAGCAGACCGCGTACGACGCGCACGTCACGGATGTCCGGAACGTTGCGCAGCCGGCTCGGCGCACTGCCGAGGAGAGCGGCGACCATGGCCTTCGGTACGAGGTTCTTCGCACCGCGGACCCGGATCTCGCCCTCCAGCGGGGTGCCGCCGTGGACAAGCAGGACATCGTCGTTGACGGTCATGAATCTCGCGTTCCGTGGAAGTCGGACAGGGGCCGGACAGACAGACTAATGGGCCCACACCTCCCTCCAGTAAGCCTGTGGACAACAGGGTCCGGACCGAGCCACCCGCTGACACGAAAACGTTCCTTCGCGGGCACGCGCCGTCACTGTCGCGCGCGTGCGCATGGAATGCTCCCGTGCGCCCTGAGCTGCGTACCCTCTGGCGGCCCCCGCCGTCTCCCCACGGGACCGGGAGATGCGGGATCATGTCTGCCATGACCGAGGTGTCCTCGCTCACAGGGCGGCTGCTCGTGGCAACGCCCGCCCTGTCGGACCCGAACTTCGAGCGCGCGGTGGTGCTCCTTCTCGACCACGACGAGGAGGGCTCGCTCGGCGTGGTCCTCAACCGCCCCACCCCGGTCGACGTGGTCGACATCCTGGAGGACTGGGCCGGCCTGACCGGCGAGCCCGGCGTCGTCTTCCAGGGCGGCCCGGTGTCCCTGGACTCCGCGCTCGGGGTCGCCGTCGTCCCCGGCGACGCGTCGGGGGAGCGCGGCCCGCTGGGCTGGCGCCGGGTGCACGGCGCGATCGGCCTGATCGACCTGGAGGCCCCGCCCGAGCTGCTGGCCTCCGTCCTCGGTTCGCTGCGGATCTTCGCCGGGTACGCCGGCTGGGGCCCGGGCCAGCTGGAGGACGAGCTGGCGGAGGGCGCCTGGTACGTCGTCGAGTCCGAGCCCGGCGACGTCTCCTCGCCCGCGCCGGAGCGGCTGTGGCGCCAGGTGCTGCGCCGCCAGCGCGGCGATCTCGCCTTGGTGGCGACGTATCCGGACGACCCTTCGCTGAACTGATGTCCGTGAGCTTCAGTACCCTTGCTGGCATGAGCACTCTTGAGCCCGAGCGCGGGACTGGTACGGGGACCCTCGTCGAGCCGACGCCGCAGACCTCGCACGGTGACGGTGACCACGAGCGCTTCGCCCACTACGTCCAGAAGGACAAGATCATGGCGAGCGCGCTCGACGGCACCCCCGTCGTGGCGCTGTGCGGCAAGGTGTGGGTGCCGGGCCGGGACCCGAAGAAGTACCCGGTGTGCCCCATGTGCAAGGAGATCTACGAGTCCATGGGCGCCGGTGGCGACGACAAGGGCAAGGGCGGCGGCGACAAGTAGCCGACGCGACCAGCGGGGCCCCCGGGTGCGTTTTGCGCGCCCTGGGGGCCTTTGTGCTGTCCGGGCGCCGCTCGGTGGGCGTGGGCCGGTCACAGAGTGGTGGAGACCTCTTGCGGCCCTCTTGTGGCCCGGTTCGGACAGTCCTTAGCCTCCGACGTGTTGTGCACCGCGAAACCTGCATTGCGTATGTTGCAACGCCTACCGGAGGAACACCGCATGAAGCTGTCCGTCCGTTTCGCCGGGGCCGCCGCCGTCGCGGCCCTCCTGGCCACCGCCTGCGCCCCGGCAACCTCCGGCACCTCCGGCTCCGGCGAGGACGAGAGGACCGGCACCCTGCGCGTCTGGCTCTTCCAGGAGGTCAACAACAAACCCAAGGAAGAGGTCGTCGACCGCGTCCTCGCCGGCTTCGAGAAGGCGCACGAGGACACCGAGGTCAGCGTCGAGTACATCCCCGTCGAGACCCGCGCCCAGCGCATCAAGGCCGCCTTCAACGACCCGAAGAGCGCCCCCGACGTCGTCGAGTACGGCAACACCGACACCGCCGGATATGTGAAGGACGGCGGGCTCGCCGACGTCACCGCCGACTTCTCGGCCTGGGACGAGGCCGACGACACCGACCCGACCGCCCGCCGGTCGGTCACCGTCGACGGCAAGGTCTACGGCGTCCCCTACTTCGTCGGCGTGCGCGCCCTCTACTACCGCACCGACGTGTTCCGGGAACTCGGCCTCGACGTCCCGAAGACGCAGGACGAACTGATCGCCACGGCCAGGAAGATCCGCGCCGCCCGGCCCGGCATGTACGGCCTCGCGGTCGGCGGGGCCTACACCTACGGGGCGCTGCCCTTCGTGTGGGCGAACGGCGGCGAACTGGCCACCGGCAAGGGCGGTTCGTACGCCGCGGCGGTCGACAGCCCCGCCGCCCGCAAGGGCATCGCGGCGTACACGTCCCTGTTCGGCGACGACAACTGCCCCGCCGCCACGTGCGCGGGCATGGGCGGCAACGACACCGTCACCGCGTTCGCCTCCGGCAAGGCGGGCATGGCGATCGGCGGTGACTTCAGCCACCAGGCCGTCGAGGCGGGGAAGGTGAAGGGCTCGTACGCGGTCGTGCCGCTGCCCGGTGTCGAAGCGGGCGAGATCGCTCCGGCGTTCGCTGGCGGCAACAACATCGGTGTCCTGAAAAGCACCTCGCACCGCACTCTCGCCGTCGACCTGATGAAGCGGCTCGCCGCCAAGAAGGCGCAGGAAGAACTCTTCGGCGCGATGGGCTACCTGCCCACCTTCACCGACGTACGGCAGGACGTGGCGAAGAAGGAGCCCTTCGTGAAGCCGTTCGTCCGGACGCTCGCCGCCGGCACCAGGTTCGTGCCCGCCTCGCCCGCCTGGGCGCAGATCGACTCGTCACTGGTCCTGCCGACCATGTTCCAGGAGATCGTCAGCGGCAAGAAGGACGTGGCGGGAGCGTCCGCGGACGCGGCGCGGAAGATGAACGACGCGTTCGGCTCCGCCGGATGACGAGGAAGAGCCCGGCAGACGCGGACCGGTGGCAGCAGAGGGCGCGTCGTGACCGGTCGCGCCCCCGCGCCGGCAGCCGCCCGAGCGGCACGGCCCCGCGCACCCGGGCGGGCTCCGCCACGCCCTGGCTGTATCTCGCCCCCGCCCTCGTCGTCCTCGCCGGGCTGCTCGTCTATCCCGTCTACCAACTCGGCCTGATCTCGTTCCTGGAGTACACCCAGGCTCAGGTCAGTGGCGGGGAGCCGACCACGTTCAAGGGGTTCGGGAACTACGCCGAGTTGGTCCGGGACGGGCAGTTCCGGCAGGTGCTGCTGGCGACCGTGCTGTTCGCCGCCACATGTGTGGCCGCCACGCTCACGGTGGGCTGCGCGCTCGCCGTGCTCCTCACGCGCGTGCGCGCACTGCCGCGGCTCGCGCTGATGACGGCGGCACTGGGCGCGTGGGCCACCCCGGCGGTCACCGGGTCCACGGTGTGGCTGTTCCTCTTCGACCCGGATTTCGGGCCGGTCAACAGGGTTCTCGGCCTCGGCGACCACTCCTGGACGTACGGCCGGTTCAGCGCCTTCGCCCTCGTCCTGCTCGAAGTGGTCTGGTGCTCCTTCCCGTTCGTCATGATCACCGTGTACGCCGGGATCCGCACCGTGCCGGACGAGGTGCTGGAGGCCGCGGAGCTGGACGGCGCCTCGCAGTGGCGTGTCTGGCGCTCGGTGCTCGCGCCGATGCTCCGCCCGATCCTGATGATCGTCACCATCCAGTCGGTGATCTGGGACTTCAAGGTCTTCACCCAGATCTACGTCATGACGGGCGGCGGCGGCATCGCCGGCCAGAACCTGGTGCTGAACGTGTACGCGTACCAGAAGGCGTTCGCGTCCTCGCAGTACAGCCTCGGCTCCGCGATCGGTGTCGTGATGCTGCTGATCCTGCTCGCCGTGACGCTCGTGTACCTGCGGCTGCTGCGCCGCCGGGGGGAGGAACTGTGAGCCTCGTGAAACACACCTCCGGAAGACCGGTGAACGGCGTGCGCGGACGGGTCCGCAGGCCGGGCCGGCTCGCGGCCGAGGCGGCGGCGCTGCTCGTGGCGTCCGCGGTCGCCTTCCCCCTCTACTGGATGGTGCTCGGCGCGTTCAAACCGGCCGGCGAGATCGAGTCGTCCGAGCCGCGGCCGTGGACCCTGGCGCCTTCGCTGGATTCCTTCCGACGGGTCTTCGGACAGCAGGAATTCGGCCGGTACTTCGTCAACAGCCTTGTCGTCGCGGGCACCGTGGTGATCGTTTCGGCGCTGATCGCCTTTCTCGCCGCGACCGCCGTGACGCGATTCCGGTTCCGCTTCCGGACCACTTTGCTGATCATGTTCCTGGTGGCGCAGATGGTGCCGGTGGAGGCGCTCACGATCCCGTTGTTCTTCCTCATGCGGGACTTCGGCCAGTTGAACACGCTGGGCTCGCTGATCCTGCCGCACATCGCGTTCTCGCTGCCGTTCGCGATCTGGATGCTGCGGGGCTTTGTCAAAGCCGTACCGGAGGCCCTGGAAGAAGCCGCCCGCATCGACGGCGCGAGCCGCTCCCGATTCCTCTGGCAGATCCTTTTCCCCCTCGTCTTCCCGGGGCTCGTGGCGACCAGCGTGTTCTCGTTCATCTCCACCTGGAACGACTTCCTGTTCGCCAAGTCGTTCATCATCAGCGACACCTCCCAGTCGACGCTTCCGATGGCGCTGCTGGTGTTCTACAAACCCGACGAGCCGGACTGGGGCGGGGTGATGGCGGCATCGACGGTGATGACGATTCCGGTGCTGGTCTTCTTCGTCCTCGTACAGCGGCGGCTGGTGTCGGGACTCGGCGGAGCAGTGAAGGACTGACGTGATGGACATGACCCCCCTGAACCCCGTGGCCCCCCGGCTCCCCCTGATCCCCGGGCCCCGCGCCGCGACGGACGCCGGGCCGCGTTTCCTCGAACTCGGCCCCCGCACCGGGCTGGCCGCCGGGCCGGGAACCGAGCGCACCGAGCGCTGGCTGCGGGCCACCCTCACGGCGGCCACCGGCCTGCCCCTGCCCCCCGGGGACACGGCCGGTACGGAGCGGACCGGCACCATCCGCCTGCGCGTCGACCCGTCGGCGACGTGGGCGGCGGGAGCCACGGAAGGCGCGGCGGGCACCGCGGACGCCCGCGAGGAGAGTTACCGGCTCACCGTCTCGCCGGACGGCGTCGACCTCGTGGGCGGCGGCCCCGCCGGGCTGTTCTGGGGCGCCCAGACGCTCCGGCAACTGCTCGGCCCCGACGCCTTCCGCCGCGCCCCGCTGCCGGGCCGTACGTGGCGCCTGCCCCTGACGGACGTGCGGGACGCACCCCGGTTCGGCTGGCGCGGGCTGATGCTCGACGTGGCCCGGCACTTCATGCCCAAGGACGGCGTGCTGCGCTACCTGGACCTGATGGCCGCGCACAAACTCAACGTCCTGCACCTGCATCTGACGGACGATCAGGGCTGGCGTATCGAGATCCGGCGGTATCCGGGGCTGACCGGGACCGGTTCCTGGCGGGCTCGCACGAAATTCGGCCACCGGGCGTCCCCCCGGTGGGAGGACAAGCCGCACGGCGGTTACTACACGCGGGACGACATCCGCGAGATCGTCGCGTACGCGGCCGAGCGGCACATCACCGTGGTCCCCGAAATCGACGTACCCGGACACTCGCAGGCCGCCATCGCCGCGTACCCCGAACTCGGCAACACCGACGTCGTCGACACCGCCGCCCTCACCGTCTGGGACACCTGGGGCATCTGCCCCAACGTGCTCGCGCCGACCGACCACACCCTGCGGTTCTACGAAGGTGTCTTCGAGGAAGTCCTGGAACTGTTCCCGTCGGAGTTCATCCACGTCGGCGGCGACGAATGCCTCAAGGACCAGTGGCGCCGCTCGGCCGCCGCGCAGGCCCGCATGCGGGAACTCTCCCTGCCCGACGAGAACGCCCTCCAGGCGTGGTTCACCGGCCACTTCGACACCTGGCTCACCGCGCGAGGGCGCCGGCTCATCGGCTGGGACGAGATCCTGGAGGGCGGCCTCGCACCCGGCGCGGCGGTGTCGTCGTGGCGCGGCTACCGGGGCGGCATCGAGGCGGCGCGGGCCGGGCACGACGTCGTGATGTGCCCGGAACAGCAGGTGTACCTGGACCACCGGCAGGACCCGGGCGCGGACGAGCCGGTCCCCATCGGCTACGTCCGCACGCTGGAGGACGTGTACCGCTTCGACCCGGTTCCGCCGCAGCTGACCGCGGCCGAGGCGCGCCATGTGCTGGGCACCCAGGCCAACGTGTGGACGGAGGTGATGGAGGACCAGGGGCGCGTCGACTACCAGGTGTTTCCCCGGCTCGCGGCCTTCGCCGAGGTCGCCTGGAGCGCGCTGCCCGCACCCGCGGAACGGGACTTCGACGACTTCGAGCGCCGTATGGCCGTGCACTACCGGCGACTCGACGCTCTGGGCGTCGCATACCGGCCACCCGCCGGGCCGCATCCGTGGCAGCGCAGGCCCGGCGTACTCGGCCGCCCGATCGAGGGACCGCCGCCGGAGGCGTGACGGCCCGCCCCGGAGGCGCACGACCTGTCCCGTCCGAACAGGCGCGGAGAAAGTCCCGAACACACGAGAGACAAGTCCAGGGGCAAACATGTGCAAATATCACTGAAGCGTGCCAATTCGCGCGCTTGAGCGAAGCCCGCCCAAATCGGGTGATCTGCGACGCGAGGTGGGCGAACTCCTCCTAGCGGACCCCCGCGTTCTCGTCCTGCGAAGATGTGCCAGAGTTGCCACGTCCGCCCTGTCGGCACGTACCGTACGGCCAACAAAGGCGGGATCAGGGGCAGCGGGAAGGGGCAGCCGGTTTGACCACGCACGCACCGCAGACGGCGCAGGCCGTCACGCTGCCCTCGACACTGGACGAGGCCGTGGCGGCCCTCACCGCGATGCCCGCCGCCGTGCCCGTCGCGGGCGGCACCGATCTCATGGCCGCGGTGAACTCCGGGCAGCTCAGGCCCGCCGCGCTGGTCGGCCTCGGCCGCATCAGCGAGATCCGCGGCTGGCAGTACCAGGACGGTCACGCGCTGCTCGGCGCCGGCCTCACCCACGCGCGCATGGGCCGCCCCGACTTCGCCGCGCTCATCCCGGCGCTGGCCGCCGCCTCGCGCGCCGCGGGCCCGCCGCAGATCCGCAACGCGGGCACCCTCGGCGGCAACATCGCCTCGGCCGCCCCCACCGGCGACGCGCTGCCCGTGCTCGCCGCGCTGGAGGCGACGCTGGTCATCGCGGGTCCCGGCGGAGCCCGCCGAGAGCTCCCGGTGTCCCACCTCCTGGCCGGCATGGACATGTTGCGTTCCGGCGAACTCATCGGGTACGTGCGCGTGCCGCTGCTGCACGCCCCGCAGGTCTTCCTCAAGGCGACCGGCCGCACCGGCCCCGGGCGTGCCGTCGCGTCCGTCGCCCTCGTCCTCGACCCGGCCCGGCGCGGTGTGCGCTGCGCGGTCGGAGCCATCGCGCCCATGCCGCTGCGGCCCCTGGAGGCCGAGCAGTGGGTCGCCCAGCTCATCGACTGGGACAACAACCGCGCGATCGTGCCCGAGGCACTCGGAGCCTTCGGCGAATACGTCGCGGCGGCCTGCATCCCCGACCCGGGCCCCGCCGAGGACGGCTCCGTGCAGCAGCTGCCGCCCGCCGTACTGCACCTGCGGCGCACCGTCGCCGCGCTGGCCCGACGAGCACTGGGGAGGGCACTGTCGTGACCGACGACCAGCATCACGAGGGCACGCCCCGCGGCGGCAGCCGCTGGGACCCGCTGCCCCAGGGCGACTACGACGACGGCGCCACGGCGTTCGTGAACCTGCCCGAGGGCGGCATCGACGCCCTCCTGGACAGCCCGCTGGCCGCGC
This sequence comes from Streptomyces sp. NPDC005925, assembly GCF_040638805.1. Lineage (NCBI taxonomy): Bacteria > Bacillati > Actinomycetota > Actinomycetes > Kitasatosporales > Streptomycetaceae > Streptomyces > Streptomyces sp. NPDC005925. The sequence continues at coordinate 292,384 of NZ_JBEXVL010000003.1, read as the reverse complement.
CCGGCCACGGCTATGTGCCGCCGCAGATCACGGTCGCACCGGCCGCCACGGGCACGGATCCCGGAGCCGCCTGGCCGGCCGCCGCCACGCCCGTCGACGGCGCCCAGTGGCACGATCCGCACGCGGGCCAGGACATGACCGGCGGCGACCGGTTCACCTACCAGTCCGGGGCGAGCGGGCCGTGGGAATACCAGGACGGCGGTGCCGCCGAGGCCGCGCCCCCCGGCATGCAGCAGCCGCCCGTTCCCGGCCACGACGTCACCGGCCAGTGGTCGATCCCCGTCGCCGGGGGAGATTTGCCGGACGAGTCGGGCGAGTTCACCTCCTCGTCGCTGGTCGAGCAGTGGGGTGGCACCCCGCCGCCGACCCTGCCCGGCGGCGCCGCCGCGCCGTGGGCCGCCACGCAGTCGGTCGGAGAGCCCTGGGGCCCGGGGACGGCCGAACAGCCCGCGGACTACGGCCAGGTCCCGGGCACCGCGCACGGCCCGGGCCACCCGGTGCCCGGACAGCCCTACGGCGAGCCGGACCCGGCCGGACAGCACCTGCCGCACCACGGGCCGGACGTGCCGCAGGACCAGCCGTACGCCGGCCAGGGCGAGCCCTACGGGCAGGGCCAGGACGGGCTCGGGGGGCAGCCGGCACCCGGGTACGAGCACGCGCCCGTGCAGCAGCACATCGCCGGCCCCACGGCCCAGCAGCACATGGCCGAGCAGCACACCGCCGACCAGGCCCTCAGCGGCCAGCACGCCGCCGAGCAGGCGCTCGCCGACCAGCACGCCGCCGAGCAGGGCCTCGCCGCCGAGCAGGCGCCGCCGCACCCGGCCGGCGTGTACGAGGCCGCGCCCGCCGCCGCCCTGCCCGAGCCGCAGCCCGAGGAGCACGCCCCGGTCGCCGCCGAGGTCCCCGAGGACGTGCCGACCGGCGCCGACGAGGCCGCGGAGAACCCCGCCGACGCCGCCGCGGAGCCCGTGGCGGCCGAAGAGACCGCCCCCGAGACCGCCCCCGAGACCGCCGACGACACCCCCGAGACCGCGGGGACCGCCGCGCCGGAGACGTCCGGCGAACCGGCGCCGCAGGACGGGGCCGGGGCCGACGCGGAGGCCGCGGGCGCCGCTGACGCCGCCGCGCAGCCCGTGACCGCGCTCCACGAGGACCATCCGCTCGCCTCCTACGTGTTGCGCGTCAACGGCACCGACCGGCCCGTCGCCGACGCCTGGATCGGCGAGTCCCTGCTGTACGTACTGCGTGAACGGCTCGGACTCGCGGGCGCCAAGGACGGCTGCTCGCAGGGCGAGTGCGGCGCCTGCAACGTCCAGGTCGACGGCCGGCTCGTCGCCTCCTGCCTGGTACCGGGCGTGACCGCGGCCGGCAGCGAGGTCCGTACGGTCGAGGGCCTGGCCTCCGACGGGCGGCCCTCGGACGTGCAGCGGGCGCTCGCCCGGTGCGGCGCCGTGCAGTGTGGGTTCTGCGTGCCGGGCATGGCGATGACCGTGCACGACCTGCTGGAGGGCAACCCCGCCCCGACCGAGCTCGAGACCCGCCAGGCGCTGTGCGGCAACCTGTGCCGCTGCTCCGGCTACCGGGGTGTCGTGAACGCCGTCAAGGAGGTCGTCGCCGAGCGCGAGGCGCACCGCGCGGCCGACGGCGCCGAGACGGACGCCGACGGCGTACGCATCCCGCACCAGGCGGGCCCGGGCGCGGGCGGCGTGAACAACACGGCGTTCGGCGGCCCGCAACCGCCGGGCCGCGGCGGACCGCACGACCAGTCCCATGGCCAGGACGGAGGCCCCGCGTGAGCAACGAGACCGCCACGGCGCAGGCCCCGGAGAAGACCCCCGAACCCGAACCGCTCCCACACGGCCTCGGTGTCTCGCTCCCCGCCGCGGACGCGCGCGCCAAGACCGAGGGCACCTTCCCGTACGCCGCCGACCTGTGGGCCGAGGGCCTGCTGTGGGGCGCGGTGCTCCGCTCGCCGCACGCGCACGCGCGCATCGTGTCCATCGACACCACGCACGCGCGGGAGATGCCCGGCGTCCGCGCCGTCATCACGCACGAGGACGTGCCCGGCGCCGCGCTGCACGGGCGCGGCAAGGCCGACCGCCCCGTGTTCGCCTCCGAGGTCGTACGCCATCACGGCGAGCCCATCGCGGCCGTCGCCGCCGACCACCCGGACACCGCCCGGATGGCCGCCGCGGCCGTCACCGTCGAGTACGAGCTGCTCGACCCGGTCACCGACCCCGAACAGGCCTTCGAGGCCGAGCCGCTGCACCCCGACGGCAACCTGATCCGGCACATCCCCCTGCGGCACGGCGACCCCGAGGCCGCCGGCGACATCGTCGTGGAGGGCCTGTACCGCATAGGCCGACAGGATCCCGCGCCCATCGGAGCCGAGGCGGGTCTGGCCGTACCGCGCCCCGACGGCGGCGTGGAGCTGTACCTCGCCTCCACCGACCCGCACACCGACCGCGACACGGCCGCCGCCGCGTTCGCCCTCGAACCGGATCGGGTGAAGGTCGTCGTCACCGGCGTGCCCGGCGCCACCTCCGACCGCGAGGACCAGGGCTTCCAGCTCGCCCTCGGCCTGCTCGCGCTGAAGACCAACTGCCCGGTGAAGCTCGCCGCCACGCGCGAGGAGTCCTTCCTCGGCCACGTCCACCGCCACCCCACGCTGCTGCGCTACCGCCACCACGCCGACGCGGAGGGCCGGCTGGTGAAGGTCGAGGCGCAGATCCTGCTCGACGCGGGCGCGTACGCCGACACCTCGTCGGAGGCGCTGGCCGCCGCCGTGGCCTTCGCCTGCGGCCCGTACGTCGTACCGAACGCCTTCATCGAGGGCTGGGCCGTCCGGACCAACAACCCCCCGTCGGGCCATGTGCGCGGCGAGGGCGCCATGCAGGTGTGCGCCGCCTACGAGGCGCAGATGGACAAGCTCGCCAAGAAACTCGCCGTCGACCCGGCGGAACTGCGTCTGCGCAACGTGCTGGCCACGGGCGACCTGCTGCCGACCGGTCAGACGGTGACGTGCCCGGCGCCGGTCGCGGAGCTCCTCCAGGCCGTACGGGACGAGCCGCTGCCGCCGCTGCCCCAGGACGACGCCGAGGACGGATGGCTGCTGCCCGGCGGCCCCGAGGGCGCGGGCGAACCGGGCGCGGTGCGCCGCGGCGTGGGCTACGGGCTCGGCATGGTGCACATGCTCGGCGCCGAGGGCGCCGACGAGGTGTCCACGGCGACCGTGAAGGTGCAGGACGGCGTGGCCACGGTGCTGTGCGCGGCGGTCGAGACCGGGCAGGGCTTCAGCACGCTCGCCCGGCAGATCGTGCAGGAGACGCTCGGCATCGACGAGGTCCACGTGGCGCCGGTCGACACCGACCAGCCGTCCGCGGGCGCGGGCTGCCGCGGCCGGCACACCTGGGTGTCGGGCGGCGCGGTGGAGCGCGCGGCGAAGATGGTCCGCACCCAGCTCCTGCAGCCCCTGGCCCACAAGTTCGGCATGTCCACGGAACTCCTCCAGATCACCGACGGCCGGATCACGTCGTACGACGGTGTCCTGTCGACGACGGTCACGGAGGCGATGGACGGCAAGGAACTGTGGGCGACGGCCCAGTGCCGCCCGCACCCGACCGAGCCGCTGGACGACTCCGGGCAGGGTGACGCGTTCGTCGGCATGGCGTTCTGCGCGATCCGCGCGGTCGTGGACGTCGACGTCGAGATCGGCTCGGTACGCGTCGTGGAACTGGCCGTCGCGCAGGACGTGGGGCGGGTGCTGAACCCGGCCCAGCTGGCCTCGCGCATCGAGGGCGGTGTCACGCAAGGGGTGGGCATCGCGCTCACCGAGAACCTGCGCACGCCGCGCGGCCTGCTGCGCCACCCCGACCTGACCGGGTACGCCCTGCCGACGGCCCTGGACGCGCCGGACATCCGGATCGTCAAGCTGGTGGAGGAGCGGGACGTGGTCGCGCCGTTCGGTGCGAAGGCGGTCAGCGCGGTGCCGGTGGTGACGTCCCCGGCGGCCGTGGCGTCGGCTGTGCGCGCGGCGACGGGCCGCCCCGTCAACCGCCTGCCGATCCGCCCGCAGGCGGCCGTGGTGACGGGTCAGTAGACCCAGCCGTCGTCCCTGTCCGGCCGTTGCCGCAGTTGCGGCGCTCCGGCCGGGCGGTATTCCGAGGCCGTTGTCAGTGGCGGCGGCTAATGTTCTGGGCAGTGGGACGGCCGCCCGTCGGGGGTGGGCGGCCGTCCCGTGACGGACGGGGGTTGCGGATGCGCGGGGGAGCGGTGAGCGGGGTGGCGATCACGACGGCGGTCACGGATCTGGGGCTCGGCGAGGGGCACGGTGCGGGGCAGGGCCGGATGCTGCGGCTTCCCGGGCTGCGCGGGGTCGCCCCGTCGCTGGTGACGCTGGTGCGTTTCGCGACGGCGACGGACCGGCCGGCGGACGGGCGGGGCCTGTTCCCCGCCCCTGCGTGCGGTGAGCGCGCGGACATACGCACGCTGGTGGAGCGGTCGCCGTACCGCCGGATGACGGCGCTGGTCCGGCTCCTGGCGCTGGCCGCCGGCACGGGCGCGGAGTCGGGGCTCGCCCTGGACCTGCCGAGCGGGCTGCTGGACCGGGAGTTCGGCCGCGGCCGTGTCGTCCACTTCGAGGACGTCGACCTTCCCGCCGTCCTCACCCACGCGCCGACGCGCCGCTTCCTGCGGGAGACGGGCCTGCCCGAGGAGGCGTACCCGCTCAGCCTGGGCACGGACGTGCCGCTGCCGATGCTGGCGGAGTACGCGGAGGACGACGCGCTGGACGTCCGCCCGGACCGGCTCCCGGTGGGCGCCGAGCGTTTGGTGCGGGTCGGGAGCCTCGCCGAGGAGGGCTGCAGCCTGGTCCTCGACGGTGCGACGGGCGCGCTCTGGAAGTGGACCGAGCCGGAGGCGGCCCTGCACCCGCTGGGCGCGGACGTCTCGACCATGGCCTTCACCCTGTGGCTGATGCACCGGGCACTGCTGGAGGCCGTGGCGGGATTCGAACCCGCGTCACTCGCTTTGCAGGCGAGCCCCTGAACCACTCGGGCACACGGCCGTGTCGATGTCCCGACCGTACGGGCAGGGCGCGGCGGGGCTCAAGACGTTCGGGAGTGCCGCAACGCGACTGCCACACGCCGTTCACGAACGGCCGGCGTGGGCGGTGGGCGTAGGCCCAAGGGCGTAGAGCCGTACCGTCTCCCGACAGGGGCCAAGGCGGCTCTTGGCCCTTACGCTGGCGCTCATGAGTGCCCTCGAACCGTGCGACAGCACTGTCGCCGACGCCCCTGACCCCGACCCGGCCGCCGGGCCGGCCGAGACCGTGCTGAGCCGCTCCTACCGGGCGCTGAGCATCGGCATCGTCTCCGTCGTGCTGCTGATCGCGTTCGAGGCCACGGCCGTCGGTACGGCGATGCCGGTCGCGGCGCGCGAACTGGACGGCGTGTCGCTGTACGCGTTCGCGTTCTCCGGGTACTTCACGACGAGTCTGTTCGGGATGGTGCTGTCCGGCCAGTGGTCGGACCGGCGCGGGCCGCTGGGGCCGCTGACCGCGGGCATCGGCGCGTTCGCCGCCGGGTTGCTGCTGTCCGGGACGGCGACGGCGATGTGGCTGTTCATCCTGGGCCGGGCGGTGCAGGGCCTGGGCGGCGGGCTGGTGATCGTCGCGCTGTACGTCGTGGTCGGCCGGGCCTACCCGGAGCGGCTGCGGCCCGCGATCATGGCGGCGTTCGCGGCGGGCTGGATCGTGCCGTCGATCGTCGGCCCGCTCGCGTCGGGCGCGGTGACCGAGCACCTCGGCTGGCGCTGGGTGTTCGTCGGCATCCCGGTGCTCGTGGTGTTCCCGCTGGCGCTGGCGCTGCCGCAGATACGACGCCGGGCCGCGGGGCCGGTGGAGGAACCGGGCACGGGCAGGGGCGGGGGAGGGGCCGGGCGGGCCTCCGTCGACCGGCGGCGCATCCGGCTCGCCCTCGGTATCTCGCTGGGCGCCGGACTGCTCCAGTACGCGGCGCAGGACCTGCGGTGGCTGTCGCTGCTGCCCGGTGCGGCGGGAGCCGCGCTGCTGGTCCCGGCGGTCTCCGGGCTGCTGCCGCGCGGCACGTACCGGGCGGCGCGCGGGCTGCCGTCCGTGGTGCTGCTGCGCGGGGTCGCCGCGGGCTCGTTCATCGCGGCCGAGTCGTTCGTGCCGCTGATGCTGGTCACGCAGCGCGGGCTCAGCCCGACGCTCGCCGGGTTCTCGCTGGCGGCGGGCGGCGCGGCCTGGGCGCTGGGCTCGTGGGTGCAGTCCCGCCCCCGGGTCGAGCCGCACCGGGAGCGGCTGATGACGCTCGGCATGCTGCTGGTGGCGGCGGCCATCGCGGCGGTGCCGAGCGTGCTGATCGCGGCGGTGCCCGTGTGGACGGTGGCGGTGGCCTGGGCGTTCGGCTGCTTCGGCATGGGCCTGGTGATCTCCTCCACCAGCGTGCTCCTGCTGCGCCTGTCCGCCCCGGAGGAGGCCGGCACCAACTCGGCCGCGCTCCAGATCTCCGACGCCCTGTCCAACATCGTCCTGCTGGCCATGGGCGGCGCCGCGTTCGCCGCGCTGGGCGGCGGCACCGTGTCGCACGCCACGACGGCGGCCACGGGAGCGGGCGCCTCCCACCCGGCGGCCTTCGCGGCGGTGTTCCTGCCGATGGCGGCGGTGGCGTCGGTGGGGGCCTGGGTGACGGTCCGGGTGCGGGCGGAAGCACGGTGAGACCGGGAACAAGCGCGTCTCCTGGTACGCGCGCCGGGTGTTTCTGTTCAGGAACGCGAGCCCGTCGGACCAGCGACGGGCAGGGGCGGCGCGGGGCCCGTGGGCGGCCACGAGGGCCCTGCGGCGGGCGCGGTGGCCCCGAGGTCGGCGTGGACGAGGCCGAGCGGTTCGCACGGGACGTCTCCCGGGGCGCGTCGGGCGCTGCCGGGATCGCGACCCGGTTGCCGCGTGCTTCGCGCGCTCGATGTGAACTCGGTCCCACTGCCGGCCACGGTGGCCCGGTACCCGCGTCGGGCGCTCCGGGCCGCCGGTAGGGTGGCCCGGTTGTCATACGCGCCCGAGCAGCCGACCCCTCCACGGAGACCGTGACTACCACCGCAAGTTCCAGTGCCGCCGCTCACTCGCACCACCTGTCACCGGCCTTTCCCGGCCGTGCCCCCTGGGGTACCGCCAGCAAGCTGCGTGCCTGGCAGCAGGGGGCGATGGAGAAGTACCTCCAGGAGCAGCCCCGCGACTTCCTCGCGGTCGCGACCCCCGGTGCCGGTAAGACGACCTTCGCGCTGACGCTCGCGTCCTGGCTGCTGCACCACCACGTCGTGCAGCAGGTGACCGTGGTCGCGCCGACCGAGCACCTGAAGAAGCAGTGGGCGGAGGCCGCCGCGCGGATAGGGATCAAGCTGGACCCCGAGTACAGCGCGGGCCCGCTCGGCAGGGAGTACGACGGGGTCGCCGTCACGTACGCAGGTGTCGGCGTGCGCCCGATGCTGCACCGCAACCGCGTGGAACAGCGCAAGACCCTCGTCATCCTGGACGAGATCCACCACGCCGGTGACTCCAAGTCCTGGGGCGAGGCCTGCCTGGAGGCGTTCGAACCGGCGGCCCGCAGGCTCGCCCTGACCGGTACGCCGTTCCGTTCGGACACCAACCCCATCCCGTTCGTCACGTACGCGGAGGGCGACGACGGCATCCGGCGGTCCTCCGCCGACTACACGTACGGCTACGGCTCCGCGCTCGCCGACGGTGTCGTGCGGCCGGTCATCTTCCTCTCCTACAGCGGCAACATGCGCTGGCGGACCAAGGCCGGCGACGAGATCGAGGCCCGGCTCGGCGAACCGATGACCAAGGACGCGGTCAGCCAGGCCTGGCGCACCGCCCTCGACCCGCGCGGCGACTGGATGCCGGCCGTGCTGCGCGCCGCCGACCAGCGGCTCACCGAGGTCAGGAAGGCCGTGCCGGACGCCGGCGCGCTCGTCATCGCCTCCGACCAGGACTCCGCCCGCGCCTACGCCAAGCTCATCCGCGACATCACCGGCCACAGGGCCACGCTCGTCCTGTCCGACGACACGGGCGCGTCGAAGCGGATCGACGACTTCAGCGGCAGCACCGACCGGTGGATGGTCGCCGTCCGCATGGTGTCCGAGGGCGTCGACGTGCCCCGCCTCGCGGTCGGCGTGTACGCCACGACGATCTCCACGCCGCTGTTCTTCGCGCAGGCCGTCGGCCGCTTCGTACGGTCGAGGCGGCGCGGGGAGACCGCGTCCGTGTTCCTGCCGACCATCCCTGACCTGCTCTCCTTCGCCAACGAGATGGAGCGCGAGCGCGACCACGTCCTCGACAAGCCCAAGAAGGAGGGCGAGGAGGACCCGTACGCCGAGTCCGAGAAGGAGATGGAGGAGGCGAACCGGGAGCAGGACGAGGACACCGGCGAGCAGGACATGCTGCCCTTCGAGGCGCTGGAGTCCGACGCCGTCTTCGACCGGGTCATGTACAACGGCGCCGAGTTCGGCATGCAGGCCCACCCCGGCAGCGCCGAGGAGCAGGACTACCTCGGCATCCCCGGGCTGCTGGAGCCCGACCAGGTGCAGATGCTGCTGCAGAAGCGGCAGGCCCGGCAGATCGCGCACAGCCGCAAGAAGCCGGACGAGGAGGCCGACCTGCTCGAACTGCCCGCCGAGCGGCGGCCGGTGGTCTCCCACAAGGAGATGATGGAGCTGCGCAAGAGGCTCAACACGATGGTCGGCGCGTACGTCCACCAGAGCGGCAAGCCGCACGGCGTCATCCACACCGAGCTGCGGCGCGTGTGCGGCGGCCCGCCCAGCGCCGAGGCCACCGCGGGCCAACTGCGGCAGCGCATCGCCAAGGTCCAGGAGTGGGCCACCCGCATGACGTGAGACCCGTACGCCGGGACGGACCGGGGCGCGCGGGTGCGGCGGCCCGGTCCGCCGGATGTTTCGGGAGGAACAGAGCGAGTCCGCCCGTGTACTGACCGGATTCTGGACGGAGCCTTCCGCTGAGCGAACCGGCTCGCTACTGTCCCGCTACGCACACGCCCCGTGGCAGAGCCGCCGCGGAGCGCAGCCGTGAAGCGACCGGGCCGGGGACACGTCCGGGCCGTCGGCCGATCGGCGGCCTCTGTGGCGCGTCACCGACGGGACTCGGTGCCGCCCGCCGGCAGGTGGCCGCCGACCTCACCACCGAAGGAGTGGGCGTCGTGACCGCGGAGACCTCCCAGACGCTCGACAGGGGCCTGCGGGTCCTCAAACTGCTGGCCGACACCGACCACGGGCTGACCGTCACCGAGCTGTCCCAGAAGCTGGGCGTGAACCGGACCGTGGTGTACCGGCTGCTCGCCACGCTGGAACAGCACGCCCTGGTACGCCGGGACCTCGGCGGTCGTGCGCGGGTCGGGCTGGGGGTGCTGCGCCTGGGCCGCCAGGTGCATCCGCTGGTGCGGGAGGCCGCGATGCCGGCGCTGCGGTCGCTGGCCGAGGACATCGGGGCGACGGCCCATCTGACGCTGGTGGACGGTGCGGAGGCGCTGGCCGTGGCCGTGGTGGAGCCGACGTGGACGGACTACCACGTGGCCTACCGCGCGGGTTTCCGGCACCCGCTGGAGCGGGGCGCCGCCGGCAAGGCGATCCTCCAGGGCCGCAGGCAGCCCGCCCCCGACCCCGCCTACACGCTGACGCACGGCGAGTTGGAGGCCGGGGCGAGCGGGGCCGCGGCACCGCTGGTCGGCGTCACGGGCGTCGAGGGCAGCGTGGGCGTGGTGATGCTGGCGGACGCGGTACCGGAGCGGGTGGGCCGGCGGGTCGTGGAGGCGGCGCGGGAGGTCGCGGAGGCGCTGCGCTGACGCCCGCCCCGGCCGGGCGGGTTCCTCGGGCCGGGACGGTGACGTCACCCCGCCGCCCGCGCGCCGCCCGCGCCCGGACGCCGTACCGCGGGCGCCCTTCCGACCCCGGACGCCGTACCGCGGGCGCCCTTCCCGCCGGGACCCGGCACCGTGGACGCGCCCCCTGCCGCGATCGCGCGCCACGTTAGATTGATCCCGTGTTCTCTCGTCTCACGCGCCCCCGGGCCGTCGCCGTCTGTGCCCTGCCCGTCGTGGCTCTGTTCGCCACGGCGGTGTTCGCACCGCTGCCGTTCTCCGTGGCGCAGCCCGGGATGACGGCGGACGTGCTCGGCAAGAACAAGGGCGCGGCCGTGATCACCATCTCGGGCACGCCGACCCGGGACACCCGGGGCGAGCTGCGCATGACGACGATCGAGGCGACCAGCCCGGACACGCGCGTGTCGCTCGCTGACGTGGTCGACGGCTGGTTTGCGACCGACAAGGCGGTCATGCCGCGCGACTCGGTCTACCCGAGCGGCGGCGGCGTCAAGGAGATCGAGCGGCACAACGAGCAGCAGATGCGCGAGTCGCAGAACACGGCGACCCGGGCGGCGCTGACGTATCTGAAGCTGGACGACGACAAGGTGAAGGTCTCCCTGAAGCTCGCCGACGTCGGCGGGCCGAGCGCCGGACTGCTGTTCTCCCTCGGCATCGTCGACACCCTGGACGGCGACGGCAGCGGCGGCGACCTCACGGGCGGCCGGGTGATCGCCGGCACGGGCACCATCGACGCGGACGGCACGGTCGGCGCGGTCGGCGGCGTCGCCCTGAAGACGCGGGCGGCCCACCGGGACGGGGCGACGGTCTTCCTGGTCCCGAAGGCCGAGTGCGCCGACGCACGGACCGAACGCCCGAAGGGCCTGCGCCTGATCCCGGTCACCACGCTGAAGGGGGCCGTGGAGTCCCTGGTCGCGCTGAGCACGGGGAAGGGCCGGGTCCCGGGCTGCTAGAACTAGCCCCCGGATCCCGGGGTGTGAACCGGCGCCGGCAGACGGCCCCCTCCGTCCCTGTCGGGCACCCCCCGCCCGGCAGACGGCCCCCTCCGTCCCTGTCGGGCACCCCCCGTCCGGCAGACGGCCCCCTCCGTCCCTGTCGGGCACCCCCGGCTGACGGGCAGCTCCGCGGTGAGCGGGCCCGTGGGCTCACCCCTTCTTCACGAACCCCTCCTTCACCATCCAGTCCAGCGCCACCTGGTGCGGGTCCTCGCCCTTGACGTCCACCCTGGCGTTCAGGGTTCGGGCCACCGAGTTGTTGAGCTTCTTGGTGATGGGGGCCAGGATGCCGGCGATCTCCGGGTACTTCTTGAGGGTCTTCGTGTGGATCATGGGGGCCGCGTTGTAGTTCGGGAAGAACTTCTTGTCGTCCTCCATCACCACCAGATCCATCGACGTGATGCGGCCGTCGGTGGTGAAGACCTCGCCGTAGGTGCAACTGCCCTTCGCGGCCTGCGTGTAGATGATGCCGGTGTCCATCTGCGTGAGGTTCTTCGCCGGGAGGTCCATGCCGTACTTCTTGGCCATGCCGGGAAACCCGTCCGCGCGGTTGGCGAACTGGCTCTCCACGCACAGCGTCACCGCGCCCGGGTCCCTCTTCGCCAGCGCCGCCACGTCCGACAGGGTCTTCGTGCCGTACTTCTTGTAGTTCTCCCGGTTCATGGCCAGGGCGTACGTGTTGTTCAGGGGGGACGGCTCCAGCCAGGTCACGCCGTTCTTGCGGTCCGCGTCCCGTACCGCCTCCCACTGCTTGCGCGGGTCGGGCAGCGGCTCGGTGTTGCCGAGGTAGTTGATCCACCCGGTGCCCGTGTACTCGTAGTCGGCGTCCGCCGCGCCCTTGCGCACCGCCTCCCGCGAGCCGATCGAGCCCTGGATGCCGGTGCGGTCGAGGACGTTCGCGCCGGCCGCCTCGAAGGCGATGCCCATGATCGCGCCCAGGATCAGCTGCTCGCTGAACTCCTTCGAGGTGACCGTCAGGTCGACGCCCTTCAGCGGCAGGCCACGGCCGATCGTCCCGGGGGAGACGTCGTCGACCATCGGCGAGCCGCTCGTCAGCCCGCACCCGGACGCCAGCAGCAGAACCCCGGTCAGCACCAGGCAGCCGCGCCTCATGTCCCCGCCTCCAGACCCTTGGGCCGCAGCGCCACCTCGGCCAGCGACGCCAGCCAGTCCACCAGCAGCGCCAGGACCACCGTGAGAATCGACCCGAGCATCAGCACCGGCATCCGCTGGTTGGTGATGCCGGTCGTGATCAGCACACCCAGCCCGCCGCCCCCGCCGAACGTCGCCAGCGTCGCCGTCCCGACGTTCAGGACCAGCGCCGTACGGACGCCCGCCAGGATCAGCGGCACCGCCAGCGGGAGTTCGACGCGGGTCAGCACACCCAGCGGGGACATGCCGATCCCGCGCGCGGCCTCCAGCAGCGTCGGATCGTTCGCCTTCAGCCCGGCCATGGTGTTCGACAGCACCGGCAGGACCGCGTACGCGATGATGCCGATCAGGGCTGCCCTCCTGCCCGTGCCGAGCCAGATCACCAGCAGCGCCAGCAGACCGATCGCCGGGGTCGCCTGCCCCATGTTGGCGAGCGCCATGGCCACCGGTGTCGCCTTGCGGAAGGCACGGCGGGTCAGCAGGATGCCCAGCGGGATGGCGATGATCAGCACGAAGAAGGTGGAGATCGCCGTCAGCTCGATGTGCTGCCACAGTGCCTTGGACACCTGCCCGTTCGACAGGGCGTTCTCGGAGATCGCGTCCAGCTCCGCCTGCCGGAACCACAGCCAGGTCACGATCAGCACCACGACCAGCACCGAGGGCAGGAAGGTCAGCTTCTGCCAGGTGATTCGCCGCGCCGGGCGCCGGGGCGGCGCGGTGCGCGGCTCGTCGCCGGACTCGCCGGCCGGCTCGTCGTCGTCCGCGAACGCCTCGGGTTCGGGTTCGGGCCGGAAAGCGGTGCTCATGCCCAGGCCTCCCCGCCGCCCACGCCGCCCTCCTGTTCGACGTGCGTCTGCCGGGCCCTGACCTCCTGCAGCTCGGACTGCGACTCCATGGCCTCCAGCCGGTCGGCCTCCAGCATCTCGTGCACGGAGTTCATCAGCGTCTCCATGTCGACGACGCCCGTGTACTCGCCGCGCCGCCCGGTGACCGCGACCCGGCCCGCGTTGTCGGTGAGCACCGCCTCCAGGGCGTCCCGCAGCGTGGCGTCCCGGGTCACCGTGTCCTGCACGAGCGTCCCGGCCCGCGCCAGCGAACCCTTGGCGCGCATCAGGTCGCCGCGCCTGAGCCACTTGTAGGGCCGGCCGCGCCGGTCGAGCAGCAGGATCTCGTTGTTGCCGCTCGTCCGCAGCACGTTGAAGATCTCCTGGAGCGGGTCCTCGACGGTCACCGTCGGATAGTCGGTGATCTCCACGTCGCGTACCCGGGTCAGGTTCAGCCGCTTCAGGGCCGCACCCGCGCCCACGAAGCCGGAGACGAAGTCGTCCGCCGGGTTGGTGAGGATGGCCTCCGGGGTGTCGAACTGCGCGATGTGCGACTGCTCCCGCAGGACGGCGATCCGGTCGCCGATCTTGATGGCCTCGTCGAAGTCGTGGGTGACGAACACGATCGTCTTGTGCAGCTCGCGCTGGAGCCGGATCAGCTCGTCCTGGAGGTGGTCGCGGGTGATCGGGTCGACCGCGCCGAACGGCTCGTCCATCAGCAGGACCGGCGGATCCGCCGCCAGGGCACGCGCCACGCCCACCCGCTGCTGCTGCCCGCCGGACAGCTGGCGCGGATAGCGGTTGTGGAACTCGCCGGCGTCGAGGCCGACCAGGTCGAGCATCTCCTCCACACGGTCGCGGATGCGCGCCCTGGGCCAGCCCAGCATGCCCGGCACCAGCGCGATGTTCTGGGCGACCGTCATGTGCGGGAAGAGACCGGACGACTGGATCGCGTAGCCGATCTTGCGGCGCAGCTTGACGGGGTCCATGTCGGTGACGTCCTCGCCGCCGATGCGGATCCGGCCGCCCGACGGCTCGATCAGCCGGTTGATCATCTTCAGCGTGGTGGACTTCCCGCAGCCCGACGGCCCGACCAGGACGACCGTCTCGCCCGCGCGGATCTCCATGGTGACGCTCTCCACGGCGGGCCGCGCACTGCCCGGGTAGCGCTTGGTGAGGTTCTCCAGTTCGATCGTGGCCCCGGTGGTGCCACTGCCCCGGGCGGTGCCCGCGGCCCCGGCGCCGCCCCCGGTGCTGCCGGGGGCGACCGTCGCCCCGGTCGCGTCGTTGCTGGTGTCGCTGCTCGGGTCAGGCACGGATCCCCCTGGGGATGGTCAGCCGTCCGATGAGGACGTACGCGGCGTCGAACAACAGGGCCAGGATGATGATCCCCAGGGTCCCCGCGAGCACCTGGTTGAGCGCGTTCTTGCTGCCCAGGGAGCCGATGCCGCGGAAGATCTCGTTGCCGAGGCCGGGTCCGGAGGCGTACGCCGCGATGGCCGCGATGCCCATCAGCATCTGGGTGGAGACCCGGATGCCGGTCAGGATCGGCGGCCAGGCGATCGGCAGCTCCACGCGCAGCAGCCGGGCCACCCGGGACATGCCGATGCCGCGGGCCGCGTCCACCAGCGCCGGGTCGACGCCGCGCAGTCCCACGATCGCGTTGCGCACCACCGGCAGCAGCCCGTACAGCGTCAGCGCCACCACCGTCGGCGCCACGCCGAGGCCCACGATCGGGATCAGCAGACCGATCATGGCGAGGGACGGAACGGTGAGGATCGTCGCGGTGGTCGTCGTGGCGAGGCTGCCCGCCCACTCGCTGCGATAGGTCAGGACACCCAGCAGCACACCCAGCAGCGTCGCCGCCACCATGCACTGGAACACGGCGCTCGCGTGCTGGAAGGCGTCGGTGAGCAACTGCTGGTGCCGGGTGCTCACGTACTCCCAGAAATTCACATCCGCTCACCCCGGATCCGGGCCGCGCCCGGGGGCGGCGGCCTGCGTCAGGTCCGCCGCCGGTCCTCGGCGGCCTGTTCCACCAGCGGGATGATCCGCAGCGGAACGGGGTTCTCCATGACGATCGTCGTAGAGGCCCGGACAATGCCATCAAAGCCAACAACCCGGTCGATCACCCGCTGGAGATCGGCGTTCGACCGGGCCACCAACCGGCACAGCATGTCCCCGCTGCCGGTCGTGGTCAACAGCTCCAGCACCTCCGGAACGGACGCCAAGTGCCCCCGTACAGATGGGCCTTGACCTTGTCTGATCTGAAGTGTTGCGAACGCCGTCACGGGGTAGCCGAGTGCGGCCGGATCGACCTCGGGGCCGAATCCCCGGATGACTCCGTTCGACTGAAGCCGGTCGAGCCGCGCCTGCACCGTGCCCCGCGCGACCCCCAGCCGCCGCGACATCTCCAGCACCCCGATACGCGGCTCCCGCGCCAGCAGCACGATGATCCGGCCGTCCAGTTGATCGATCGCCACGCCCGCCTCCTGTGTGGTCAGCCTGTACATAAAGTCCGCTGGTCCCGCCGCCCTCCTGGGCAGACTGCCCAGTGAATCTGCAAACTATTGCGCACCTTGCGGGTGCGGGAGAACCTGCATTTATGACGCAGACCACACACCACACTCCCGACACGACCGCCCGGCAGGCCGACCCCTTCCCGGTCAAGGGAATGGACGCGGTCGTCTTCGCCGTGGGCAACGCCAAGCAGGCCGCGCACTACTACTCCACCGCCTTCGGCATGAAGCTGGTCGCCTACTCCGGGCCGGAGAACGGCAACCGCGAGACCGCCGCCTACGTGCTGGAGAGCGGCTCCGCCCGCTTCGTCCTCACCTCGGTCGTCAAGCCCACCACCACCTGGGGCCACTTCCTCGCCGAGCACGTGGCCGAGCACGGCGACGGCGTCATCGACCTGGCCATCGAGGTGCCCGACGCCCGTGCCGCGTACACGTACGCCGTCGAGCAGGGTGCCCGTTCGGTGGCCGAGCCGTACGAACTGAAGGACGAGTACGGCACGGTCGTCCTCGCCGCCATCGCCACCTACGGCAAGACCCGCCACACCCTGGTCGACCGCAGCGGCTACGACGGCCCCTACCTGCCCGGCTACGTCGCCGCCGACCCGCTCGTCGAGCCGCCGGCCCAGCGCTCCTTCCAGGCCGTCGACCACTGCGTCGGCAACGTCGAGCTCGGCCGCATGAACGAGTGGGTGACGTTCTACAACCAGGTCATGGGCTTCACGAACATGAAGGAGTTCGTGGGCGACGACATCGCGACCGAGTACAGCGCGCTGATGTCGAAGGTGGTCGCCGACGGCACGCTCAAGGTCAAGTTCCCGATCAACGAGCCCGCCCTCGCCAAGAAGAAGTCCCAGATCGACGAGTACCTGGAGTTCTACGGCGGCGCCGGCGTCCAGCACATCGCCCTGAACACCAACGACATCGTGCAGACCGTCCGCCAGATGCGCGCGGCCGGCGTGCAGTTCCTCGACACCCCGGACTCGTACTACGACACGCTCGGCGAGTGGGTGGGCGAGACGCGGGTGCCGGTCGACACGCTGCGCGAGCTGAAGATCCTCGCCGACCGCGACGAGGACGGCTACCTGTTGCAGATCTTCACCAAGCCGGTCCAGGACCGCCCGACCGTGTTCTTCGAACTCATCGAGCGGCACGGCTCCATGGGCTTCGGCAAGGGCAACTTCAAGGCCCTCTTCGAGGCCATCGAGCGTGAGCAGGCCCGACGCGGCAACCTCTGACCGACGCACGGCCGCGCGGTCACCCGGACCGCCGGCCCCGGACACCACGGCGGTCTCCGACGGCCGGACCCGGGATCACCGCGTGGGCGGGCCCTCCTGCGAGGGCCCGCCCACGCCGGTCCGGCGCCCGTCGTGCCACCGGCACCGGCAGCGGCGGGACGCAGGGGCCGGTCCGCGCGCCTCCCGGAAGTGTCGCGGCGCCACCTCCCGCTCGCCGCGCCCCCACACCGGCTGTCCGCGGCCCACACCGGCTGTCCGCGGCCCGCGCCGGAAACGCGCCCGCTCGCGCGCGTCCCGCCTCCGCTTCTTCGGCCGCTTCCTCCGCCATGTCCGTCTTCCGGCCTGATGACCGACCTTCACCGCCTCCGTGGCCTCCATGGCCCGCACGGCCTCCACGGCCTCCACGGCTTCCACGGCCTCCATGGCCGACACCGTGCGCCCCTGCGACGACCACACCCGGCGCGCGACGGCCGCCGCCGACGGGGTTCACACCGGTGGCCCCCGGGTGCGAACCTGTGATCATGAGCCGTATCGAAGCGCCCCCCGAGGACGGCACGGCAGCGACCGGCGGCCTCGTCGGCCGACTGCTCGCCGGCCTGCCCGCCGAGGCGGTCCTCACCGACCCCGACATCACCGCCGCCTACGCCCACGACATGGCGAGCTTCTGCCCGGCCGGCGTCCCCGCCGCGGTCGTCCTGCCGCGCACCGTCGAACAGGTCCAGCACGTCATGCGCACCGCCACCGAGCTGCGCGTCCCCGTCGTCCCGCAGGGCGCCCGCACGGGCCTGTCCGGCGCGGCCAACGCCTCCGACGGCTGCATCGTGCTGTCCCTGACCAAAATGGACCGCATCCTGGAGATCAACCCGGTCGACCGCATCGCCGTCGTGGAACCGGGCGTCATCAACGCCACGCTCTCCCGCGCCGTGGGAGAACAGGGCCTGTACTACCCGCCGGACCCGTCCAGCTGGGAGATGTGCACCATCGGCGGCAACATCGGCACGGCCTCGGGCGGCCTGTGCTGCGTGAAGTACGGGGTCACCGCCGAGTACGTGCTCGGCCTGGACGTCGTCCTCGCCGACGGCCGCCTGATGTCCACCGGGCGGCGCACCGCCAAGGGCGTCGCCGGGTACGACCTCACCCGGCTCTTCGTCGGCTCCGAGGGCTCCCTCGGCATTGTCGTACGCGCCGTGCTCGCGCTCAGGCCGAAGCCGCCCGAGCAGCTCGTCCTGGCCGCGGAGTTCGCCTCGGCCGCCGAGGCCTGCGACGCGATCTGCCGCATCATGGCCGCCGGGCACGTCCCCTCCCTGCTGGAACTCATGGACCGTACGACGGTCAAGGCCGTCAACGACCTGACGCACATGGGGCTGCCGGAGACCACCGAGGCCCTGCTGCTCGCCGCCTTCGACACCCCCGACCCCGCGGCCGACCTCGCCGCCGTGGGTGAGCTGTGCGAGGCCGCCGGAGCCACCCAGGTGGTCCCCGCGGACGACGCGGCCGAGTCCGAGATGCTCCTCCAGGCACGCCGGCTGTCCCTGACCGCGCTGGAGGCGGTGCGCGGCGTGACGATGATCGACGACGTGTGCGTCCCGCGGTCCAGGCTCGGGGACCTGATCGAGGGCGTCGAGCGGATCGCGGAGAAGCACGGCCTGACCATCGGCGTCGTCGCCCACGCGGGCGACGGCAACACCCACCCCACCGTCTGCTTCGACCCCCAGGACACCGACGAGTCCCGTCGGGCCCGCGCATCCTTCGAGGAGATCATGGCCCTCGGCCTGGAACTCGGAGGCACGATCACCGGCGAGCACGGCGTCGGCGTGCTGAAGAAGGAGTGGATGGCCCGCGAGATCGGCCCGGTGGGCATGGAGATGCAGCGGGCCGTGAAGCACGCCTTCGACCCGCTCGGCATCCTCAACCCGGGCAAACTCTTCTGACCCGGTCTGCGAACAATCTCCGTGGCGGTCCGCGTACCGGCCCCGGTCCGGTGGACGCGGCGACACTCCGCGGGGCGGTTCACTGCCGGCCCGGGGAGTCGTCCGACGGCCACGGGTCGCGTATCCACGGGTCGTCGGCGGAAGCCGGATCGAGCAGCTCGGCCAGGGCGTGGTCCAGGCCGAGCCGCTCGCCCTCGGCTCCCGGGGGCACCGCCCGCAGGGTCCGCTCGACCCAGGCCGACACCGGTGACCCCGGGGCCTCCAGCAGGGCCTCCCCGTCGGGGGAACTCAGCGACATCCGGACGACATCCCGGCCGCCGGCCCTGCTCGGCCACACCCGCACGTCGCCCTGCCCACACGGCCGGAACACCCCCTCCACGAGCAGCTCACGGGCGAACGTCCAGTGCACGGGCACGTCCGAGTCGACGTGGAAGGTGATGTGGACGGCGTACGGGTCGTCGCCGCGGTAGCTCAGCCGGGCCGGGACCGGGACGCTCCGCTCGGGCGACAGAACGAGATGGAGCTGCAGTTCCCGCTCGACGACGGTGGGGCGCATGGCGTGCGTTCCTCTCTCCGAAGGGTCGTGCGACCGCCGGTGGGGGCGCCCGCACAAGGAGAGAGGGGGTCGGGGGGCGGGCATTACGCGGATTCCGGGGAGTTTTCTCTCCGGGTTTCCCGCCACTCCCGCCGGGCACCGCGTCAGCCCGGCCCGGCGCGCCGGCACTCGTGAATTTTCGGTGCGGCAATGCCCGGAAAGGGGTGGGTACGACCGGACGGGCCGTGGGAGTGGCGACGGTCTGATAGATGTGGAGGTTCCCAGACGACCCCCGAGCAGATACGGGACGACGGACATGAGCGCCCCAACCCCGGCACCCGGTGACGACAGACCCCGCGAGGGCTATTACCCGGACCCGTCCATTCCCGGATATGTCCGGTACTGGAACGGAGCCGCCTGGGCACCGGGCACCAGCCGTCCCGCCCCCAAGGACGGCGAGCAGCTCTTCCCGCCGCCCGGGGTGCGCCCGGCACAGCCCGCCGTCGAGGAGACCGGGCCCCACTTCGTCGAGGAGACCGGGCCGCACTTCTTCGACGAGGACCCGGTCGCCGGACTCGGCGCCCCGGCGCCCGCCCCCGAAGACCCGGCCGACGCCGATGACTTCAGCGAGGTACCGGCCTCCGACGACTTCCAGCACGGCGGCCGACCCGAGCCGGCGTCCGCGTGGGGCGCCGACCGCTCCCGCCAGTCCGGCTTCGGCACGGACCAGGACCGCCGCGTCTCGTGGGGTTCCCCGCAGACCGCCGACCCGCAGACCGTCGGCCAGCAGACCGTCGGCCAGCAGACCGTCGGCCAGCAGACCGCCGATCCGCATGCTGCCGACCCGCGCATGACGCACGTGACCGGGGCATCGGCCCCCGACGCCGGATTCCCCCGGGGCGCGGCGGCCGACGGCGAGGGCTCGCAGACCGGCAGTACCGCACAGGGCGGTACGTTCGTCTTCCGCGGTCCGACGTCCGGGGCCGCGGGTGCCACCGACGGCACGGGGGCCGCGCCGGCCGGTGGTCCGACCGCCGCGCACGCCGAGGACGGCACGATGATCTTCCGCTCGGCCGCTCCACGGGTGGGCCGGCAGGGCGGCCGCACGGCGGGCGCCCCGGGCTCGGCCCCGGCCGCCCCGTCGGGCCCGCAGCAGGTGTTCCCGGGCATCCCGCCGCAGTCCGCCGCGCCGCACCACCCCGCACCGCAGCCGGCTTCCCCGCCGACCCAGGCCGCGCCCTCTCCCACATCCGCTTCCGCGCAGACGGCGCTGACCGGCGGCCCCGGTGGCGGCCAGTCGTCCTGGGCGCAGCAGGTGCACCAGCTCGCGAGCGGCGACGAGCAGCACGTGACGCCCTGGCGTCCCCCGGCCGACGACCCGTTCCAGGCGATGGTCAGGCGGCAGACGGCCGCCCGTCCGGCGCCCCTCGGCAAGCGGCTCGCGGCACGCCTGCTGGACACGGTCGTCCTCGGCGCCGTCACCGCGGTGGCCGCCGTACCGCTGGGCACGGCGGCGATCGACCACGTCAACGAGAAGATCGACGCGGCGAAGCTGAGCGGTGAGACCGCCACGGTCTGGCTGCTCGACGGCACCACGTCGGTCCAGCTCGGCATCATCCTCGCGGTCCTGCTGCTGGCCGGCGTCGTCCTGGAGGTGCTGCCCACCGTCAAGTGGGGCCGCACTCTGGGCAAGCGGCTGCTGGGCCTGGACGTGCGGGACATCGAGGGCCACGAGGCCCCCGGGTTCGGCGCTGCGCTGCGCCGCTGGCTGGTCTACTCGGTGCCCGGTCTGCTGGTCGTGGGAGTCGTGGGCGTGCTGTGGTGCCTGTTCGACCAGCCGTGGCGGCAGTGCTGGCACGACAAGGCGGCGCACACGTTCGTCGCGGGCTGACGGCAGACGGCCCTGGTGACGCGGGCTGCCCGTACCCGGCATTCCGGTACTCCGGACGGCCGCCCGCCGGGTGCGGAGCCGGAGGGTTCGCGGTCGACTCGGGCCATGAGCACCGAACCGCCCCCCGGCTCCGGAGGGCAGCCACCGGAGAACGACCCGTTCGGCAAGCAGCCCCCGCCGCCCGGTGACCGGCCCCCGCCCCACCAGGGCGGCGGAAGCCCTTACGGAGGCAACCCGTACGACGCGGCGGGCTCCGGCGCAGGCGGCGGGCCGTACGGGGAGGGCGGTCCTCCCGGAGGCGGTCCGTACGGCGGTGCTGGTCAGTCCGGTGACCCGCTCGCAGGGATGCCCCCGCTCGCGGAGAGCGGCAGACGCACGCTGGCCCGCATCATCGACATGCTCCTCGTCGGCATCGTCGTGTGGCTGATCAGCCTGGCGTTCGGCGTCGGCGAGTACACGATGGACGGTGACGACATCGAGGTCGGCAGGTCGTTCGGGCGGTCCGTCGTCGCGGCCGTGCTCTACATCGCGTACGACACCCTGCTGACCGCCAGGACCGGGCAGACGCTGGGCAAGAGGCTGCTGAAGATGCGGGTGGCCAACCTGGAGAACGGGGCCACGCCCTCCCTGCAGAGCTCGCTGGTGCGGGCGGCGGTGCTGTGGATTCCGTTCGCCTTCTGCTGCGCCTGCGTCTGGACGGCGATCTCGGGCGGCTGGAGCTTCTTCGACAAACCCTATAAACAGGGTCTGCACGACAAGCCGGCCAAAACGGTGGTGGTCAGCACCGGTTGAGCCGGGCGCGGGCGTCGCCGGGCCGCCGGACATGGCAGAGCGGGTGCGGTCGGGAACATGCGACGTGTTCCCGACCGCACCCGCTCTGCCGCGCGTGTGCGATGCGTCAGGCGGCGAGCTGTTCGCGCTCCGGTGACGCCGGCTCGGTCCCGCTCCGGGCCCCGGTGGCGGTCCGGTGGGCCAGGGGTGCGGGCTTCCGCCGCGGAATGATCATGGCCGCGAGCAGCCCGAGCGTGAGCGCCGCGACGGTGACAACCGCGATTGCCGGGGCCGAACTCGCCTGTGACAGCAACAGCAGGGCGAGCGTCGAGACGATCACGGTGCACGAACCGTAGGCGAGCTGTGCGACGGTCGGACGAGGCATGGCAATCGTGTCCTCGGAAGCGGGGATGCGTCGTTTCTCGACTCTATTCGGCTGCATGCCCGAGCAGGGCGGACGGTAAGCGTGACCTGACCAACAGTGCCGGGGCATGGGGGGCGCACGGAGTCATATCGTCCGCGAAGCGGACAGAATCGCGCGCCCGTTCGATGTCGCGTCAAGTCCGGCGCGAGGTTCTCGATAACCGGTTGCCCACCCCGCATAGTGCATTTGAGCTGTCCAAGTCAAGACCTGTCTTTTCTGCTTAACCTCTAGTCAAATGTCGTCACTTGACTACACGCGTTGATCACGCGCCCGCGGAACTTCCACCACCGGATCCTCCCTGCCGCGCGCGCGAACGCGGGGGAGGACATCAAGTGACCAGAAGACCCTGGACGTTCAGAGCTGCCGCGATCGGTGTGGCTATCGCAGCGGCGTCCACCACCCTCTCGGTGTCTGCGGTGGCGCAGGCCGACTCGGCCGCGCGTCCCGCGACTGTGGACCGGCACGACCCGCAGCCGGCCAAGGGGATGGCGGAGCACAACCTCGACGGGCCGCTCAGCAAGACTCAGGCGGCGCAGCGCCAGGAGGCCCTCAACCAGGTCATATCCGGCGATGCCAAGGCGGAGAAGCGCGACGGCTCGAAGGTCGTCAAGCTCAAGAGCCGCAAGGGCGACAGCAAGTACGTCGAGCTGGGCCGGGAGAAGACCGACAAGATCTTCACCATCCTGGTCGAGTTCGGCGACAAGGTGGACAGCCGCTACGGCGGCACCGCCGGCCCGCTGCACAACCAGATCGCCCAGCCGGACCCCGCCAAGGACAACAGCACGGCGTGGAAGTCGGACTACAACCAGGCCCACTTCCAGGACCTGTACTTCGGCACCGGCACCGACTCGATGAAGACGTACTACGAGAAGCAGTCCTCGGGCCGCTACTCCGTCGACGGTGAAGTCTCCGACTGGGTGAAGGTCCCCTACAACGAGGCGCGCTACGGCTCCAACGCGTGCGACCCGGACAACTGCGCGTGGTACGCGGTGCAGGACGGCGTCACCGCCTGGGTCGCGGACCAGAAGGCCGCCGGCAAGACCGACGCCGAGATCAAGGCGCAGCTCGCCGGGTACGACCAGTGGGACCGCTACGACCACGACGGCGACGGCGACTTCAACGAGGCCGACGGCTACATCGACCACTTCCAGATCGTGCACGCGGGCGAGGACGAGTCCGCGGGCGGCGGCGCGGAGGGCGAGGACGCCATCTGGGCGCACCGCTGGTACGCCTTCGGCACCGACGCCGGCGCCACGGGCCCCGAGGGCAACAAGCTCGGCGGCACGCAGATCGGCGACAGTGGCATCTGGGTCGGCGACTACACCATCCAGCCGGAGAACGGCGGGCTCGGTGTCTTCGCCCACGAGTACGGCCACGACCTCGGTCTGCCGGACCACTACGACACCAACGGTGGCGAGAACTCCACCGGGTTCTGGACGCTGATGTCGTCCGGTTCCTGGCTCGGCACCGGTGAGAACGAGATCGGCAACCGCCCCGGCGACATGAACGCCTGGGACAAGCTCCAGCTGGGCTGGCTCGACTACGACGTGGCCAAGGCCGCGACGAAGTCCAGCCACACGCTGGGTGTCGCGGAGTACAACACGAGCAACAAGCAGGGGCTCGTCGTCGAACTCCCGAAGAAGGCCGTCACCACCGAGGTGGTCACCCCCGCCGAGGGGCAGAACCAGTGGTGGAGCGGCAGCGGTGACGATCTGCGCAACACGCTGGCCCGCACGGTCGACCTGACCGGCAAGACGTCCGCCGACCTCACCCTGGACGGCTGGTACGACATCGAGGCCGACTACGACTACCTCTACACCGAGGTGTCCACCGACGGCGGCGCCAACTGGACCGCCCTCGACGGCACGGTCGACGGTCAGCCGATCCCGCGCGACGGCAGCGACAAGCCGGCGCTGACCGGCACGGTCGACGGCTACAAGCCGCTCGCCTTCTCGCTGGACGCCTACGCGGGCAAGAAGATCGACCTGCGCTTCCGCTACCAGACGGACGGCGGTGTCGCGCAGAAGGGCTTCGCGGCCGACCGCATCTCCGTCACCGCCGACGGCACGGCGCTGTTCACGGACAACGCCGAGACCGCCGACGCCGCCTGGACGACGGACGGGTTCTCCCGGATCGGCGCGTCCTTCAGCGACGAGTACGCGCAGTACTACATCGCGGAGAACCGCCAGTACGTCTCGTACGACCAGACCCTCAAGGTCGGCCCGTACAACTTCGGCTTCTCGACGACCCGTCCGGACTGGGTGGAGCACTACCCGTACCAGAACGGCCTGTTGATCTGGAAGTGGGACACCTCGCAGGCGGACAACAACACCAGCCAGCACCCGGGTGCCGGCCTGATCCTGCCGGTCGACGCGCACCCGAACGTGCTGAAGTGGTCCGACGGCACGCTGATGCGCAACCGCGTCCAGGCGTACGACTCGCCCTTCAGCCTGTTCCGTACGGACGGCATCACGCTGCACAACGCGGACGTGGCGACCAGGATCCCGGCGAAGAAGGGTGTGTCGGTCTTCAACGACCACACGCACACCTACTACGACGTGGCGAACAAGACCGCCGGTGTGAAGGTCACTGACACCAACACCACGATCAAGATCGCCAAGGAGGCCTGGAACGGCTCCACGATCTCGGTCCAGGTCGGCCCTGCGGTGAAGTAAACGATATTTCTGCAGGTCACAGCATGATCGGCGGCGACCCCCTGGCGGGTTGCCGCCGATCGTGTTTAGGTGCGTCCTGTGATTCCCTTATTGACACCGGACAGCACGGGGGTGTGACCGCATGGCCGCAGGAGGTTTCTGCAAGCTGCCGAACGGCACGGTGGTGGTGGCGATGAACCTGCCCAGGCCCGCCGCCGACGACCCCGCCCGGGTGCGCGTCCTGGTCCATGCCCACAACCGTTCGCGAGCCCTGACCAGGCTGCGCAACCTGGGTCTGCGTGCCGTCTACCTGCGGGGCAACACCGCCCCGCCCACCCCCGACGAGGTCACGGCCGTCCTGCACCATCCGGACGGCCTGATATGGCGCACGGCGCCCGACGCCGGGGCCGTGCCGCAGCCGGAGGCCGACGCGTCGCCCGAGATGTGGCGCCCGATCCGGGCCCTGTTCCGGGGACCGGCGCGGCAGGCCGAGCCCCGGTCGGAACCGGGGCCCGAGCTGTGCCCCCGGATCTTCCCGCCGGCCCGTCTTCTGCCGCAGGAGTGGCCGGCCGTGGGGCCGGTGTAGGACGCCCGGACGACGACCGGGGCTCCGCCGACCCGCGGGACCTACCGGACGACGGGCTTGCCCGAGAGCTCCACGCCCGCCTCGCGCATCTCCCGCACGGCACGCTCGGTGGTCTGCGCGGCCACCCCGGCGGTCAGGTCCAGCAGGACCCGCGTACGGAAGCCCCCCCGCGCCGCGTCCAGGGCGGTGGCCCGCACACAGTGGTCCGTGGCGATGCCCACCACGTCGACCTCGTCGATCTCCCGGTTCCTGAGCCAGTCGGCCAGCGCCACGCCGTTCTCGTCGGTGCCCTCGAATCCGCTGTACGCGGCCGTGTGGGCGCCCTTGTCGAAGACCGCGTCGACGGCCCCGGAGGCGACTGCGGGCGCGAAGTTCGGGTGGAAGCCCACCCCCTCCGTCCCGGCGACGCAGTGCGCGGGCCAGGAGTGCGCGAAGTCGGGGTCGTCGGAGAAGTGTCCGCCGGGGTCGATGTGGTGGTCGCGCGTGGCGACCACGTGCCGGTAACCGGCGGGCGCCTGCCCGACCAGTTCGGTGATGGCGGCGGCCACGTCGGCGCCGCCGGACACCGCGAGGCTGCCCCCCTCGCAGAAGTCGTTCTGCACGTCTACGACGATCAAGGCGCGGCGCATGGTCGGTGTCCTTCGACTGGAGCGGCTGGGGGATGGGGCGGCCGGAGCTGGCCGGCGAAGCGGGCCGGCGTCCGGTGGTGTTGTGAGCCTATTGATTTCGGGTGGGGGAGGGGAGAGGCCGGGCGCCCGCGAGTCGGCGCCCGGCCCGGCCCCCTCAGCCGTCCGCGGGCCCGTGCGCGTACTCCGTCGGGATGACGGGCTCCCCGCGGGAGAGCTGCGTGGCGGACAGCGGCAGGTCGGCGCGTGCCGCCGCGTGCCGGTCCCGTACGGCGTCCAGCGGCTCGCGGCGGACGACCTCGCCGCCCCGGACCAGCTCGACCAGCAGCTGCCGGCCGGCCAGCTCCTCGGGCACGGGACCGGTGCCGATCACCTCGGCCTGGGCGACGCCGTCCTCGTCGTGCCGCCGCGCGGCCCACTTGCGGCCACCGACGGAGGTCTTGCCGCCGCTGGACTTCTTCGCGACCGGCTCCAGCGGGGCGTCCGGATCGGCGGACGCGGCGCGCGCGACCAGCTTGTAGACCATCGAGGCCGTCGGGTGCCCCGAGCCGGTGACCAGCTGCGTACCGACGCCGTAGGCGTCCACGGGCGCCGCCGCCAGCGAGGCGATGGCGTACTCGTCCAGGTCCGAGGTCACGATGATCTTCGTGTCCCGGGCTCCCAGTTCGTCCAGCTGCTGACGCACCCGGTGCGCGACCAGGAGCAGGTCACCGGAGTCGATGCGTACCGCGCCCAGCTCGGGCCCGGCGATCTCGACGGCCGTCCGGACGGCCTCGGCGACGTCGTACGTGTCGACCAGCAGCGTCGTGCCCCGGCCGAGGGAGTCGACCTGGGCGCGGAAGGCGTCGCGCTCGTTGTCGTGCAGCAGGGTGAAGGCGTGCGCGGCGGTGCCGACGGTGGGGATGTTGTAGCGGAAGCCGGCCGCGAGGTCGGAGGTGGAGGCGAAACCGCCCACGTAGGCGGCGCGGGACGCGGCGACCGCGGCGAGTTCGTGGGTGCGCCGGGCGCCCATCTCGATCAGCGGGCGCCCGGCGGCGGCCGACGCCATCCGGGAGGCGGCGGCGGCGATCGCCGAGTCGTGGTTGAGGATGGACAGGATCACCGTCTCCAGCAGCACGCACTCGGCGAAGGTGCCCTCCACGCGCAGGACGGGCGAGCCCGGGAAGTACACCTCGCCCTCCGGGTAGCCCCAGATGTCGCCGGTGAAGCGGTAGTCCGCGAGCCGGGCGAGCGTCGGTTCGTCCACGACCCGCCGCTCGCGCAGGAAGGTGAGGACGTCCGGGTCGAAGCGGAAGTTCTCGACGGCGTCCAGGACACGCCCGGTGCCCGCGACGACGCCGTAGCGCCGCCCCTCCGGCAGCCGCCGGGCGAAGACCTCGAAGACGCTGCGGCGCTCGGCCGTGCCCGCCTTGAGGGCGGCCTGCACCATCGTCAGCTCGTAGTGGTCGGTGAACAGCGCCGTCGAAGGAACCTCGACGGGCAGCCCCAGGTCCGCTGTGTTCATGACCACGATGCTACCCCCATCTCGTCACTCTGACGATTTCGGTGCGCGTGGTCCCCGTCACCCTCCCCCCGCGTTCCCCGCCGCGTACCCCCGAGCCGCGCGTTTGTGCCCCCACCCCCCTCCGGTGGCAGCATGGGCCCTGTGACGTCACCCGCACCCCTAGAGATCGAACGCACCGAGTCGGTGGAGGAGGAATTCGCCGTACCCGAGCCGGACGTCCCCTGGGTCACCATCGTCCACAACGACCCGGTCAACCTCATGAGCTATGTGACGTACGTGTTCCAGGCGTACTTCGGCTACTCCAAGGACAAGGCCACCAAGCTCATGCTCGACGTCCACCGCAAGGGCCGGGCGGTCGTCTCCAGCGGCAGCCGTGAGGAAATGGAACGCGACGTGCAGGCCATGCACGGCTACGGCCTGTGGGCCACCCTCCAGCAGGACCGCAAGTAGCCCCCGCCCACCAGCGAAAAGACCTCATGCCCGGACAATTCGAACCGCTGCCCGGCGACGGCGCGGCCGTCGCCCTCGACGAGATCGAGATCTCCATCATCCGGTCGCTGGCCGTCCAGCTCCTGGAGCTGATCGGTCCCGGCCCCGCCGAGGACGCGCAGGGCGACCCGCTCGCCGAACTGTTCGCCGAGGGCCCGAGCGAACCGCCCGCCGACCCGGTGCTGCGCAGACTCTTCCCCGACGCCTACAGCGACCCCGAGCAGACCGCCGCCTCACCGCGGGACGCCGAGGAGCGGCGCGCGCACTCCGCCGAGTTCCGCCGCTACACCGAGAACGACCTGCGGGCAGGCAAGCGCGAGAACGCCCTCGCGGTGATCCGCTCCCTGGACGCGCTCGCCGGGGACGGCGGAGCCGTGCTCAAGCTGTCGGCCGAGCAGTCCCGCCAGTGGCTGACCTCCCTCAACGACCTGCGCCTCGCGATCGGCTCCCGTCTGGAGATCGACGACGAGGAGGACACCGAGCTGCTCTACCAACTCCCCGACGAGGACCCGCGCAAGCCGATGGTGATGGCGTACCTGTGGCTGGGCGGCCTCCAGGAGAGCCTCGTGTCCACGCTCATGCCGTGACACGCCGGGGCGTGCGGCGCCCCGCCCGGGCTTCCGCCACCGAACGCGGCCCGGGCCCCCGCGGCTGATCCCGGCCCGGGTTCGGCCGCTGTACTACGCGGTCCGGGCTCGCGCCGCTGACCGGCCCGGTCCGAAGGGGCCGGGCCGGTGATCCCGGCCTCCCCCTCCTCGCGCGCGGAGCGCCCGCTGTTCGCTCAGGGGATCCTCAGATCCGGATAACGATCACGTCACCGCGGCCATCACCTTTGCCGATGGCCGCTCCTTATGTCCGCATCTCCCGGTAATTTGCGCCACAATCGTCCGGAGTGATCATGCTGCGTGCGTGATACACCTTCACGATCGCCCGGCGGACGCCACCCATGTCCGTAAGCCGGGTGCGCCACCGAGCCGACAACCGTCGGCCAGGCAACCACTCCAGCAATCCGGGGGGATCGAGACCCGATCCGGGGGCCGACAAGAGGCCCGGGTCGGCATGGAGAAAGGCGCACACATGACATCGGCGCAGGTCGCCAAGGAGCACGAGGGCGGCGAGGGCAACCGCCCCGAAGAGGGATACGAGCGCGGGCTCGGCAGCCGCCAGGTCCAGATGATCGCGATCGGCGGTGCCATCGGCGTCGGCCTCTTCCTGGGAGCCGGGGCCAACATCGCCAAGGCGGGCCCCAGCCTCATCCTCATGTACGCCCTCGCGGGCGTCATCATCTTCTTCATCATGCGGGCGCTCGGCGAGCTCCTGCTCTACCGCCCGGTCACGGGCTCCTTCGCGGAGTACTCGCGCGAGTTCCTCGGCCCGTTCTTCGGCTACTTCACCGGCTGGACGTACTGGCTGATGTGGGTGGTCACCGGCATGGCCGAGCTGACCGCCGCCGCGATCTACATCAACTACTGGTTCCCGGGCATCCCCCAGTGGGTGACCGCCCTGGTCTTCCTGATCGTGCTGTTCGTGGCCAACCTGATCTCGGTGAAGCTGTTCGGCGAGATCGAGTTCTGGTTCTCGATGGTCAAGGTCACCGCCATCCTCGGCATGATCGTCATCGGGCTCGGCGTGCTCACCCTCGGCTTCAGCCAGGCCGGCGACACCGCCGCCGTCTCCAACCTGTGGGCCTTCGACGGCTTCTTCCCCAAGGGCGTCGGGTCGTCCCTGATGACCCTGCAGGGCGTGATGTTCGCCTACCTCGCCGTCGAACTGGTCGGCGTCACCGCCGGCGAGTCCGACGACCCGGAGAAGACCCTCCCCAAGGCGATCAACACCCTGCCCTGGCGCATCGCCCTGTTCTACGTCGGTGCCCTCACCGTCATCCTGTGCGTGGTGAAGTGGACCGAGTTCGCCGACGAGGGCAGCCCCTTCGTGAAGGCCTTCGAGGTCATCGGCATCCCGGCCGCCGCCGGCATCGTCAACTTCGTCGTCCTGACCGCCGCCCTGTCGTCCTGCAACTCCGGCATGTACTCCACGGGCCGCATGCTGCGCACCCTCGCCGAGAACGGCGAGGCCCCCCGCGTCTTCCGGAAGCTGTCCTCCACCAAGACCCCGGCCCTCGGCACCGGCGTCTCGGTGATCTTCATGGGCATCGGCGTCGTCCTCAACTACACGGTCCCGGAGAAGGCGTTCGGCTACGTCACCTCCGTCGCCACCGCGGCCGGCATCTGGACGTGGCTGATGATCCTCGTCAGCCACGTCAGGTACCGCCGTGCCGTCGTCGCCGGACGGCTGCCCTCCTCGGCCTTCCCGGCCCCGGGCGGCGCGAAGCTCAGCTGGGTCGCCATCGTGTTCCTGCTCTTCGTGACCGGCCTGATCGCGTACGACGCCGACGCCCGCGTCTGCCTGTACGTGATGGGCGGCTGGTACGTGGCCCTGGTCATCGGCTGGTCCGTCCTCAAGCGCCGCGACCCGCAGGTCACCGCACGCCGCCGCGAGCCGGAGTTCGAGAAGCTCTGATCCCGGCTGCCCGGCCCCGACCCGGACAAGCTGGGACATCCCGGTATGTGGGCAGCCTCGTACCACCCCTCGGTACGGGGCTGCCCTTCTGCTTATCCTGACGCCATGCTGACCATCACCCAGGCCCTCCACGACCGGATCGTCGCCCACGCCCGCGAGGACCACCCCGACGAGGCGTGCGGCGTCGTCGCGGGGCCCGTGGGAACCGGCCGCCCCGAACGCTTCATCCCCATGCTCAACGCGGCCCGCTCGCCCACCTTCTACGAGTTCGACTCGCAGGACCTGCTCAAGCTCTACCGCGAGATGGACGACCGCGACGAGGAGCCGGTGATCATCTACCACTCCCACACCGCGACCGAGGCCTACCCCTCCCGCACCGACATCTCCTACGCCAACGAGCCCGGCGCGCACTACGTCCTCGTCTCCACCGCGGACACCGACGGCGCCGGCGACTTCCAGTTCCGCTCCTTCCGGATCGTGGAGGGCAAGGTCAGGGAGGAGGAGGTCAAGATCGTCGAGGCCCACTGAGCTCTCCGCCGGACCCATCCATCTCATGATGCGAACGAAAGCCGTCCGGACAGCGGGATCACACTCGGGAACCGGCACCGGGAATCGATACGATGTGCGCATGGTTTCCCACGACGTGAGCGAAAAGACGCCGGGCACGCTGCTCGTGGCGCGGCTGCACGTCGACCTGTGCAGGCTCGCCAGCGCCATCTGTTGACGCCGCCCCCTGCCGCCGCACGGCCGTGAGCCGCGGCGCCCACCTGCGTACGGGCACCCGTACGACCACGCACGTCCGCGCCGCCGCGCGCCCCGATCATTCACCTCCCGACAGGAGCCCCGAGTCATGGCCATCGAGGTCCGCATCCCGACCATCCTCCGCCAGTACACCGACGGTCAGAAGGCGGTGGAGGGCAACGGTGACACCCTCGCCGCGCTGTTCGCCGACCTCGAGACCCGGTACGCGGGCATCCAGGCCCGCATCGTGGACGGCGACCAGCTGCGCCGCTTCGTCAACGTCTACCTGAACGACGAGGACGTCCGCTTCCTCGACGGCATCACCACCAAGGTCTCCGACGGGGACAGCATCACGATCCTGCCGGCCGTAGCCGGCGGTATGGCCTGATCGGCGATGCGGTACGACTCCCCGCTGGCCGCGGTCGGCAACACCCCCCTGGTGCGGCTGCCGCGGCTGTCGCCGTCCGCCGACGTCCGCATCTGGGCGAAGCTGGAGGACCGCAACCCGACCGGTTCGATCAAGGACCGTCCGGCCCTGCACATGATCGAGCAGGCCGAGAAGGACGGCCGCCTCACCCCGGGCTGCACCATCCTCGAGCCCACCAGCGGCAACACCGGTATCTCGCTGGCCATGGCGGCCAGGCTCAAGGGCTACCGCATCGTGTGCGTGATGCCCGAGAACACCTCTCGGGAACGCCGCGACCTGCTCGCCATGTGGGGCGCGGAGATCATCTCCTCCCCGGCCGCGGGCGGCTCCAACACCGCCGTGCGCGTCGCCAAGGAACTCGCCGCCGAGCACCCCGACTGGGTGATGCTCTACCAGTACGGCAACCCGGACAACGCCGGCGCCCACTACGCCACCACCGGTCCCGAGGTCCTCGCCGACCTCCCCTCCATCACGCACTTCGTCGCCGGCCTCGGCACCACCGGCACGCTCATGGGCGTCGGCCGCTACCTGCGGGAGCACAAGCCGGACGTGCGGATCGTCGCCGCCGAACCGCGCTACGACGACCTCGTGTACGGCCTGCGCAACCTCGACGAGGGCTTCGTACCCGAGCTGTACGACGCCTCCGTCCTCACCACCCGCTTCTCCGTCGGCTCCGCCGACGCCGTCACCCGCACCCGTGAACTCCTCCAGCAGGAGGGCATCTTCGCGGGCGTCTCCACCGGGGCCGCCCTGCACGCCGCGATCGGCGTCGGCAAGAAGGCCCTCAAGGCGGGGGAGAGCGCGGACATCGTGTTCGTCGTCGCCGACGGAGGCTGGAAGTACCTCTCCACCGGCGTCTACACCGCCGCCACCACCGAAGAGGCCATCGAGACCCTCCAGGGCCAGCTCTGGGCATGAGCCCCGGGGCCGGCTCCGGGCGCGGATCCTTCGGCCGTCACGTCGCGAGGTGACGGACCTGGTCCCACAGGACCGGGTCCATCACCCCGACCCGCCGGCTGAAGTCCCGCACCGGCACGTCCCGCAGCGCGTCCGTCTCCAGGTAGCTCGCCCGGCCCTGCGCCCCGCCGACCGAACCCGGCGGCAGGGGAATCACCCCCGCTTGCTCGTCGCGGTACGTGCTGGTGATCTCGGCGACCACCGCGTGCCGACCGTGCACCGCCAGCACCAGACACGGCCGGTCCTCACCGCGCGGCCCCACCGCGTCCACCGGCCCCAGCGGCTCACCGCCCTCACCGGACGGCACCCGCGCCCACCAGATCTCCGCCGGCCGGGGCCGGGACGACCCCGCCCGCAATCCTCGCTGCCGGGGCGCCCCGGGCCGGGACGACGCAGGCCGTGACGGCGCAGAGCCGGCCGCCCCGGGCCGCGCGCGGCCCCGTCCGCGCCACCCCCGGCCCCCTCCTTCGACGAGCGCGGCGGCCAGCGCGAGCAGCACCACCGCCGCCAGCACCGGCCACCAGGACGCGTCCATACCGACGACGGTACCGGCGTAGTCCCACTCCCGCGCGCCTCCAATTCACCTCAAGCGCCCCGTTGCCAGCCGAACCGGTGACACCGCAGGTGAGTTCCCCCACAACCGCCCTTGGCGGAGGAGCGACAGGACGTTTTGCGCCTTACGCTCGACGGACCGCACACTGCACGACCCCCTGTCGCTCCCCCATCAGGATTTCCTGTCGTTCCCGTCAGCGGAGGTTTCTGCTTCATGAAGCTCACCGTCGTCGGCTGCTCGGGGTCGTTCCCGTCCGCGGAATCGACCTGCTCGAGCTACCTCCTCGAGGCCGACGACTTCCGGCTGCTCCTCGACATGGGCAACGGCGCCCTCGGCGAGCTGCAGCGTCACTGCGGTCTCTACGACCTCGACGCGATCTACCTCAGCCACCTGCACGCGGACCACTGCATCGACATGTGCGCGTACTTCGTGGCCCGCTACTACCGGCACGACGGCGGCCGCTGCGCCCCCATCCCGGTCTACGGCCCCGAGGGTACGGAACACCGTCTGACCACCGCCTACGGCGACACCCCCTCCGCCTCCTCGATGAGCGAGGTCTTCGACTTCCACACGGTGAAGCCCGGCACCTTCGACATCGGCCCGTTCACGGTCCACACCGAGCAGGTCGCCCATCCCGTCGAGGCCTACGGCATCCGGGTCGAGCACGGCGGCAGGACGCTGACGTACTCCGGCGACACCGGCGTGACCCCGGTGCTGGACGAACTCGCCCGGGACGCCGACCTGTTCCTGTGCGAGGCCGCCTTCACGCACGGCAAGGAAGACATCCCCGACCTGCACCTCAACGGCCGCGAGGCGGGTGAGACCGCCGCCCGCGCCGGCGCCCGGCGCCTCGTCCTCACCCACATCCCCCCGTGGACCGACCCGCAGGTCAACCTCACCGACGCCCGCGCCGCCTTCGACGGTCCGGTGGAACTGGCGACGCCGAGAGTCTCGTACGAGATCTAGGCCCCGCCCGCGACGGACGAGGCCCCCGACGGACGAGGCCCACGGCCCCGAAGACGCCGGGCTTCTCCCACGGCGGCCGGGCCGCCGCGCGCTACACCTTCGTGACGTCCTCGACCTCCTCCGCCGGCTCCCGCCCCGGCGTCTTCAGATCGAACGTCGTGATCGCGAACCGGAAAATCACGTAGTACACCGCCGCGAAGACCAGACCGATCGGAAGGATCAGCCACGGTCGCGTCGCCAGGTTCCAGTTGATGACGTAGTCGATCAGTCCCGCCGAGAAGCTGAACCCGTCATGCACGCCCAGCCCCCACGTCACCGCCATCGACACACCGGTCAGGACGGCGTGGACGGCGTACAGCGCCGGTGCGATGAACAGGAACGAGTACTCGATCGGCTCGGTGATGCCCGTCACGAACGACGTCAGCGCCACCGACAGCATCAGACCGCCGACCTCCTTGCGCCGCTCCGGCCGCGCGCAGTGCGTGATCGCGAGCGCCGCCGCCGGCAGCGCGAACATCATGATCGGGAAGAAACCCGAGGTGAACTGACCCGCGTCCGGGTCGCCCGCCAGGAACATGTTGACGTCGCCGTGCACCGTCGAACCGTCCGGCTTGGTGAACGTCCCGAACTGGAACCAGATGGGCACGTTCAGGAACTGGTGCAGCCCGATCACCAGCAGCGCGCGGTTCGCGACACCGAACACCCCGGCGCCCCAGGAGCCCGAGTCGCTCAGCCAGTCGCTGAAACCCTCCAGCGCGTCACCGATCGGGGGCCACACCCACAGACACAGCGCCGCGAACGCGATCGCCACGAACGCCATGATGATCGGCACCAGACGCCGCCCGTTGAAGAAGCCCAGCCAGTCCACCAGTCGCGTCCGGTGGAACCGCTGCCAGAAGTACGCCGCGAGCAACCCGATCACGATGCCCCCGAACACCCCCGGATTCTGGTACGTGAACACGCTCACCGTGCCGTCCGCCGCCTGGCAGCCGACGCCCGACGCCGGCTTCGCCCCGCTCGGGCAGTCCTCCGGGAACTGGCGCAGCACGTTGTAGTAGACGAGGAACCCCACCACCGCCGCGAGCGCCGTCGAGCCGTCCGCCTTCTTCGCCATCCCGATGGCCACACCCACACAGAACAGGAGGGGGAGCCCCAGCGAACCGTCCAGCAGCGCGCCGCCCGCGCCCGCCATCACCTTCGAGACGTTCGTCCAGCCCAGCCCGTCGTCCCCGAACACGTCCGGCTGCCCCAGCCGGTTGAGGATGCCCGCCGCCGGCAGCACCGCGATCGGCAGCTGAAGGCTGCGCCCCATCTTCTGCAGCCCCTGGAACAGGCTGTGGCGGCGGTCACGGGCCGGGCGGGCCGGGCGGGGCGCGCTGTCGGTGCTCATCCGGGCCCCCTTGCTGGGAATCGCTCGAAGGCGGGTGCGGCGGCCGTCCGGCCCGTGCTGTGGACCCGTCGCGGACGGCTCCGTCGGCGGGACGCCCTCATGTCCGTACGTACGTTTCCGCACGGACAGAATCACCGCTCGCGAAGCTGGGCCAACTGTGGGTTACTGCGACAAAGCGGCTCGCATCAGGGAGAAGGAACATGGCCAGCAAGGCTGAGAAGATCGTTGCCGGGCTCGGCGGCCTCGACAACATCGAAGAAGTCGAGGGCTGCATCACCCGCCTCCGCACCGAGGTCGTCGACCCCTCCAAGGTCGACGAGGCCGCGCTGAAGGCCGCCGGCGCGCACGGCGTCGTCACGATGGGCAACGCCGTCCAGGTCGTCATCGGCACCGACGCCGACCCCCTCGCCGCGGAGATCGAAGACCTGATGTGAGGGCCCCGCGCCGCACACCCGCCTCACCCGTGAGGGGCCCGTTCCCCTCGCCGGAACGGGCCCCCCGGCACGTGCGGCTAGGCTCGACCGCATGTCACGCATCGACGGCCGCACCCCCGAACAGCTCCGCCCCGTCACCATCGAACGCGGCTGGAGCAAGCACGCCGAAGGCTCCGTCCTCGTCTCCTTCGGCGACACCAGAGTCCTCTGCACCGCCTCCGTCACCGAGGGCGTCCCCCGCTGGCGCAAGGGCAGCGGCGAGGGCTGGGTCACCGCCGAGTACGCCATGCTCCCCCGCGCCACCAACACCCGCGGCGACCGCGAATCCGTCCGCGGCAAGATCGGCGGACGCACCCACGAGATCAGCCGCCTCATCGGCCGTTCCCTGCGCGCCGTCGTCGACTACAAGGCCCTCGGCGAGAACACCGTCGTCCTCGACTGCGACGTCCTCCAGGCCGACGGCGGCACCCGCACCGCCGCCATCACCGGCGCCTACGTCGCCCTCGCCGACGCCGTCTCCTGGGCCCAGGGCAGGAAGCTGATCCGCGCCGGCCGCAAGCCCATCACGGGCACCGTCTCCGCCGTCTCGGTGGGCATCGTCGCCGGAGTCCCCCTCCTCGACCTCCGCTACGAGGAGGACGTCAAGGCGGACACCGACATGAACGTCGTCTGCACCGGCGACGGCCGCTTCGTCGAGGTCCAGGGCACCGCCGAGGCCGAGCCCTTCGCCCGCGACGAACTCAACACCCTGCTCGACCTGGCCGTTTCCGGCTGCACCGAACTGGCCGCCCTCCAGCAGAAGGCACTTGATACGGTCGCCGGAAAGTAAAGGGCGCCCCAAGACGGGGCGGCGGAGGAAGCAACCGGGCCACCCGCCCCGGCGTCCTATCCGACGGGCGTACGGCTCACCGCCGTGCGCCCGCCCACGGGCCGCCGGGCCCACACCGAGGGAGGGATCGCATCCATGGCCGCGAGCCGACGCCGCCGTAGCCGTATCGCCATCGCCACCGCAGCGATGGCCGCCGCCGCACTGACGGCAGGCCTGACCACCGGCTGCGACGCTGTCGGCAAGGCGCTGGACTGCGTGCAGACCGCCGACGCCATCGCCGACAGCGTCACCGGCCTCCAGCAGGCCGTGGAGAACGCCTCCAACGACCCGACCCAGCTCGAGGAATCCCTCGACTCCATCGAGAAGGACCTCGGCGACATCGGCGACAAGACCGACGACGCCGACGTCACCAAGGCGGTCGACGACCTCCAGAAGGCCGTCGAAAACGTCCGCACCTCCGTGAAGAACGGCGACGAGACCCCTGACATCAGCCCCGTCACCGACGCCGCGGGCGAACTGACGAAGGTCTGCACGCCGTAACCCCCGGGCCTGGCAAGGGTGGCGAGACACGAGTGACGGAGGGCAGGGATACTGCCCCCATGACCCGCTTGATCCTCGCCACCCGCAACGCCGGAAAGCTCGTCGAACTCCGCGAGATCCTCGCCGAGGCCCGACTGCCCCACGAACTCGTCGGCGCCGAGGCCTATCCCGAGGTGCCCGACGTGAAGGAGACCGGCGTCACCTTCGCCGAGAACGCCCTCCTCAAGGCCCACGCCCTGGCCCGTGCCACCGGCCTGCCGGCCGTCGCCGACGACTCGGGCCTGTGCGTCGACGTCCTCGGCGGTGCCCCCGGCATCTTCTCCGCCCGCTGGTCCGGCCGGCACGGCGACGACAGGGCCAACCTGAACCTGCTCCTGGCCCAACTGTCGGACATCGCCGACCCGCACAGGTCCGCGCACTTCGCCTGCGCGGCGGCGCTGGCTCTTCCGGACGGCACGGAAAGGGTGGTCGAGGGCCGGCTGAGGGGCACCCTCCGCCACACCCCGACCGGCACGAAGGGCTTCGGCTACGACCCGATCCTCCAGCCCGAGGGAGACACGAGGACCTGCGCGGAACTCGCCCCGGCGGAGAAGAACGCGATCAGCCACCGGGGGAAGGCGTTCAGGGCGCTGACGCCGGTGCTGCGGGAGTTGCTCGGTTAGAGCTTGGTGCGGCCGGAGGGACTCGAACCCTCACGGGAGTTACCCCACTGGGACCTAAACCCAGCGTGACTGCCAGTTCCACCACGGCCGCCTGCTGTGCTGCCCGGCCATGTTACTGGCCGGGCAGGGCGCTCAGATCCCCAGATCCTTGATGATCTTGGCCACGTGGCCCGTCGCGCGGACGTTGTAGAGGGCGCGTTCCACCTTGCCCTGCTCGTCCACCACGATCGTGGAGCGGATGACGCCCATGTAGGTCCTGCCGTAGTTCTTCTTCTCGCCGAAGGCGCCGTACGCGTTCAGAACCTCTTTGTCCGGGTCGGCGAGGAGGGTGACCTTCAGGGACTCCTTGTCGCGGAACGTGGCGAGCTTCTCCGGCCGGTCCGGGGAGATGCCGAGGACGTCGTAGCCGGCGGTGGCCAGGACGTCGAGGCTGTCCGTGAAGTCGCAGGCCTGCTTCGTGCAGCCGGGGGTGAGGGCGGCCGGGTAGAAGTACACGATGACCTTGCGGCCCTTGTGGTCGGCCAGCGACACCTCGTTGCCGTCGGCGTCGGGCAGGGTGAAGGCGGGGGCCACGTCCCCGGGCTGGAGGCGCTCGGTCATCGGTCTCGACTCCTCATGCGTGCGTCAAAGGGTGGTGCCGGTCCGAGCCTAGGCCCTCTCGTTGGGATCAGCCCGGTCGTGGGGCGCGGTGCGTCCTGGCCGGCCCGAACGGGGCCCGGTGCGTGCGGCCGCGGGGGCGGCGAAGGGAGCCGACGCGACGGCGGCCCGGGCCGCCCGCGTGGGCGGCGTGGAGCCGCGGGGCGGAGCCCGTGAGCGAGCCGACGCCGGGGATGCGCGCGCCGGGCGCCCGCGCCCCGGGACGATCCGAACGAGGGGCACAACCGGGGGGTACTGACCGTGCGGCGGGGGGCGAAGCTGACAGACTGTGGGCAACAGCGTCACAAGACTTCGGAGGCCGTACGGTGGCGGACACGTCGGACACCAGAACCCCGGCGCAGATCGAGGCGGACATCAGGCGTCGCCGCGAGGTGCTGGCCGAGACCCTCGACGAGATCGGGGTGCGGGTGCACCCCAGGACGATCGTGGGTGACGCGAGGGCCAAGGTCGCAGCGAGTGTCGACCACACCTTTGGACGGGCGTACGTCGGTGTGAACCGTGTCGTCAGTGATGTGCGGTCGCGGTTCACGGACGACGAGGGTGTGCCCCGGCTGGAGCGTGTGGTGCCGGCGGCGCTGGTCGTGGCCGGTGTCGTCGGGCTCGTGGTCGTGGGTGCGCGGCGGCGTGGCCGGAGCGGCCGGCGGCGGCGCTGAGGCTCGGTACCGAGTCGGCGGGTGGGCTACCCGGCGGCGCGGCTTCGTGCCGCGGGCAGGTAGGTTCTTGGGTGTGAGCGCCAACGAACATCAGACCCCCGACAAGCTGCCCATCCGGATGCTGCACGACCGTGTGCTCGTGCGGCAGGACAACTCCGAGGGCGAGCGGCGTTCCGGGGGCGGCATCCTGATTCCCGCGACCGCGGCGGTCGGACGCCGGCTGGCCTGGGCCAATGTCGTCGCCGTGGGGCAGAACGTACGGACCGTGGAGCCGGGCGACCGGGTGCTGTACGACCCGGAGGACCGGGCCGAGGTCGAGGTGCGGGGCATCCCGTACGTGCTGATGCGTGAGCGGGACCTGCACGCCGTGGCCGCGGACCGGTTCGAGGGGTCCGAGGACTCCACGGGGCTCTATCTCTGAGGCAGACACTGCCGTAGTCCGGCAGTGGAGTGGCCCGAGGGCCGGTGACGACCGTTGACCAGCGGTCGTCACCGGCCCTCTTCTCAGTCTCCGGACGTGAGTTGGCTCTCGCCCCCCGGGCCTCCCGTGGCGGGTGTCCCCGTGGTGGCGCCGCCGTCCGTCGCGCCGCCGTCCGTCGGTCCGCCGTCGGTGGTGCCGCCCCCGTCGGTGGTCCCGCCGTCCGTCGTCGGGCCGCCGTCCGTCGTGCCGCCGGAACCGGCCGTGGTGCCTCCGTCGGTCGTTCCGCCGTCGATGCCGCCCGGGCCGCCCGTGGTGGCTCCGCCGTTGGGGGTGCCGGTGGTCTGGCCCGGGGTCTCGCCCGGGGTCTGACTGCCGGCGGTGGCGCCGTTCGTCGGCGTGCCGCCGGTGTCTCCCGTGCCGGGGTCGGTCGGGGCGCCGGTCGTCGGGGGGCGGGTGGCGCCGGTGTCCTTCTGGACGTCGAGGTCGAAGTCGGTGACCGGCCTGCCCTTCAGCGCGTCGGCGGTGTACTGGCCCCAGATCTCCGCGGGGGCGCCGCCGCCGTTGATGCGGGGCAGCCCCAGCGCGCCGTACAGCGACTTGTGTTCGGCGGTCACCGGGTCCTGGCCCATGACGGCGACCACGGTGGCGAGTTCGGGCGTGTAGCCGGCGAACCAGGCTGCCGTGTCCTCCTCGGCGGTGCCGGTCTTGCCGGCGGCGGGGCGGCCGGCGGCCTGGGCGGCGGTGGCGGTGCCCTTCTGCACGACGCTCCGCAGGACGGACGTGGTGGTGTCGGCGGCCTTGCGGCTGACGGCCTGACGGGTGTTCCGCTCGGGCAGGTCGAGGACGTTCCGGCCGTCCTTGGTGACCTTCTCGACCATCGTGTACGTGCCGTGCTTGCCGTGGTTGGCGAGCGTGGCGTAGGCCTGCGTCATGTCGAGGACGCTGGCGGTGGCCACGCCGAGCGCGATGGACGGGGTCGGGGTGAGGTCGGGGGTGGTGCCGGGCAGGCCGAGGTCGACGGCGGTCTGGCGGACCTTGTCGGAGCCGACGTCGACGGCCATCTGCGCGTACACGGCGTTGACGGACTTGTCGGTGGCTTCGCTGACGCTGATGTCGCCGTAGTCGACGTGGTCCTCGTTCTCGGGGGCGTAGTGGCCGCCGGACCAGCCCTGTACGGGGCGCTGGTCGCTGCCGTCGTAGACGGTGCTCGGGGTGATGGGGCGGCTGTCCTGGGTGACGGAGTCGTTCTCGACGGCGGAGGTGAACACGAACGGCTTGAAGGTGGAGCCGACCTGGAAGTCGCGGCGGGTCGCGTTGGGCGTGTACTGCTTGACGTAGTCGATGCCGTTGTACATCGCGACGACCTTGCCGCTCTTCGGGTCGA
Source organism: Streptomyces sp. NPDC005925 (assembly GCF_040638805.1). Taxonomy (NCBI): domain Bacteria; kingdom Bacillati; phylum Actinomycetota; class Actinomycetes; order Kitasatosporales; family Streptomycetaceae; genus Streptomyces; species Streptomyces sp. NPDC005925. The sequence goes on along the minus strand of NZ_JBEXVL010000003.1, from coordinate 251,206 downwards.
TGGAGGCACCGCCCGCGCGGACGTACCGGTCGGCCTCGTGGTTCTTCCTGTCGAGCTTGTTCATCACCTTGTCGTCGACGGCCTTCACGAAGGCGTCCTGCTTGTCCTTGTGGAGGGTGGTGGTGATGCGGTAGCCGCCGCCGTCGAGGGAGGCCTCTTCGACGATCTTGTTTTTGATCAGGTAGTCGCGGACGACGCGGACGACGTAGCCACGCTGTCCGGACAGGCCGGCGGAGACGGTGGTCTCCTTCGGCACGGGGAACTTCATGGCGGCGCGCTCGGTGGCGGTGAGCCAGCCCTCCTTCGCCATGCCGTCCAGGACGTACTTCCAGCGGGACTCGGCGGCGGGCCTGTTCTCGGGGTGGGCGACGACGTCGTACTCGCTGGGAGCGTTGAGCAGTGCCGCGAGGTAGGCGCCGCGGGCCGGGTCGAGGTCCTTGGCGTCCACGCCGTAGTAGGCCTGGGCGGCGGCCTGGATGCCGTACGCGTTGCGGCCGAAGTAGCTGGTGTTGAGGTAGCCCTCGAGGATCTGCGCCTTGCTCTCGGTGCGGTCCAGCTTGATGGAGATGAAGAATTCCTTCGCCTTGCGGGTCACGGTCTGTTCCTGCGCGAGGTAGTAGTTCTTCACGTACTGCTGGGTGATCGTCGAGCCGGACTGCTTGCCCTTGCCGGTGGCGGTGTTCCAGGCGGCGCGCAGCATCGCCTTGGGGTCGACGGCCGACTCGGAGTAGAAGTCGCGGTCCTCGGCGGCGAGTACGGCCAGCTGGGCGTCCTTGGAGATCTGGGCGAGGGTGACGTTCTCGCGGTTGATCTCGCCGTCCCGGGCGAGCTGGCTGCCGTCGGCGTAGAGGTAGACGTTGGACTGCTTGGTGGCGAGGGCGTTGGCCGGGGGGATCTTCACCATGGAGTAGCCGGCGAAGAAGGCGCCCATGAGGAGCAGGACGGCGACGAGGAAGGTGCCGAGGACCATGCGCCAGGTGGGGATCAGCCGTCGCCAGCCGGTGCGCCGGGGCCGCTTGGGCCGCTTGGTCCCTTCCGGTGAGGGGGCGTCCGACTCGCCGCCCGTCACGAGGGCGGCCGTCCCGGGGCCGGCTGCCGGGGGGTCCGGCCGGTTCGCCGGACCCTCGTTCGGCTGCTGTGGCTGCGACTCGTCGCTCATGTCGTGCATGGACTCCTGTTTCGCGTCGTGCGCCCCGCTGGGCGCCCGTCTGGAGAAGACTCTCGCACCGGGCGTTCCGTTCCCGGCCGGGGGTACAGGCGGAAAATCCGTGGCCCGCCCGGTCGCCGGGGGCCTAGGCTCATCCGCTTGTGTGCCGTTCGGCGAAGAAGGTGACGGGTGTGGGCTCGGGACGGTTGTACGCGGCCGTCGCGGCGGGGGGTTTTCGACGGTACGCGACGTATCGCGCCGCCACGGCGGCGGGGGTGTTCACCAACACCGTTTTCGGGCTGATCCTCGTGTACACGTACCTCGCGCTGTGGGACGAGAAGCCGCATCTCGGCGGCTACGACCAGGCGCAGGCGGTCACGTACGTGTGGCTGGGGCAGGCGCTGTTCGCGGGGCTGGCCCTCCAGGGCGGTGGTTTCGAGACGGAGCTGATGGAGCGCATCCGCACCGGTGACGTCGCGGTCGACCTGTACCGGCCGGCCGATCTGCAGCTGTGGTGGCTGGCGTCGGACGTGGGCCGGGCGCTGTTCCAGCTGCTGGGCCGGGGCGCGGTCCCGTTCGCGGTGGGGGCGCTGCTGTTTCCGACGGCGCTGCCGGACGATCCGGTGACGTGGCTGTCGTTCGGGGTGGCGGTGCTGCTGGCGGCGCTGGTCAGTTTCGGGATCCGGTATCTGGCGGCGCTGAGCGCGTTCTGGCTGCTGGACGGGACGGGCACGATGCAACTGCTGCTGGTGGTGGGGATGTTCAGCTCGGGGATGCTGCTGCCGCTGACGGTGTTCCCGGGCGTGCTGGGCGAGGTCGTACGGGCGCTGCCCTGGTCGTCGCTGCTCCAGGCGCCCGCCGATGTGCTGCTGGGGGAGGCCGATCCGGTGGGCACGTTCGCCTTCCAGGCGGGCTGGGCGGCGGCGCTGCTGGTGGCGGGGCGGCTGGTGCAGGCGGCGGCGACCCGGCGGGTGGTGGTGCAGGGTGGCTGAGGGGCGGGTGGCCGATCGCCGGATTCCCGGAAACCGGCCGGGCGAGGGCCGGACGGCCGGGGGCGGGACGGCCGCGGGCCGGGCGTGGGAGGGCCTGCGGGCCTACCGGCTGATCGCGGGGATGTGGATGCGCTCCACGATGACGTACCGCGCGTCGTTCGCGCTGACCGTGCTCGGCAGTCTGCTGGTGTCGGGGCTGGACTTCGTCGGGATCATGCTGATGTTCTCGCAGGTCGACGCGCTCGGCGGCTACACGCTGCCCGAGGTGGCGTTCGTGTACGGCCTGTCGGCGACGTCGTTCGGGCTGGCCGACCTGCTGTTCGGTTCGATGAGCCGGCTGGGCAGCCGGGTGCGGGACGGCACCCTGGACACGCTGCTGGTACGGCCGGTGCCGGTGCTCGCGCAGGTCGCCGCGGACCGGTTCGCGCCGCGCCGCGTCGGCCGGATCGTGCAGGGCGCGCTGGTCCTCGGCTACGCGGTGACGAGCCTCGACGTGGACTGGTCGGCGGGCAGGCTGCTGCTGATGCCGGTGACGCTGGTGTGCGGAGCGGGGATCTTCGCGGCGGTGTTCGTGGCGGGCGCGGCCTTCCAGTTCGTGGCGCAGGACGCGTCCGAGGTGCAGAACGCCTTCACGTACGGCGGGACGACGCTGCTGCAGTATCCGCCGACGGTGTTCGGGCCCGAGTTGCTGCGCTCGGTGACGTTCGTGCTGCCGCTGGCGTTCGTGAACTGGCTGCCCGCCTCCTATGTGCTGGGGCGGCCGTATCCGCTGGATCTGCCGGGCTGGGTGGCCTTCATGCCGCCGGTGGCCGCTGTCGCGTGCTGCGCGCTCGCGGCGGCGGCGTGGCGGGCGGGGCTGCGGTCGTATCGGAGTACGGGGAGCTGAGGGGCGTGGACGTGGACGAGGCGCGGGCGGACGCCGGGACGGGCGGCGGGGCCGACAGCGGGGCGGTGAGCGGTCCGGACGGCGGTTTCATCGAACTGGACGGTGTCGAGAAGGTCTTCGACGTCCGGAAGAAGACGGGGTTCCTGAGCTGGGAGCGGCGGCGGGTGCGCGCGGTCGACGCGCTGTCCTTCACGGTGGCGCGCGGCGAGATGGTCGGCTACATCGGCCCGAACGGCGCCGGGAAGTCCACCACGATCAAGATGCTGACGGGCATTCTCATGCCGAGCGCGGGCCGGCTGCGCGTCGCGGGCATCGACCCCACGCGGGAGCGGACGCGGCTCGCGCACCGCATCGGGGTGGTGTTCGGGCAGCGTACGACGCTGTGGTGGGACCTGCCGCTCATCGACTCGTACCGTCTCGCGCACCGCATGTACCGCATCCCGCGGGCGCGTTACCGCGAGAACCTCGACCGGTGCGTGGAACTCCTCGATCTGGCCGGACTGCTGGACGTGCCGGTCCGGCAGTTGTCGCTGGGGCAGCGGATGCGGGGCGACATCGCCGCGGCGCTGCTGCACGACCCGGAGGTGCTGTACCTGGACGAGCCGACGATCGGCCTGGACGTCGTCTCCAAGGCCAAGGTGCGGGGCTTCCTGCGGGAGCTGAACACCGAGAGCGGTACGACCGTGCTGCTGACCACGCACGACCTGCAGGACATCGAGCAGTTGTGCTCCCGGGTGATGGTCATCGACCACGGGCGTCTGATGTACGACGGTCCGCTCACCGGGCTGCACGAGGTGGGCGGCAGTGAGCGGACGCTGGTCGTGGACCTGGAGCGGGAGGTGCCGCCCGTGGAGGTGCCGGCGCCCGCCCGCGTCGTACGGGTGGAAGGCCCGCGGCAGTGGCTGGCGTTCCCGGCGTCCGGGTCGGCGGCGCCGCTGGTGGCCGGGATCGCGGCGCGTTACCCGCTGGTCGACCTGTCCGTGCGGGAACCCGGCATCGAGGCGGTGATCGCCAGGATGTACGCGGAGCACGCCGGGCAGGCGGGCAGGGCGGAGCGTGCGGGCCGGACCGGCCGGGAGGACCGCGTAGTACCGGGGGCGGGGACCTCGTAGGCTGCTGTCATGAGTGACGATGCCCCCCAGCTGCGCGCCTCCGACGCCGACCGTGAACGGGTCGCCGAGATCCTGCGGGACGCCCTCGCGGAGGGCCGTCTCGACATGGAGGAGTTCGAAGAACGGCTGGAGACGACGTACACGGCGCGCACCTACGCGGAGCTGGCGCCCGTCACGCGCGATCTGCCGGCCCCGGGTGTCGCACCGCCGCCGTCCTCGCTCTCGCTGCGCAAGAGCCCTGGCGACGGGGGGAGCTGGGCGGACCGGTTCGTCACCCGCGACGATCCGGGCTCGTCCGGTACGGCCATCGGCGTGCTGTCCGGTTTCCAGCGCAGGGGCCGTTGGACGGTGCCGAGGCGGATGACCTGCTTCGCCTTCTGGGGCGGCGGCGAGCTCGATCTGCGCGAGGCGAACTTCGCGGACCGCGAGGTCGTCGTCACCTGTGTGACGATCATGGGCGGCGTGCATGTGATCGTGCCGCCCGGTGTCGAGGTCGTGGTGCGCGGCATCGGCCTCATGGGCGGCTTCGACCAGCGCGAGTCGGGCGTGGCCGGTGACCCCGGGGCGCCGCGCGTGATCATCAAGGGCTTCGCGTTCTGGGGCGGCGTGGGCGTGGACCGCAAGGTCACGAAGGGCGAACGGCAGCGCCTGAAGGAGGAGCGCCGTCAGGAGCGGCTGGAGCGCGAGCAGGAGCGCAGGGAACTGCGGGGAGCGGCCCGCGAGGACGCGCGGGACCGGCAGGCCGCGGACGACGCGCGTGCTGCCGGTGCCCACGAGGCGCACCGCTCCGAGGAGCGCGGGGACCGCTGACCCCGGCGGGGAGGCGCCCCTCCCCGTGGCTCACAGCTCGGCGGGTGCCGCGCCCTTCAGTGCGTCCAGGTCGAAGTACTCGCCCATGCGGGCGTAGCCGTGGTCGCTCGGGTGGAGGTGGTCGCCGGAGTCGTAGTCGGGACGCAGCCGCCGAGGGGCGTACGGGTCGCGCAGCGCCGCGTCGAAGTCGACGACGGTGTCGAACACGCGGCCCGCGCGGATCGCGGCGTTGACCTGCTGCCGCACGGCCTCCCGCTGGGGAGTGAAACCGCGGTGCCCCGTGAACGGCATCAGCGTCGCCCCGACGACCTTGACCCCGCGCGCGTGGGCCTGCCCGACCAGGGTGCGCAGCCCTTCGAGGATCTCGTGCGGGTCGGCGAGCCGCGGGTTGCGCAGGATGTCGTTGACGCCGAGGTCGATGACGACGACCTTGACGTTGGTGCGGCCCAGCACGTCGCGGCTGAAGCGGTTCAGGGCACTGGGGTTGTCCGCGGGGCGGCCGAGGCCGTCGGCGAGGACGCGGTTGCCGCTGATGCCCTGGTTGACGATGCCGTAGCGCGGCACGTCCGCCCCGGCCGCGGCGGCCTCGCGCAGCCGGTCGGCGAGGACGTCCGTCCAGCGGGCGTTGGTGTTCGGGGTGGAGCTGATGCCGTCGGTGAGGGAGTCGCCGAGGACGACGACCGTCCCGCCGGCCTCGTTGCTGAGGACGTCCAGTGCCGTCAGGTAGCGCCAGGCCGGCGACTGTTCGGTGAACGGGGTGCCGGTCGCGTCCTCGGTGCGGTCGCCCACGGCGGCGTAGGAGGTCTGCCGGGCGTGCGGGTGGTAGGTGACCGGGCCGCCCGGAGTGGGGGAGTACGTGGTGACGAGCATGTCCGCGTCGTGCGGGACGGCGAGGCGGACGGCGTCGCTCATCACCTGCCCGCCGGCCGGGACGACCACCGGGACGGTGCCGCCCCCGAAGGTGAGCCGGCGCATCGTGCCGGCCACGGCGGCCGGGGTGTTCGGCCCGGCGGCGACGGCGATCGAGGCGTGCGCGATGGTCAGCGGCGACTGGCCGTAGAGGTTGGAGAGGGTGATGCGGGCGCCGGTGCCGCCGACGGTCGTGTGCACGACGTTGCGTACCGAGCGGCCCGCGAGGCCCGTGGTCTCCGTGCCCGGCTCGGCGCCGGCGGGCGACGCGGACCAGGTGCCCACCCAGGAGCCGGTGGAGGCGGGTGCGGCGGAGTTGTGCGGGGGGCGGCCGTCGGCGACGTCGCCGCGCGGGTCGCCGCCGTCGTCGGACGCGACCCCGACGTATATGGCGGCGGAAAGAGCCACGATCAGGGCGACGATCGCGGCGAGCAGGGCGTGTCCGTGACGCCGGGTCATGCTGGTGCTGTTCTCCTCGGGCGACGGGAGCCCGAGGCTCCGATCTGATGTGCCCATGATGCGACATGGGCGCGCAGGGAGTTGACGGCACCCCGCCCCGATTCCCCCCTCCGAACAGACGCCGGGAACTCCTGTTCCGTTCCGGGAGTCGGTCAGGAAGGGACAATTGTGTGCGGGATCACCGGAGGGGTGGAGCGGATGGAGTGGATGGAACGGGCGAAAAGGAAGGTACGGGGCGCGTCGGGTGGCCCTCCGGCGGACGGCTCCCCGACGGACGGTGCTCCGGCGGGTGACCGCCCGGCAGGCCGTCCTCCGGCCGGTGGCCCCTCGCCCGCCGGCTCCCCCGGGAGTCGTCCGCCGGGGGAGGGCGAGGGCCGTGGCGTCCCCGCTGCCGCCGTGCGCGCGATGACGACGTTCAGCGCGGCCGACGAGGAGAAGCAGCGCGGCGTGCGCCGTATGAAACTCACGGCGGCCGGCCTGCTGCTGGTCGTCGCCGTCGTGTACGTCCTCGCCGAGTGGGCCGCGCACGCGGGCGCCGGTCCCTGGGCGGGATACGTCGCGGCGGCGGCCGAGGCGGGCATGGTCGGCGCGCTCGCCGACTGGTTCGCGGTCACCGCCCTGTTCCGCCACCCTCTCGGCCTGCCCATCCCGCACACCGCGATCATCCCCACCAAGAAGGATCAACTGGGCGTCTCCCTGGGCGAGTTCGTCGGCGAGAACTTCCTCTCCCAGGACGTCGTACGGCAGCGGCTGCGCGCCGTCGGCATCGGCGGCCGGCTGGGCGCCTGGCTGGCCCGGCCGGAGCACGCCGACCGCGTCACGGCCGAGCTGTCCACCGCGCTGCGGGGCGCGCTGACCGTGCTGCGCGACTCCGACGTGCAGGCGGTGGTCGGCGAGGCGATCACGCGCCGCGCGGGTGCCCAGGAGATCGCGCCCGGCCTCGGCGGGATGCTGGAGAGGATCGTCACCGACGGCGGCCACAAACGCGCCGTCGACCTGGTCGTCACCCGCGCCCACGACTGGCTCGTCGTGCACGGCGACTCCGTGATGGACGCCGTGCAGGGCGGGGCGCCCGGCTGGACGCCGAGGTTCGTGGACAGGAAGGTCGGAGAGCGCGTCTACAAGGAACTCCTGCGCTTCGTCACCGAGATGCGCGACATGCCCGCCCACCCGGCGCGCGGCGCCCTGGACCGGTTCCTGACGGACTTCGCCGCCGACCTCCAGTCCGACACGGACACCCGCGCGCGGGTCGAACGCCTCAAGGGCGAGGTGCTGGGCCGCGGCGAGGTCCAGGATCTGATCGCGTCCGCCTGGACCGCCGTACGGTCCATGATCGTCGCGGCGGCGGAGGACGAGCGCAGCGAGCTGCGGCTGCGTGTGCGGGCGTCCCTGCTGTCGCTCGGCTCCCGCATGGCCACCGATCCGAAGGTGCAGGGCAAGGTCGACGGTTGGGCGGAGGGCGCCGCGGCGTACGTCGTGACGACCTACCGCCGCGAGATCACGTCCCTGATCACGGACACGGTGGCCGGCTGGGACGCCGAGCACACCACGCGCAAGATCGAGGCCAACATCGGCCGTGACCTGCAGTTCATCAGGATCAACGGCACGGTGGTGGGGTCGCTGGCGGGGCTGGCGATCTACACGCTGGCGCGGGCGGCGGGGGCGTAGGCCATCCCGCGCGGTTCCGCGCCCGCCCCTCGCGCCCGCCCGTCGCCCGTCCCGTCCCACGGGTGGCGGGCATGAAATCTCCGGGGCGGGGGCACCCGATGCGAGCTTTCGCTCGCTGAGGAGGGAGCCCATGAGCAGCCCAGCCGCCCCTGCTGCCGAAACCGGCCGTACGGTCACCACGGCCATCCCCGCCCGCCTGGACCGCCTGCCCTGGTCCCGCTGGCACTGGTCGGTCGTCATCGGCCTCGGCACCGTATGGATCCTGGACGGCCTGGAGGTCACGGTCGTCGGCAACATCGCGGGCCGTCTGTCCGAACCCGGCAGCGGGCTGCCGATCTCCTCGGGCCAGATCACCGGTATGGCGGCCGCGCTGTACGTGGCCGGCGCATGCCTGGGCGCCCTGTTCTGGGGCCGCCTGACCGACGTGTACGGCCGCAAGAACCTCTTCATGATCACGCTGGTGGTCTATCTCGCGGCGACCGCCCTCACGGCGCTGTCCTTCAACCCCTGGTGGTTCTTCGTCTGCCGCTTCCTCACCGGCTTCGGCATCGGCGGCGAGTACGCGGCGATCAACTCCGCGATCGACGAACTGATCCCGGCGGAGTACCGGGGCCGCGTCGACCTGATCATCAACGGGAGCTTCTGGCTGGGCGCGGTCGCCGGCTCGCTCCTGTCGATCGTCGCGCTGAACACGGCCGTCCTGCCCAAGGACGTGGGCTGGCGGCTGACGTTCGCGCTGGGCGCCGTACTGGCCGTGGTGATCCTCCTCGTACGGCGGCACGTCCCGGAGAGTCCGCGCTGGCTGCTGATCCACGGCCGCGACGACGAGGCGGAACGCATCGTGACCTCCATCGAGCGGCGCGTCGAGGCGGAGAAGGGCGAGCAACTGCCGCAGCCACACGGCGAAATCACGATCCATCAGCGCAAGAGCGTCAGCTTCCTGGAGATCGGCCGCACGGTGTTCTCCGCATACCGGCGGCGCGCGATCCTCGGTTTCTCCCTCTTCATCGGCCAGGCGTTCCTCTACAACGCGATCACCTTCGGCTTCGGCGCGATCCTGACCCGCTTCTTCGACGTGCCGACCGGCAACACCGGCTACTACTTCGCCGTCATCGCCGTCGGCAACTTCTTCGGCCCGCTGCTGCTGGGCAAGCTGTTCGACACGGTGGGCCGCCGGGTGATGATCTCCTCCACCTACCTGCTGTCCGGGCTGCTGCTGTTCGGCACGGCCTGGCTGTTCGACCGGGGCTCGCTGAGCGCGGTGACGATGACGGCGTGCTGGTGCGCGGTGCTGTTCTTCGCGTCGGCCGGCGCGTCCAGCGCGTACCTCACGGTGTCCGAGGTGTTCCCGATGGAGACCCGCGCGATGTCCATCGCCTTCTTCTACGCCCTCGGCACGGCGACGGGCGGCATCAGCGGACCGCTGCTGTTCGCCGACCTCACCGGCACGGGCAAGGTCGGCGACACGGTGCTCGCGTTCCAGATCGGCGCGGGTCTGATGTGCGCGGCGGGACTGGTGGCGGCGGCCCTGGCGGTGAAGGCGGAACGCCGCTCGCTGGAGGACATCGCGAAGCCGCTGACGGCCGCGGCGCCGAAGGGGACGGCGCCCGCGAAGGGGGCCGGGCCGGGCCCGACGGGGACGGGGGCGCCCGGGGCGCCGGCCTGACGGGGCCGGTCTGCTACGAGGCTCTCGTGACGGCCGACCGCGTGTGCCCCGTCCCGCGCGCGGGACGGGGCACACGCGGCCTCGCGGCGTAGACGCCCCGGTCAAGCTGTGCCGCGGGTGGGCGGGGCGCGAGGAGTCTCAGCCCTGCCGGTCGGCGAACGTCCAGGAGGCGAGTGCGACGGCGCCCGCGACGGAGAAGACGGCGGGCCAGGCGCCGACCTTCCTGGCGAGGGGGTGCGATCCGGCGAACGCGGTGACGTACGCGGCCGACAGGGCCACCGCCGCCGCACCACCCGCCCGCTGCCGCCACTGCTGCGCCGCCGCCACCCCGGCGGCGGCGAGGACGACCCCGCCGAGCTGCCGCTTCCCGGTCCAGCGGGCCAGGCCGTACCCGCCGATGAGACCACCCGCGGCGACCACCGCGCCGGGAACCTTCGCCATGCCTGCCTCCTGCGACCACTGCCGGGACTGTCGACCGAGACTAACGCCAGGGGCGGAGCGGGGACGGCGCCAGGGCCGTCCGGCCGTCAGCTTGAGTCGACCCTTGTCAATTTTCCTTGCTCTGAGCTATATAGATAGAGCAACCCGTAGGGCATCGCACAGAACGCCTCATGAAGGGAGTGAGACCCGTGATGCTCATGCGTACCGACCCCTTCCGGGAACTCGACCGACTCGCGCAGCAGGTCTCCGACTCGTCGCATCCGGCCGCGATGGCCATGGACGCCTACCGCCACGGGGACGACGTGGTCATCCACTTCGACCTCCCGGGCGTCGAACCGGAGTCCATCGAGCTGGACGTCGAACGCAACGTCCTGAACGTCCGTGCCGAGCGCGGATCACCCGCCCCCGACGGCGCGGAGACGATCGTCGCCGAACGCCTCACGGGTACGTTCACCCGGCAGCTCTTCCTCGGCGACACCCTCGACACGGAACGCATCGACGCCTCGTACGACGCCGGCGTCCTGACACTGCGCATCCCGGTGGCCGAGCAGGCCAAGCCGCGCCGGATCCCGATCAGCGGCGGGAGCAGGCCCCAGCAACTGAGCGGATGAGCGAGGGGCGCCGCGCCCGAGCCGCCGGACACCGGCGCCTGGCGGCTGACGCCGCACGACCGGCCCGCCGGACGGCTGAGTCGGGCGGCGGCTCGGGCGTCCGCCCCACGTGAGCGAGCCCCTTTCCTTTTACGTTCCCAGGAGAAACCCACCATGAGTGCCACGACGGTGCCGAGCGTGACGGTGCCGATCAGCAAGGTGAGCCACCGGCCGGCGGCGGAGAAGCCGGTGGAGTCGGCGAATTCGGTGAAGCCGGTCACCACGGCGAGCCCGTCCAGGACAGGCCGCACCACGGCGACGTACGACCGGCCGGCGGCGCGCGACCGGCCGGAGACGTACGACCGGCCGGAGACGTACGACCGGCTGGCGGCGCGCGACCGGCCGGAGAGGTACGACTGGTCGGACCTGATCGCCGAGGTCCAGGACGCCGGCCAGTACCCGACGGCGGCGGAGGCGGAACGGGTCACCCGCATCGTCCTGGCGGCCCTCGGCGGCCACGTCGTAGGAGACGAACGCGTCGACCTCGCCCGCAGACTCCCCCCGGAGGCGGCCCGGGTGGTCGCGGACCGGATCCCGGCGACGCGCAGGCTCACGGCCGCGGAGTTCGTGGACTCGGTCGCCGTCCGCGTCGCGGGAGCGACCCTGGCGACGGCCCGCTGGGACGTCAGCTCGGTCCTGAGCGTCCTGCCGCCCCTGCTGGGAGACGCCCTGACCACCCGCATCCTGGCCCAGCTCCCGCCGGGCTACGCGCTGCTCTTCGGCAGAGCGGACCTGAGCCGGACGGCGTAGCGCGCCGACGGGGCGGCCCCGCCCGGGAAACCGAACCCGCCGCCTCGTTGGGTGGGATGACTCGAAACGCCCCCTTCACGCCGGCGGGCGCCTCCACGCTGGGGTGCTCGCCGACGTGAAGGGACGCCGAGACGAAGCTAGTCGGCCGAGGCTATGTGCCGTGCTCTCATCAGAAAGCAGGTCCACGCACCCGCGGACACCGCGAGACGCGGGCCCGTGGGCCGCTTGGAGTCCCGTACGAGAATCCCGGCCGGTACGAACGCGGCCTCGACGCACTCGGTGGCGTTGCCGCCGCTGTAGGACGACTTGAACCAGGCTGGCCCTGACGCTGATCCGGTGGTGTGGGCGGTCATCTAGAGCTCCTTGTACGCGCGGTGAATCACGGCAGATGAAGCCTCGATGTTCAAGGCTTGCGCGCGCAGGTAGTCGAACGCAAGTCCGTATCTGTCCAGTTCTTCGTCCTTCTCCAGGAAGAGCGAGCCGGTGTGGAAGTCGACGTACACCACGTCAAGGGCAGATTCGGGGCCTCCCACAATGACGAAGCTGCCGAGTGCGGCGGTGTGAGCCCCCTGCGAGAAGGGGAGGACCTGAAGAGTGATGTGAGGCGACTCATTGGCCTCAAGCAGCCGGTGGAGCTGCTCCTTCATGATCTGCGGCGAGCCGACGATCCGGCGGATCACGGATTCGTCGAGGATCGCCCACAGCCGCAGCGGCTTTGGGCGGTCGAGGATCTCCTGCCGCTTCATACGGATGTCGACCAAGCGCTCGATCTCGTCTTTGTTCAGTGGCACTTCGTTGGCCTTCTGGAGTGCCGTGCTGTAGGAGCGGGTCTGGAGAAGGCCGGGTACGTACACGCAGGAAAAGTGGCTCTCGTACTTCGCCTCGTCCTCCAGCGTGAGCAGCAGGTTCATGCTCTCGGGGATCGAGTCGGCGAAGGAACTCCACCAGCCCTGCTGCTTGGCGTCCTTGGCGAGGCCGACGAGTGCCCGGCGCTCGGCGTCGCTCGCTCCGTACTCGCGGCACAGTGGGTCCACGACAATCCACTTGACCGGTCCGGCCTGGGTCTCGTACCGGCTGACGGTCGCCTTGGACACGCCGACCAGCCGTCCCGCTTCCTCGAGTGTCATCCCTTTGCGGGCGCGCAACTTGCGCATCATCGCGCCCAGTTGCCGGCGGCGGGTGGTGGTGCGCTCGGACATGAAACTCCTTCGCCGTACGACGGGCAGCGGGCTGCCCGGAGGCCGTGTTCAGGCTAGGCGCCCGCCGAGCCCGTCCTCCATCGGATTCACCCGATGGAGATGCGTGAGAAGTTACACAGCGAGAAGTCTCCGTGTCATGCTGGTCTGGCGGTTGGCTACGCGGCGCGGTCGTACCGACACGACGGCGCGGGATCGGGCGTAGCCCCGGAGGGAGGAACAGCCTTGACCGGTTACGGCATCAACGAGCCTCTGCTTCGCTGTGTACTGCCTTTCGCGGCAGTACCGGCCGAGGTCGGCCTCCTGCGCAGAGCGGCTGCCAAGCAGCTCAGCGGGTGGGGCATGCCCTGGGCGACCAGTCAAGCGGAACTGCTGGTCACCGAGTTGGCGACGAACGTCGTGAAACACGTGGGCGAGGGCGCGGTGGCAACGCTGATCCTTGAATGCGAAAGGGCGCGCCTCCGGATCGAAGTCCATGACAAGAGCACGGAGCTGCCGTCAGCCAGGACGGCCCGCTGCGAAGAGGAGTGCGGCCGGGGCCTCCATCTCGTCGCCTCCCTGGCCGAGGACTGGGGCACGGTCCTGACGGCGGCGGGCAAGGCCGTGTGGTGCGAGTTCCCGATCGGCGAGGGTCAGGTGTGCCGGCACGTCGCGCGGGCGGTCGAGGCGCTCGAGGGTTACCAGTCGGCCAATGGCGGGGCCCGGCTGTGCGGAGCCGGCCGTGACACGGAACTCAGTGAGTCGGCAGTGGCCCTGATCTCCGACCTGCTCCACTGGTCCACCGCCCGCGGACAAGATCCGGACGACATCCTCGACCGGGCGCAGATGCACTTCGAGGCCGCGGTTCGCGCCGCTTAGGCATCGGTTGGCTGGTCTTCAAGGGGCGGTACGGACATGGTGCCTGCGAATCAGCCCACTGCGGCGCGCAGCAACTTGCCGGCGTCGTTGGGCAGGCCGTGCTCATGGAGTGTCAGGGCTGCGTGGATGACGTGCTCGGCCTCGCTGTCCCGGCCGTAGACGTGGAGCAGATTGTCGGCGAGTTCGTGCTGTTGTTGCTGCCGGAGAAGAACTAGCAGCCCGGCCGTTTCCAGTGGGCTGAGTGCCTCGGTTGTCTGACTCAGTACCTTGATCGCCAGGCCATGAGGGCTGGAACTCTGTAGTTGTCCGGCCTGAATGGCCAGTTGATGTACGGCCGCCGTGTCGTTACGCATCCGCCGCCGGTCCCCCTTGTTGCGGCGGACCGGCGGCGGAGGGGGAGGCGTTCGGGCAGCCAGTCGGGCTGGCAGGCCGGCCCGCGATGCCTTCAGACCGGCCATGGCCGCTCGCAGCATCGCCACCTCTTCCCGGAGTGTCTCGACCTTCACCTCTTCGGCGTCCTCATCCTTCCCTTCTTCATCTCCGTCGTCTCCTCGCTGGGGAGGGGCCGCCTCGCTGAACTGCGGCAGAAGTGACTCCGTCTGCCCCCGCCGGACCTTGCAGTTAGCGCAGCGTCGTTCCGCTTCGGCCCTGCTGTGCATCATCGTCAGCTCTTCGAGGGAGATGCCGACACGGTCCCCGCCACCGGCGGCAGCGCAAGCGACGTCGTAGAGGTGCTGGGTAATCCGCAGGCTGGGGACGGTCTTGGCATTCAGGAACCGAGAGAGGCAGCTCGACGCAGTGTTGAGTTGCCTTGCGGCTTTCTCCTGAGTAAATGGCGTATATGTCGATCCGGATGAATTGTCCAGGGAAAGGTGCTGGCAGAGCCCCTGCAGTGCCTGAGCGAAGGCTCGCCAACCGGGAGGAACGTCGCTGCTCAGCGTCTTGATTGCCCACTGGTTCGGCATCCTGGCGTCCCCGTGCTGACTCATTCCTGTTTCCCCTTCCGCACCCTCGCCCCCTGCCAGAGTCCTGCAATTCTGCCCGCAGGGAGGACACTTGGGCCTTGCTGTTTTCTGAGCAAGCGTTTCTTGGTGGACTTTCAATTGCCTTCCGGTGCAAGACTTGAGGACCGCCCGAGGGGTGGGGGCGTGGCCAGAACGGACGGTCTTCGGTCTGTTCGTGAGGCCGCGGAGTGGTGTGCTGTTCGAGGGGACCGGAGGCGCTACATGACGCTGCCGTCGTGGCAGGACAAGAAGCTAGGGGGCAAGGCGCGGGCCGCGCTGTGGCTCGTGACCGTGGTCGGGGAAGGCAACATCTTCACGAAGAGCGACCTCCGGAACGCGATTCCGGACGCTCAGATCGACAGGCGGGTCAGGGAGCTTCGGCCGCACGGCTGGAAGATCGCTACCAGCCGCGAGGACCCGAGCCTGAAGCAGGAGGAGCAGCGCTTCGTAGCGCGAGGGGCGGACGTCTGGATTCCTGGCAAGGCGAAGGAAGCCAAGCACAAGAACAGCC
The DNA here is from genome assembly GCF_040638805.1 of Streptomyces sp. NPDC005925. Lineage (NCBI taxonomy): Bacteria > Bacillati > Actinomycetota > Actinomycetes > Kitasatosporales > Streptomycetaceae > Streptomyces > Streptomyces sp. NPDC005925. Next base: position 236,147 of record NZ_JBEXVL010000003.1, on the reverse strand, counting down.
TTACGTCGGCTCAGCGCGCGAAGGTGTTCCAGCGGGACAACCACCTCTGCCGGACGTGCGGCATCGGCAGCGGCGAAGCGTACGAGGACGGCATCGAGCTCGCTGTGCTGAATGTTGCTCGCCGCAAGGTCCTACACGAGGACGGGATGGTCGAGCACCAGTTCATCACGGAGTGCAAGAAGTGCGTCACGGGGGGCGGCGCCGACAGGGAGGTGGATCTCAGTGCTCTGCTGGAGCTCATCGAGAACCTTGGGCCGATGGAACGGCGCGTTTTCGCCGGGTGGATCGCCGCCGACCAGCGCACGCTGACGCCACTCGACAAGGTGTGGGGCCTTTACAGGACCCTGCCGGCGGCGTCCCGTACTGCCGTGGCTGAGGCGATCAACGAGATGGACAGCTAGGAAAGAGGACGGGGAAACCCCATGCTGCGAGAGTTCCCGCCGCCCCCGCGCGCGGCTGAGTTCAGCGAACTGATCAAAAAGCGACTGGAAGAGGTGCGAGCGGCCGGCGGTACACGGGAGACCGTCACCGTCGACTGGAACAGCCAGCAGGCGCACGTGGAGGTCATCGACCTTCCGCTCAGCGGTCTCTATCTCAACCCGGGTACGCATCGGATCCGTGCCCAGCGGAGCCACGATCCGGCCCGCGACGAGACCCTGGAGAAGGACCCCTGGAGTGCCGAGAGCCAGGACTACCTGAGGCACCTGCTCCAGGCCCGGCCCACGAATCCTGATGTCCGGGACGTCGAGTTCGACAACCTGAAGAACGACCTTCAGACGTTCGGGCAGAACGAGCCGGGACTCGTCACGCACGACGGCGTGCTGGTCAACGGCAACACCCGGGCCGTCGCACTGGTGGAACTCGGCGCGCAGTCGATGCGTGTGGGGGTGCTGCCCGAGTCCTTCACGTGGGCGGACGTCTACGCCGTGGAACTGTCCCTGCAGCTTCGACAGGACCAGAAGCGGGACTACACGTTCATCAACCGGCTACTGGCGATGGAGGAACAGGCGTCGCTCGGCAAGACACCCGAGCAGATCGCCAAGGAGTTCCGGATCAAGACGACCACCTATCATCAGGCTCGGTGGATTCTCAGCACGATTCAGGACCTGAACGAGCGGAGCAAGAGCGGTGGCGGCGCAGCATTGCGCCTCGTCGACTGGGAGGCGGCCCAGGAGAGCCTGAAGGAACTGCAGCGCCTTTACGTCAAGCTCCAGAACCTTGACCGCGACCAAGCGGAGATCCTGAAGGAATGGCGGCTCGCCGCCATTCTGCTGGACTTCTCGAAGACGGACATCCGGCATATCGACGAGGAGTTCCTGAAGCAGGACTACCTGGCCCAGACCCTGCCGACGGGCCTTGCGGAAGCTGGAGCAGCCGCCGCGCAGCCGCAGGCGGTGGCCGTGCCGGGGCTTGGTCTTCACGTGCCCACCGCCTCCTCTGGTGTCTCCGCGGCGAGGGCGCTGAACGACCAGATTCTCCGCTCCGCGGCTGTCCGGAACGCGCCGGACTTGCCGGACAGCGAAAAGGCGAAGGCGCAGCAGCTCTTCGATGACGCTAAGGACGCCTTTGACAAGGCCATTGAACAGGCAGGCCGTGACGGCCGCGTACGCAAGCGCAAGCAACTGGCACCCGCTCGTCTCGCAGACGCCTGCGCCAGCATCGACCAGTGCGTGATGGAGCTGGTCCAGGCGCGTACGTCGCAGAGCTTCGACGAGGAGGCTTTCGACGAGGCTGTCCTCAAGCTGCGAGGCAGTCTCCGGAAGCTCGCTCAGCAGGCGGGCCGGGGAATTCCGAACCCCGGCGACGGTGTGTCCTGGCTGCTTGCTGCGGCAGCAGCGGAGGGATCCCAGTGACTCAGGGCAACCTCGAGGCGTCTCTGCGCCTCGGGTTTGACGAGACCCGGACGCGCGTTGTTCTGAGGACGTCGGACCGGTACCGGCACAATCTTGTTCAGCTGGCCGCCCGGTTCCGTACCGGCGGCCAGCTGGGCCCGCTCGCCGCCTCGGTCGCGCTGGATGAGCTGCTCGCGGATCTGGGCGTTCTCCGCCACTGGCCGGATCACGCTGGCGTCGAGTGGGCTTCCGAACTCCGCGATCTCGTGGCCGGCGTCGTGCAGGACGCCAATACGGTCCAGGGACGCCTGTCGGGCTCGGCGACCTCCGAAGAGGTCGGCCCTGACGATGTGGCTGGTCTGCTCGGCGAGACGTGGGAAGCAGAACTCAGCACATTTCAGCGACGGGATATCGGAAAGCTTCTCTCTCTGCGTCACGGCGCTAACTTCAGCGTCCCGGGCGCCGGGAAGACACGTGTCGCCCTTGCCGTGTACGCGGCACAGAAAGCCCAGGGCAAGGTCAGCAGGGTGCTGGTGGTCTGCCCTAAGTCGGCGTACGAGTCGTGGCGTTACGAGACGGCCGTGTGCTTCAGCTACCCCCTCCGCACGCACGTTCTCGACGGCTCCATGGACCAGTGGGCTGAGGTGCTGATCGTCAACTACGAGCGACTGGACCGTTCCCTCCCGACGCTGGCAGCGTGGCTGAAATCGGGATCCTCAATGATCATCCTGGATGAGGCGCACAGGATGAAGCTCGGAGCCCGTGGTACGTACGGTGCCGCGTGCATGGCACTTGGTCCGCTCGCGGAGCGCCGTCTGATCCTGACCGGGACACCAGCTCCGAACGGCGCGAAAGACCTGGAGAATCTGCTCGGCTTCGTCTGGCCTGGGCATGGCCAGCGCGCGGTGGTCCAGGCGGTGGCAGGCGGCGATCTGGCTTACGCGAGCACTGTCCTGAGGCCACTGTTCACGAGGACGACCAAGCAGGAGCTGGGACTCCCCCCGATGCAACTGCGCATGCGGTACGTCGATATGCCTCCGCTGCACAGCGAGATCTACAGCTCGCTGGTCGGCGGCATGCGGACCGGTGCGGCGCGGGAAGACCTGAGCGCGTTGGGAAAGACCGCTCTGCGCCTCCTCATGGCGGCGACGAGCCCGGCCTTGCTGATGGAAGGGGCGAGTAGGTACGAGCCGCTGGCGTACCAACTGCCCCCGCTGGAAATCCCCCGGGGTACCTCCCTGTATTCGCTGATGCGGGACCTGCCTGACTACGAGCTGTCTCCCAAGTACAAGGAGGCGGTGGCGATAGTCGCCGGGAACGCCCAGCGGGGACGGAAGACACTGGTGTGGACGACATTCGTCCGTAGTCTGACAACGCTGGCCCAGATGCTGGAGAAGTACAGCCCCGCGGTCGTATACGGCGGCACACCGGACCGGGATGAACAGCTGCGGCGCTTCCGCGATGACCCTGCCTGCATGGTGCTCATCTCGAACCCCGCCACCCTCGGCGAGGGCATCAGCCTCCATCACCACTGCCATGACGCGGTGTACGTGGACAGGGATTTCATGGCGGGCAGGTTCCTCCAGAGCCTGGACCGCATCCATCGCCTGGGCCTGGCTCCGGGCACCGACACCCGCGTCACGGTGCTGGCAGCCCGGGACACCATTGACGAGGTAGTGGAGATACGGCTCGACCAGAAGCTCGAATTCATGGGGAAGATCCTGGACGACCCCACGGTGCAGCAGCTCGCGGATCTGGAAGAGGAGCCGGCGGTGGCGGCTGGGTTGGCGCCGAGCGATATGGAAGCCCTGCTCAGCCACATAGGCACTCGCTAGCTTCCAAGGGCGCCCGCACCAGCGGGACTGGGAACGCTGGGCAATGGGAGACTCTTGGGTGTCAAGGTGCCGAGAGCCTGTACGTACACGTGGCTCTGGAAGCACTGGACGTCGGTTTTGAGTCACTTCCGGGAGGAGCGCCATGCGCCCCAGCGGCCGCGAGCGTCCGCAGTTCACCTCGCCACTGACCTCCGTCGAGATCTGCGCGGGGGCAGGAGGGCAAGCTGTTGGGCTGCACCACGCAGGGTTTGATCACTCGGCTCTGGTCGAGTGGGACGCGTATGCGGTTGAAACCCTCAAGGCGAACGTCGGGGGGTGGCCGGGATGGAGCGAGGAACGCGCCAAGTCCCTGAATCCTATGGACGTCAAGGATTTCCTTGACTCTCCTGAGCGTAAAGGGCTGGGCATCCCCAGCGGCGAGCTAGACTTGCTTGCCGGCGGCGTTCCCTGCCCCCCGTTCTCCCTCGCAGGGAAAAGGCTGGGGGAGGATGATGAGCGAGATCTTTTCCCCGCAGCGCTGAAGATCATCGAGAAAATGCGCCCAAGAGCTGTGATGATCGAGAATGTGCGAGGCATTCTTGAGCCGCCTGAGGTGTTCATTGACTACCGCAGGAGGATCCTTGGCACCCTTCGTGACTATGGCTACCTTGTGCCGAGGATCGAGGATCACTGGTCGGCTGAGAAGCAAGATTATGTGATGCGTAGTGTCTGGCGAAGGGTGGACGCGAAATTCTTCGGAGTTCCGCAGCTCCGACCGAGGGCTATTCTTGTGGCGATCCGTAGGGACGCGGTGGAAGGTGGGCCAGCGGAATTCCAGTGGCCCCTCCGAGTCGCTGGAAGAGGCTCCGCCGTGGTTGACGTCCTGGCCGAAAGCATGGAAAAGCGATGCCGAGATTACTGGGATAAGAATAAGCGCGGAAGGCGAGCCCGGCAGCGAGAGCGCACGGGTGAGGCTGTCTACCGCGACTGGCATCGGGCCGCTCTGCAAGCCAAGGAGGCCGGCCGGGGGATCGCCCCGACCCTGGTTGGCGGATCGCGCAAGCACGGCGGTGCCGACCTTGGCCCTACCAGGGCTAAGCGTGCATGGGAGGCGCTGGGCGTGGATGCCATGGGCGTCGCCAACGATCCGGACGCATGCGATCCCGAGCGTGATCTCTTCAGGCCGGCGGGGCCGATGCTGACGGTCCAGCAGACGGCCATGATTCAGGGATTCCCGCCGGACTGGGACTTCCAGGGCAAGAAGACGGCACGGTACCGCCAGGTGGGGAACGCGTTTCCCCCACCGGTTGCTGAAGCGGTTGGCAGGGCAATCGCTGCGGTACTGCGCCCCGAGCATCGGAAAGACTTGCTCGACGGGTATGTGATGGACACCGGTGAAGACGAAGCACCGGAGGCCCGGGCCGAGCAAATGTCATTTTCGGTGTCAGGGTTTACGCGAGCCTGACCGGCGTTCAGCAATAGTCGCTGCGATGTGCTGGGCACATATTTCAGATGGCTCGTGCTCCCAGAACCGGAGTGCGAGCCATCCCGCGTCCTTGAGGCGCTGATCAGTGTCGCGATCCCTCTGGACGTTACGCAGCACCTTCTCCGACCAGTAGCCCGGGTTTGTTCTCGGCGGCACATAGTGTTCCGGGCAGCCATGCCAATAGCAGCCATCGATGAAAACTGCCACTTTCGCAGGTCGGAATACCATGTCTGCCGTGCGGCGCAGGTCAGAAATCGGACGCGCCGATACGCGGTAGCGCAGGCCCTGGGCGTGCACGAGCCGACGAATCAGGATCTCGGGCTTCGTGTCACGGCTGCGAATCGCCTGCATATTGCGTCGGCGGGCCGCTGATGAGGCCCAGGAACCCACTGGAGCGTTCCACTCGAGGTCTTCAGACACACCACAGAGCGTAGTCCTTGCCCGCGACGGACTGGCACAGGAGCTCTGGAGGCAGGGCCTTTCCCAGGGTCCCGTGATATCGGACTTCAGCTCTCCCGGCGTGCGCGACGCTAGCGGGCGTCCGCCCACGCCGGGAGTGCCCAGCGGCTGCCCGCGAAGAGGCAATGTTCGGGGCTAAGCCCCATGGCAGAAGCCGTACGCCCGCCCCGACCCGCACCAGCACTCCGCCCCCCGCTGCGGCGGCCACGGCGTTGCGCGACCGCGGGCCGCCAGAGTCGTCGCGTACTGCGGGAGCAGCGCCGTGTCCGTGGGGGAGGCGCCCTCCGAGGCTGCGAAGGCCTCGTAGGAGGGGACCGTGCCCGTGACGATGCCCAGGTTGGGGGTGCCGGAGGCGGCGAGTTCGCGCAGGGACTGTTCTATGGCCGCCAGGTGGGACGCGTGGGACGGGTACTCCGCCGACAGAGCCGGGTACGCCTCCAGGAGTTCACTCAGTTCGTCCGCCGGCCAGTGCAGGACGGCGACCGGGAACGGACGGGAGAGGGCCTCGCGGTAGGCGCCCAGTTCCGCGCGCAGGCGCAAGATCTCCGCCCGCAGCTCCGCCGGGTTCTCCGAGCCCAGGGACCAGACGCGCTTCGGATCGTGTAGCTCGTCCAGGGACACCGGGAGCGTGTGCAGGGTGTCCGCGAGGGCGTCCCACTCGTCGTGGGTCACGCCCAGCATGCGGCGGACGCGGTGGCGGCCGAAGAGGAGGGCGTGCGTCGGCCGCGGGGGTTCCGCGGCGTCCGCCAGGAGCAGCTTCGCGCCCTCCGTGAACGTCTCGTGCGCCGCCTCCAGCTCGTCGTGCGACTCCAGGGCCTCCGCGACGATCACCCACGCCGCCGGGTCCCGCGGGGACGCCGAGCGGACGCCCGCGATGATCGCCCTGGCCTCCGCCTCGTGGCCGTACTCCCACAGGTTCGACGCCTTCAGCGCCCGCACCAGGACCGGGTTCTCCAGGGTGTCCGACGACGACAGCAGGCGGTCGTAGAGCGCGGTCGCCGCCGGGCGGTCGCCGGCCAGCTCCAGGTGGGCCGCGGCCCGCAGCAGCAGGGCCTCGGCGTCCTCCGGGTGCAGGCCGACGGTTCGCTCCAGGCGGGCCGCTTCGGCGGAGTGGTCGACGTTCTCGGCAGGCGTGTCGGGGCGCATGGGTGACACCGTACTGCCGCCCGGTGACATACGTGAGGTATCCGCAGGCCGGCCGCCCTCCGCGACCGACTCGGAGACCTGCCTCCACCGCCTCGCCATCGCCTCGCCACGACGTCGTCACCGCGCTGCCACCACCCCACTGCGCCGCTCGACTGCTCCTCTGCGCTACGCCGGGTCCTCGCGACCCCGCGGCCCTGCGCTCCGCGGCCCTGCGGCTCTGAGGCCTCGCGCGACGCCGGGTCCTCGCGGCCTCGCGGGCCGCTGTTCGGCGCCGGTGCCGCCGCTGCCGCGATCACCGGCCGTCCGCCGCGACCACTGGCGGGCCGGGGCGGCGGGCGGACGCGGTCAGGGGCGGCGGGGTGTTCGGGGCCGCCGGGCTCGTCCACGTCGCGCTGTTCGTGTTCGTCGCGGTCGTCGCCGCCTTCCGGTACGGCCGCACCAGGCGGACGACGGCCGCCGCCCCGGCCGTGCCGGCGGCGGGCGGGGAGCGGATGCTGGGGCTCGGCGCGGTGGGCCGGGTGGGGCCGTCCATGTCCTCCTTCAGCCGTCGGGCTGCGCTGCCGTACCGCCGGCCGCCGCACCGTACGTGATCACCGGCGCGACGTGGAGCGCCGTCGAGCGTGCCGTGCTGTACCCGTGCGCACCGTGCCGGGGCGTGGTCCAGCCCGTGAACAGGGCGTTGCGGGCCGGACGCGTCTCTTGAAGGATCGGCCGGGTCTGCCGACGGCCGCGCCCGCCGCACCGGGTCGTACGTCGCCGGCGGGCGACCGCGATCGAGGGAGATGGTGCTCATGAAGCTGCTGCGAGTCGGTACGGCGGGGCAGGAGCGGCCCGCGCTGCTCGACGACGGGGGCACTCTGCGCGACCTGTCCGGGCTGGTACCGGACATCGACGGCGCGTTGCTCGCGGACGGCGCGGCGCTGGAGCGGATCCGCGGCGCGGCCGACGCCGGTGAGCTGCCCGTACTGGACGGCACCGGGGTGCGGACCGGGCCGCCGCTGGCGCGCATCGGCAAGATCGTGTGCATCGGGCTGAACTACCACGACCACGCCCGCGAGGCCGGCGCCGAGCCGCCCGCCGAGCCCGTGATCTTCCTGAAGGCGCCGGACACGGTGGTCGGGCCGTACGACACGGTGCTCGTGCCGCGCGGCTCGGCGAAGATTGACTGGGAGGTCGAACTCGCGGTCGTCGTCGGCCGTACGGCCCGCTGCCTAGGCTCGGCGGAGGAAGCGCTCGCGCACGTCGCCGGGTACGCGGTCGCGCACGACGTGTCCGAGCGGGAGTTCCAGATGGAGCGGGGCGGGACCTGGGACAAGGGTAAGAACTGCGAGACCTTCAACCCGCTCGGGCCGTGGCTCGTGACCGCCGACGAGGTGCCCGACCCGCAGTCTCTCGCGCTGCGGCTGTGGGTCAACGGGGAGCTGAAGCAGGACGGTACGACGGCCTCGCAGATCTTCCCCGTCGGCGAAGTCGTGCGGTACGTCAGCCGGTTCATGACGCTGTATCCGGGTGACGTCATCAACACCGGTACGCCGGCCGGGGTCGCGATGGGGCATCCGGAGCCGAAGCCCTACCTGCGGGCCGGGGACGTCGTCGAGCTGGAGGTCTCGGGGCTGGGGCGGCAGCGGCAGGAGGTGAGGGACGCGTCGTAGGGCCCGCGGCGCCTGCCGACGCCGAGGTCTCAGGCCAGGAGCGACGCCAGCCTGCGCCATTCCTCCCTCGGGAGGGACTGGCGTGAGGCCTCGTTGATCACCTGGAGCGCGACGTGGTCGGCGCCCGCCGCGTGGAACGTGGCGATGCGGTCCCGGACACGGGACTCGCCGCCCCACGCGAACACCGCGTCCACCAGGCGGTCGCTGCCGCCGCCGGTCAGGTCGTCCTCGGTGAAGCCGAGCCGCAAAAGGTTGTTCGTGTAGTTCGGCAGGGCCAGGTACAGAGCCAGCACGTCACGGGCCAGGGCGCGGGCGCGGCCCGCATCCGGGTCCAGGATCACCTTCAGCTCGGGGGCGAGCAGTGGGCCGTCGCCCAGGATGCCGCGGGCCCGCGCCGTGTGCTCGGGCGTGACCAGGTACGGGAGCGCGCCGGCCGCCCGGTCCCGGGACAGCTCCAGCGTCCTCGGGCCGAGGGCGGCCAGCGCCCGGCGGTCCGCGGGCACCCCGGCGCCGTCCAGCGCGTCGAGGTACGCGACCAGGGCCGAGTACGGGCGGCGGTACTGCTCGGCCAGCTTGGCGTGGCTCACACCCAGGCCCAGCACGAAGCGGCCCGGGTGGGTCGCCTCCAGTTCCGCGAAGGCCGCCGCGGTCGTGTCGGGGCCGTACTGCCAGATGCTCTGGATGCTGGTGCCGACGACGATGCGCGAGGTCGCGTCGAGGAGCGGGCGCGCGTTCCCGGTGGAGCTGCTGCCGCCGAGCCATACGGCGCCGAAGCCGAGGTCTTCCAGCTCGGCGACGGCGTCGGCACGCTCGGCGCGCCCCTCCGCGTCCTCGGCGCGCAGGCCGGCACTCCAGATGCCGTGGCGTCCGACCGTCTCCTTCAGGCCCGTTTCCTTCAGACCCGTTTCCTTCGGACCCGTTTCCTCCGGGCCCGTGGTGCCGGGAGTCCGGGCCGGGGTTCGGGCCGGGGTTCCTGAGGTGCCCGTGGTGCCGTTCATCGGTGCCGATCCCTCCGGTGGGGTGCAGTGCCGCCGTGTCCGGCGAGCGCCGTGTCCGGCAGCCGCCGTACGCCGTGACCGACGGTCGTCGTCCACCACGTCCCAACCGGAGGGCGGCGCCGGATAATCCCGCCGGTCCCCGTCCCTTCCCGGTCCCCGTCCCTTCCCGGTCCCCGTCCCTTCCCGGTCCCCGTCACTTCCTGTGGAGGAACCGCTCCAGTGCCTCCACGACGAGGCGGTGGTCCTCCAGCTGCGGCAGACCGGACACCGTCACCGCGCCGATCACGCCCACGTTCTCGACGGTGATCGGGAAGGAACCGCCGTGCGCCGCGTACCTGTCGGGGTCGAGCCGCGAGGACTCCTCGAACGTCGTGCCCTTGGCCCGGTACCGGGCACCGACCAGGTACGACGCGCTGCCGTAGCGTTCCACCACCCGGCGTTTGCGGGCGATCCAGGCGTCGTTGTCCGGGGTGGAGCCGGGCAGGGCGGCGTGGAAGAGCTGCTGGCCGGCGCGGTGGATGTCGACAGCCACCGGGGCCTGCCGCTCCCGGGCCGTCTCCACCAGCAGCGAGCCGAGCGCCCAGGCGTCGTCGTGGGTGAACCGCCGGAAGACCAGACGGTGTTCCTGCGCCTCCAGTTCGCCCAGGGTCGGGACGGTCTCGGTGCCGGGGCTGCGCACATCGCGGTCGCGGGTCACAGCGTCACCACCCGCTGCTCGCGGGCCGAACGGCGGGCCGCCTCCAGTACGTCGAGCGTCGCCGCGGCCTCCCCGGCGGTCACCGGGTTGGGGCCGCCGGCGCGGAGGGCGTGCGCCACGGCCGCGTAGTAGGCGGGGTAGTCGCCCGGCAGGGTCGGTTCGGCGCGTCCACCGCCGGTCGGCGGGGATTCGCCGGCGCCGACGCGGCCCCACAGCGACTCGGGCTCGGTGCCCCAGCCCTCCTCCCCGTCACGCCCCGGGCGCCGGCCCTCGCGCAGGGCGGCCTCCTGCGGGTCGAGGCCGTACTTGACGTAGCCCGCCTGTGAGCCGAGCACCCGGAAGCGCGGGCCGAGCTGCGCGGTCGTCGACGAGACGTGCAGGTGGGAGCGGACGCCACCGACGTGCGTCAGCGCGATGAACGTGTCGTCGTCCGTCTCCGCCCCCTCCCGCCGGACCACCGTCTCCGCGTACACGGACGCCACGGGGCCGAACAGGACCAGCGCCTGGTCGACGACGTGGCTGCCGAGGTCGTACAGCAGACCGCCGATCTCCGCAGGGTCGCCGGACTCGCGCCAGCCGCCCTTGAGCCGCGGGCGCCACCGCTCGAACCGCGACTCGAACCGCCATACGTCGCCCAGCCCGCCGTCGGCCAGCAGCTTGCGCAGGGTCAGGAAGTCGTTGTCCCAGCGGCGGTTCTGGAAGACCGACAGGAGCAGCCCCCGGTCCTCGGCGAGGGCGGCCAGCTCGCGCGCCTCGGCCGCCGTGCCCGCGACCGGCTTGTCCACGACGACCGGCAGACCGGCCTTCAGGGCGGTGGTGGCGAGCGGGACGTGCGTCTTGTTCGGGGACGCGACCACGATCAGGTCGAGATCGCCGGCGCGGGCGAACAGCTCGTCCGGCGACGCGGTCACGCGCACGTCCGGGAACTCGGCTCGTGCCCGCTGCTGCCGCTCGGGGTTCGAGGTGACCACCGTGTCCAGGGCCAGGCCCTCGGTGGCGGCGATCAGCGGCGCGTGGAACACGGAGCCCGCGAGGCCGTAGCCGACCAGGCCGACGCGCAGGGGGCCGCCGGGATGCCGGGGGGTGCCGGGGGGAGTACCAGTCATGCGACCACTTTGGCAACCGTGTTGCCAAAGTGCAAGCAGGGCCGAGAATGGGTGGGTGAACAGGACGAACGACGGCGGCCACCCGCTCGCCCCGCGCAGCCACAATGCCGCGCTCGTGCTCGACCTGCTGCGCGCGGCGGGCACCGGGGGCATCAGCCGGCTGGAACTGGCCGAGCGGACCGGCCTCACCCCGCAGGCCGTCAGCAAGATCACGGCGCGGCTGCGGGAGGACGGCCTGGTGGCGCGGGCCGGACAGCGGGCCTCCACGGGCGGCAAACCGCGCACGGTGCTGCGGCTGGTGCCGGACGCCGGGCACGCGGTGGGGCTGCATCTCGACCGCGACGAACTGCGGGCGGTGCTCGTGGATCTCGACGGCGCGGTGGTGGGCCGACGGCGGCGGCCACTGGACCTGGGGGGCGGGGCGGACGCCGTGGTGGGCGAGGCGGCCCGCGAGACCGAGGCGCTGACCGGCGGCGCGGGCCGGCCCCCGGTGCTCGGCGTGGGCGTCGCCCTTCCCGGGCCGCTCGATCATGTGCGGGGTGTGACGCAACGGGTGACCGGGTTCCCCGAGTGGGACGGCTTCCCCCTGCGGGACGCGCTGGCACGGCGGCTCGGGGTGCCGGCCGTCGTGGACAAGGACACCAACGCCGCGGCACTGGGGCTCGCGGCCGGGGGAGAGGGCGGGGGCGGTTCCTCCTTCGCCTACCTGCATCTCGGTACGGGGCTCGGTGCCGGTCTGGTGATCGGCGGGACCCTGCACCGGGGGGCGCGGACCGGGGCCGGGGAGTTCGGGCACCAGGTCATTCAGCTGGACGGGCCGCTGTGCGGGTGCGGGGAGCGGGGGTGCGTCGAGGCGCTGTGCCTGGCCGCCGTGGCGCGGGGCGAGACGGGGGAGGCGGCGCGGGTCCTGGGCGCCGGGGCCGCCAACCTCGTCGGACTGCTCGACATCGACCTCGTCCTGCTCGGCGGGCGGACGGTGGCGGGGGCGCCGGGGGAGTTCGTGCGGGGCGTGGGGGCGGTGCTGGAGGCCCGGGCCCGCAGGGAGGGGCGGGCGGAGGGCGCGGTGCCGGTGAGGGTCGCCGGCGGCGGGGAGTGGGGGGTCGCGGAGGGGGCGGCGCAGCTGGTGCTGGCGCCGGTGTTCGGGCGGGGGGCGTGACGCGCCGGGGGCGTGCGCGGGTTGGGGGACGTGCGCGGGCTCGGTGGCGTGACGCTCCGGGAGCGTGGGCCCCCACGCGTCACCCCCTCGCCCCACACCCCGACCCGTCCGCCGGTCCACCCCTGACCTGTCCGTCCCTGACCCGTCCGCCGGTCCGCCCTGACCTGTCCGCCGGTCCACCCCTGACCCGTCCAACGGTCCGCCCCGCCCCGTCCGGACATCCGCCCCGCCCCGAAGACGCACCGCCCACCCGGTGTACGCGCGCGTCCGCCGATCGGGCGCACCTCGGCCCGGCCCCGGAGCGGCGCCGGGCCACGACTCCCGGGGTCGGCAGACTCACCTGTTCATGCGATTGTCGACGTTTCTGCGCCTCGTTCTCGCCGCGGCCACCCTCGTCCCGCCCGTGGCCGCGGCCGTGGCCGGAACCCACGCCCCGCCGCGTGACCCCGGCGCGTCCTGCGCGGCCGACGGCCGAACCTTCCCGCTCACCACCCGCATCCACGGCGGCCCCCGGTCCTACGAGGCGGGCGGCCGCCCCGGCACCTGGTTCCTGGACCTGACGAACACCACCGGCCGGACCTGCGAGGACGTCCACCCCGTCGTCGTACTCGTCGACGCCAAGCGTGCCCTGCGCGCCTCCCAGGCACGGCTGGAGTTCTACGCCGGGGGACGCCCGCGTGCCGTACGGCTCGAAGCGACCGACCGGGACGAACTCGTCGGTGCCTTCGCCACCGGCGCCGCCCCCGGCCTCACCGTCGGCCCCCGCCAGACCCGCACCGTGACCGTCCGGCTGTCCGTCACCTCGGACGCCGTCGCGAACGACGTCACCGCCACCGCCGCCGTGGTGCAGCGCCGAGGCGACGACGGCGACTGGATCGGACAGTCCGGCGACTACCGCTTCCGCATCGTCCGCGCGGGCACGCCGCCCCTCCCCGACGCGACCGCGACCGGGACCGAGTCCCGCGACGACGGGGGCGTCGACGTCGGGCCCGACGCCAGTGGACTCCCGCCACGCGGGGACGAGTCCGCTCCGCCCACCGCCCCCGGGGTCCTGCCGGGCCGCCGGCCGCCGGCCGACGAGCTCGCCCTCACCAGCGGCACCCGCCTCTCCCGGGCCCGTACCACCCTGGCGGTCGCCGCGCTGCTCGCCGCCCTGGGCTGCACGTTCGTATACCTCCGCGGACGGCTACGGCGCTGACGCACGGCCGTGGCCGGTCCCCGGCGGGAGCCCCGGGGCCCGTCGGACTCGGTCTGATTAGGCTGGGGCACCGGCGCGCCGGTACGCCGTGGTCCCGGTGCCCGACGCCCGCCCTGTCCGTACGAAGGGACGAACGCACGCCCGCACGCCAGGAGTCGGAACACATGGCAGACCGCAAGCCCATCGCGTCGTGGCTCACCGACATGGACGGGGTGCTCATCCACGAGGGTGTGCCGATCCCCGGCGCCGACGCCTTCCTCAGGAAACTCAAGGACGCCGAACGGCCCTTCCTGGTCCTCACCAACAACTCCATCTACACGCCCCGCGACCTGCACGCCCGCCTGCGCCGCATGGGCCTGGACGTGCCGATCGAGAACATCTGGACGTCGGCGCTGGCCACCGCGCAGTTCCTGGACGACCAGCGGCCGGGCGGCTCGGCGTACGTCATCGGCGAGGCCGGGCTCACCACGGCGCTGCACGACATCGGCTACATCCTCACCGACCACGAGCCCGACTACGTGGTCCTCGGAGAGACCCGCACGTACTCCTTCGAGGCCATGACCAAGGCCGTACGGCTCATCAACGGCGGCGCCCGCTTCATCTGCACCAACCCCGACGAGACGGGCCCGTCCGCCGAGGGCCCGCTCCCGGCGACGGGCGCGGTGGCCGCCCTCATCACCAGGGCGACCGGCAGGCAGCCGTACTTCGCGGGCAAGCCGAACCCGCTGATGATGCGCACCGGCCTCAACACCATCGGCGCGCACTCCGAGTCCAGCGCGATGATCGGCGACCGGATGGACACGGACGTACTGGCCGGCATGGAGGCCGGGATGCAGACGTTCCTGGTGCTGACCGGGCTGACCCGGCCCGAACAGGTCGACGCGTTCCCGTACCGGCCCTCGGAGGTCGTGGAATCGATCGCGGACCTGGTGGACCGCGTCTGAACTCTCAGGCGGTCCTCCCGCCTCACAGCGGGCCCGCCGAAACCTGTCCCCCGGCATGCACCACCCACATGGCGCAGCCCCCGGCCCCGCCGGGATGCGGGGCCGGTCCGCCGGGAGGAACCTCCAGATATCTGGAGGTTGACGATGGGTTCTCTGAAAGTCACGTTCTGTACGGGGCTCCTGGCGGCCGCCGCTCTCACCCCGGCGGCGTCCCCGGCGTACGCGGCCTCCCCGGCCCTGGTCTCCCCGGCGCTCGCGAACGACGACGCGTCGGGTCTGACCGTGACCCCCAGGTCACCGGAGCCCGGCTCCGACGTCAGGCTCCGCGTGGCGGACTGCGCGGAACGCACCGCGATCGTCGTCTCGACGGTGTTCGTGGCGGACGTCCGGCTCACCGCCTCCGAGGGCGGACTCACCGGTGAGAGCCGCATCCGCTCCACGGTCGGGGCCGGCACCTACGACGTGCGGGTGGCCTGCGGCGGCAGCGGCCGCATCGGCACGATCACCGTCGGGAAAGCGCGCGAACGGCAGCCACGACAGCAACCCGACCCCGTACGCCCGCCGAAGCCCGAGAAGCCTCCCCAGCCCGAGAAGCCGCCCGCGCCCGAGAAGCCGCCCGGGCTCGACAAGCCGCCCAAGCCCGAGGAGCCGGCGAAAACCGAGCAGCCGGCGAAGTCCGCGGCACCCGCACACCCCGACCCCGCACGCCCCGTGCGTTCCGGTGTCCCCGCGTCCCCCGTCGCCCCCGTGGAAGCGGGCGGTGGCGGCACGGCGAGGCTCGCCGCCGCCAAGTCCCATGAGGACAGGACCGGCCCCGGCACGGTCCACGTGGTGACCGGCCTCGTCCTCGCGTCGGTCGCCGCGGGGGCTGTCGCGCTCGGCGGTGTACGCCGCCGGAGCCGCAGACCGGACTGACCATGTCCGACCACGACCACGAGCATTCCGCCGGCGGCGGCCGGCTGCTGACCGGCCTCGCCTGGGCGGTGCTGCTGCTCGCCCTGTGGCTGTGGGGCCGCGAGGCGACGGAGGTCCGGCAGGGCGCGCCCGGGACGGCCACCGGAGACATGGCGGCGGTGGGCCGCCCGCCGGGTTCCGGACTGCCCCGTGGCGCCCAGCCGTTGGCCGGAGCGCTGCCGCAACGCCTCGACATCCCCTACCTGGGCGTGCGCGCGCCGGTCGTGGCTTCCGGCATCGACAGCCGGGGCGCACTGCGAGCACCGCCGTTCGACCGCCCCGGCGTCGTCGGCTGGTACGCGGCCGGTGTCACCCCCGGCGAGGCCGGCACGGCGCTGCTGGTCGGCCACGTCGACACCGAGACCAGGCCCGCCGTCTTCTACAAGGTCAGCGCGCTGAAGCCGGGCGCGCGGATCCGCGTGGTCCGTGACGACGCCCGGGTCGCCGAGTTCACCGTCGACGACGTGCGGGTTCTCCCCCGGGACCGCTTCGACGCCCGGCAGGCGTACGGGCCGCGGAGTGCGGGGCGGGCCGAGCTGCGGCTGATCACCTGCGGCGGCGGCTTCGACCGGGCGAGCCGCAGGTACACGGCGAACGTGGTCGTCTCGGCGTACCTCACCGGCCCGGTCCGGTGACCGGGTGCCGCAGGGTACCCACGGCCCCGTGACGGTCCGGCGGACGGTGCGCGGCCGTGTGCCAGGATGGGAATTCGGGATGGTGCACCAAGGGGGAACGGATGTACGGCGGCAGGGGGGGAATCGCCACGGGCGGCACGCGGGCGGCCGCGCTGGCGCTGGGGGCGGCACTGCTGGTGGCGGGTTGTTCCGGCGGCGACAAGGGCGGGGCGCAGGACGAGACCGGCGCGGCCGGTATCACCCAGAGGCCCGCGGGAACCAGCCCGTTCTGGGTCAACCCGGACGGTACGGCGGCCCGTCAGGTCGCCGGCTACGAGAAGGCCGGCAAGCAGGCCGAGGCCGACAAGGTCCGGGAGATCGCCGAGCAGCCGGTCGCCGAGTGGGTCGGCGCGGAGCGGCCCGAGCAGGAGGCCCGCGGCTTCACCGGGGCCGCCGCGAAGGCGGGCCGTACCGCGCTCCTCGTCCTCTACAACATCCCGCACCGCGACTGCGGCCAGTACTCGCGGGGCGGCGCCGCCGACGGCAACGCCTACCGGGCCTGGACCGACGCCGTGGCCAGGGGCATCGGGGACCGCCCGGCGACGGTCGTCCTCGAACCGGACGCGGTCCTGCACCTGGTGGACGGCTGCACCCCGGGCGAGTACCACGAGGAGCGCTACGACCTCCTCAAGGACGCGGTCACCAAGCTCACGGCCCTGAAGAACACGAAGGTCTACCTGGACGCGGGCAATGCCGGCTGGGGCAACCCCGACCAGATCTTCGAGCCGCTGAAGTGGGCGGGCATCGACCGGGCCGACGGCTTCGCGGTGAACGTCTCGAACTTCTACGGCACCGACGAGTCCGTCGCGTACGGCAGGAAGCTGTCCGCGAAGGTCGGGCGCAAGCACTTCGTCGTCGACACCAGCCGCAACGGCAACGGTCCGTACACCGAGGGCGACCCGGGCGAACGCTGGTGCAACCCGCCGGGCCGGGCCCTCGGCGAGACCCCGACGACGAAGACGGCGGACCCGCTGGTCGACGCGTACCTGTGGGTCAAGCGGCCGGGCGAGTCCGACGGCGAGTGCAAGGGCGGCCCGAAGGCGGGCCAGTGGTGGCCCGCCTACGCGCTGGCACTGGCGGAGGCTTCACCGTCCTAGAGGCTCCCCGAGGGTTCCGAGGGCGCCCCGAGCAGCACACGCCTAAGGCACCCGCACCCACTGAGCCCTGCTCGGCACACCCTGCCCGTCCGTCACGAACAGCATGTACCAGCCCGACGGGACGAGGTTCCGGTTCGTCGGCACGGTGACCGTCACCTTGTCCCCGGACACCCGGAAGTCCAGCGCGACGGACCGCTGGTCGACGTCGGTGACATGGGTGGAGGCGCTGGGCCGGATCAGCCGCGCCTGCCGCACCGACGATGCCTGCGCCGAGCTGAACGTGCCCGTCCCGCCCCGCGCGACGGTCCGCGGCCCGCCGGACAGCGACGGCCGCTGCCCCCGGTAGAGGTACGGCGGCGTGTAGATCTCGATGCGCTGGTCGAACTCGCCCGGCTTGGTGTCGGCCTCGTCCGCGTACAGCGGGTCGGAGCCGAAGAACATCACGCGCCCGTCGGGCAGCAGCACGGACCCGGAGTGGTAGTTGCGGCCCACCAGCGGATCGGCGACGCGCTCGAACGCGTTCCGCTTCGTGTCGTACAGCCGCGCCTGAAGGATGTCGGAGCCGCCGCGGCCCCGGTAGTCCTCCGAGCCGCCGGACACCAGCACCGAGTCGTCGGGCAGCACCGACACCTGCGGGTAGCGGGTGCCCTTCTCCAGCGACGGCCCGTCCACGAACTCCGGTGCGTCCGCCGCGAGATCGACGATCCGCGTCTTCTCACTCGACCGCTGGGACTCGCCGACCCCGCCCCCGCCGATCACCATGTACGTCTGCTTCTGCGCGGGCGGCAGCAGCACCGTGCCGGACGTCTCCAGCAACGCCGGATCGCTCAGCCCGGGAATCTTCCGGAACGTGTTGGTGCCCACGTCCCACACGCCCGGGTCGCGGCCCACATTGTCCGGCCCGTAGCCCGCGTTGGACCCCGAGTAGAACAGCTTGCCGTTCTGCGTCAGGAACAGCGCCGGGTACGTGGGGAACTGCCGTAGCTTGTCGGTGTACTCCCACGTCCGGGTCTTCGGGTCGAACACCTCGTTCTTGCCGGGGACCAGCTGGCCGATGTCGTCCAGACCGGAGACGCTGAGAACGCGGCCGTCGCTCAGGGTGGTGAGCGTCGGATACCAGCGGGCCTCCTTCATCGGGTCGACCTTGATGTACTTCTCCGCCACCGGGTCGAATTCGTAGGCGTCCCGGATCCCCTGGAAATCCTTCTTGTCCAGGGCGAGCTTCTGCGCCATCCCGTACGTGTTGCGCGCGTCGGCGCCGGACAGGCCCTGGATCCGGTAGTTGTCCTGGGTGCCCGTCTCGTGCCGGGCGCCCTCCTGCTGCGCCTCGACGTAGATCCGGCCGAGCCCGGGGTCGTTGCGCACGAACACGCCGGTCACCGGGTCGAAGACCTTCTTCGCGCGCGGCACGAGCACCGGGTCCTTCGACACGAAGGTCTTGCCGTTCCGCTTGCCGGTGAACTTGGTGCCCGCGGGCAGCGTGATCGGCCTGTCCGGATTCTCGTTGTGGACGATCATCAGGCCGCCGGCCTTCTCCACGTCGCCCTTGAGTTTCTCGTACCGCTTGGTGCCGCCCGCGATCAGCAGATTGCCGTTCGCCAGCTGGGTGTGGCCGGTGCAGAACAGGTCGGTCGGCGTCGGCACCTTCTTGACGGTGCCCTTGACGGGGTCCCAGATCCGGGTGTCGTACCGCTTCGCGTCGAAGTTGTCCTGGTTGTTGCCCGAACCCGCCACGAGCAGCACCTTCCCGGTGCGAAGCAGCGCCGCGTGGATGGTGTTCTGCCGGTATTCCTCCGGGAATTCGACGATGTCCCAGTGGCCGTTCTCGGCTTTGTACTCGGCCTTGTTGATCTGGTACTGGTGGTATTTCTCGGAGCCGAAGCGGTAGAGCCACGGCCCGTTCGTCCCGGCCAGCGCGACTACCACCGCGGTGCCTATCGCGAAACGACGGGCCCTGCGGCGGCCGGCACGGTCTTTCATTCCTTACGTCCCCCAAGTCCGTCCAGGGTGATCTGCATGGTCTGTTCGGACGGCGCCGGGTCCGGCGCGGCACGCACGGACCGCTGCTGCGGCATCTGCGGCGCGGACGTCCGGGGCGGCTGCGGCCCCTGCGGCGTGTGCGCGGCGTGGGCGGCCGGCCGCTTCTTCCCCCGCCGCGCCCCCCTGCGCTCCTTCCGCAGCCCGTGCCGCCAGACGAGGACCGGCGTCGCGGTGATCAGCAGGGCGAACGTCGCCCAGATGATCATGGCGGGGTGTGCGTGGCCGTAGACGAGACCGGCGGCGATCGAGCCGCCGAAGACGGCGACGAAGTACCAGTGGTAGCGGAACGTCGCGAACCACCGGTCCGGGCTCGCCGAGTCGCCCTTGGGCGTGACCACGAACTTGCTCTTGCGGCGCAGCGCGGAGTCGATCAGCGCCTTCGCGTACAGCGGGGCGGACAGCGCGGACATCACCATGCCGGCGACCCCGCCGGAGCCCTCCGGCTCGTGCGGCGAGACGTTGTGGCGGCGGTTCCAGACGTACAGGCCGATCTGGAGGGCGGAGGCGTTGCCGTAGAGCATCAGCCAGACCGCCGGGTCGATGTTCACGCCCGACGCACCGAGCCCCAGGAACAGTGCGCAGCTCAGCGCGGCCAGGATCCAGTTCAGGGCCGACATCGGATAGAAGATGATCATCATCGTGTAGTTGAAGAGCTTGCCCGGCGGCAGCGAGTACCAGCCCTTCCAGTACTGCTTGAGGATCGTCTCGTACGTCCCTCGTGACCAGCGCATCTGCTGGGTGAAGAAGTCCGTCCAGGCGCTGGGGCCCTCGCCGACGGCGAGCACGTCCGGGGTGTAGACCGAGCGCCACTTCTTCCCCGTCGCCGGATTCTTGTGGCGGTGGATCTCGAAGCCGGTGGCCATGTCCTCGGTGATCGAGTCGTACAGCCCGCCGATCTGTTTCAGGGCCGGGATGCGTACGGCGTTGGAGGTGCCGACGAACATGGGCGCGCCGTACTTGTTGCCGGCCCGCTGGATCAGCGCGTGGAAGAGGAACTGCTGCGACTCGGCGGCCTTGGTGACGAAGTTGTCGTAGTTGCCGTAGACCTGCGGGCCGATGACGAAGCCGACGTCCGGGTCGCGGAAGTAGCCGAGCATCCGCTCCAGGTAGTTCGGCAGCGGCACGTGGTCGGTGTCGACGGAGGCGAAGAAGTCGTAGGCGTCGCCGTGCGCGTCGAGCCAGGCGTTGTAGTTGCCGTGCTTGGTCCTGGCCCGGTGCGGGCCCTTGGCCTGGTTCCACTTCGCGACTCCCTTGCGGGAGAAGTGGTGCACGCCCAGCCGCGCGCAGACCTCCTTCACCCCCGGGTCGTCGCCCTCGTCGAGGAGCCAGACGTGCACGAGGCCCCGGTGCCGGATCTTCACCGCGGCCTCCAGGGTCTTCGTCACCATCTCCAGCGGCTCCTTGCCGGGCACGAAGGAGGTGAGGAAGGCGACGCGCGTGCCGGTCTCGGGCACCACCGGGACCGGGTCGCGGGCGACGAGGGTGGCGTGCGCGTTGGACAGGACGTTCATGCACCGGAAGAACTCGATCAGGCCGATCGACACGAGCATCACGACGTCGAGGGCGGGCAGCCAGTCGAACGCGGGATAGTCGCGCTCGGTCCAGTGCGCGGGCTGCAGCAGCCAGAACAGCAGCACCAGGGAGAGCACCGGGGCGGCGGCCAGCATCAGCGCGACGCGGATGCGGTGCGGCTCCTGGGAAATCAGCGAGCGGTACTGCACCCGGTACGGCGTGCCCGGGCCGGGCTGGGTGAGGGGCCCCGCGAGCCGGCTGTAGTGCTCGTAGTCGTAGCGGGGCAGGGCCTTCCTGATCCTGCGGAACGTCCCGGTGTTCCCGCCGCTGCCGCTGCCGCTGCCGCTGCCGCTGCTGTCTGCGTGGTCTCCGCCGCGGTGCCAGGGCACCCGGAGCTGGGTGGTCGGGGACGGATCGTGGTCCGGTCCACCGCCCGCCGGTGTCGGCGTCATGAGTCATCCCCCCACACGCGGGTCAGTGCGTGTATCGGTCGCTTCCACGCGGGTCAGTGCGTGTATCGGTCGCTTCCTGCCGCCCGCGCCGAGCACCCCTCGACCCTTCACAGACGTATCGGTGGTGGGCCGCTGTCACCACGTCATCGACACATTTTATAGACATGGCAAAGCTACCTTCCGGTTGCATGATGCCCGTCTCGGCATCCGGCCGGAAACAGGGCTTCTCGCCCCGTGGCCTCACCCGGCAACCGGCTGTCCGTCCCCAATCGCCGCGGCCCCGCGGCGTCGTGAGGGGCCAGGTTTCTACGGTGTCCGTCTTGATCACAAGGGCGGATCGCGGTGCCGGTCGGTTCCGGTGGAGCAGGCGTGTCCGGGCGCGGCTCGCTCTTTCTTACGGGCGGCCGGCGCGTCCGGTTCAACGAGGCCCGGCTCGGGAACGCGCCCGGCGGCCGTGCTCTCCCGTGCCGTGGCGCGAACATAGCCGGTCACACGACGGCGGGCCCCTCGTTCGCACGAGGGGCCCGCCGTATCGGTGCGCCGCCAGGGACTCGAACCCCGGACCCGCTGATTAAGAGTCAGCTGCTCTAACCAACTGAGCTAGCGGCGCGTGACGAGAGAACTCTACCGGACGCCGACGGGTGCTCCGCACCGCGCGCACGCGCGAGGGGCGACCGGAACCCCGCTCTCCTGGACCCGGTTGCCGCGGGGAGCGCGCGCCGGCGCCCGAGCGGGGCGAAAGGGGCCGGGGCACGGCCGCGGAACGGGCGTCGCGTCCATCGTTCGGACCGTCAGCATGCGCGTCGGGAGGACGGTTGCGAAACTGATCACGTGCATCCGCAGGGACATTTCCCATGGACATGTGAAGGTCATCGCATGGAGGCTCCGGCATTCGAGGAATTCGATCCGGCGAACGACTGCGACTGCCCCGGTTGTGTTGTCCGGCGGTGTGTTCCGCCGTATGTCCCGGACGGACGCGCCACCGGTCGCCCGGCGGTGCGGCGGACCGCCGAGGCGGCCGCCGCGTCCGCCACGGCACCCGGCGCGGGTCACGCGGCACCCGCCCTGGCCGCCGAGACCGTCCTGCCCCCGAAGGAACTCCAGCCCGGCGACATTCTCCTCTTTCACCACGCGCCCGACCCCGAGGACGGCTCACATGTCGTCATCTTCGGCGGCTGGACGGACCACAGAAGGGGTTCGGCAGGCACTGCACGAGAGGTCCGGGCTCTCGCTGGACCGAGGCCGGCCGGCGCAACGTCGAGGCGTTCCAGCGCGCCCAGGGCCGGCACGGTGGAGCGGCGGACGGCTACCCGGGCCCGGAAACCTGGCGCCGCCTGTTCGCCTGACTCATCCCACCCCCTTCCTCACCACCCCCTCATCCCTGTTGTGACGCATCTGGCGCGGAGGCTGGAAGCACGCATGAGCACGACCACGTCACGGACGCCCGAGCCCGACGGCTTCGCCGAGGGGCCGGTACGGGCCGCCCGGCTCATCCAGAACGAGTCGACCACCGAGATCCCGGTCCACCTGCTGTTCCGCGACGAACCCGACCAGACGCCGGTGCCCGTCGAGACCACCGTCGTGGCACGCCGGTACGGCACCGGGGAACAGCCGCGGACACGGGCCCACGGGCCGGCGCGGCCGGTGCCCGGGACGGACCCCGGCCTCACGGAACACCCGGCCCGGGTGCTGCCGGGTGCCGCCGGGGTGCTCGCCGGGGCGGGCGGGCTGGCCGGGGGAGCGGTCACCGCGTGGTGGGCGGGAGCACTGCCGGCCCTCGCGGTGCGGGCGCTGGGGCTGCCGGCGCAGGTGGGCGCCGGGCTCGGCCCCGCGCAGTGGGCGGCGTTCGCGGGCGCCGGGGCGCTGGGCCTGGTCGGCTTCGGCGGCCTGGCCCGGGGCCTTACCGGGCGGGCGTGGGTGCTCGGCCTGTTCGGCCGGTACCGGGGGACCGTACGGCGGACCGGACTGATGTGGGTCAACCCGCTGCTGCTGCGCCGCCGGGTGGACGTACGGCTGCGGCACTGGCGCGGACATCCGATGCCGGCGGCGGACGGCGACGGGGTCGCGTTGCGCGTGGTGACGCTGGTGGTGTGGCGGGTGCGGGACACCGCGCGGGCCACGCTGGGCGTCGAGGACCACGAGGCGTATCTGCGCGAGTGCGTCGAGGCGGCGCTCGCCCGGGTGCCGGTGCAGCCGCCGGGTGGCGCGCGGGGCGGGCCGGACGCGGCCGGGGAGGCGCTGACGCGGCTGGTGGCGGCGGAGACGGCGCCGGTCGGCCTGGAGGTGTTCTCGGTACGGCCGGTCCGGGTGGAGTACGCGCCCGAGGTGGCCGCCGTCATGCACCGGCGCCGGCTCGCGGAGCTGGACGCGCGGCAGCGGGCGAGTGTCCTCGGTTCGGTGGTGGACTCGGTGGAGGACACGGTGACCCGGCTGACCTTGCGCGGACTGGTCGACCTGGACGACTACGAGCGCAAGGTACTGGTGAAGGACCTCACGGTGGCGTTCTGCTCGGGGCGTGGCGAAACCGGCCCGTGATTGGTATGGACATGTTCAACTCTCGGCAATAATCTGAACTTGGTCTAGACCTGCACGGCTCATGACATCCCCCACGTTCACCTGGAGCGGCAGCATGCGCACACGGACCAAGTTGTACGCAGCCGCGGTGGGACTGGCCACGACCGGAGCGCTCGTGCTCTCCTCCGGTGGTGCCAGCGGCCACGGCTACACCGATCTCCCCCTCAGCAGGCAGAAGATGTGCCAGAACGGCATGGTCACCAACTGCGGCAACATCCAGTGGGAGCCGCAGAGCGTCGAGGGCCCGAAGGGCTTCCCGTCGGCAGGACCGGCCGACGGCAGGCTCTGCTCGGCGGGCAACGCGCCGTTCGCCCAGCTCGACAGCCCGCGGACGCCCTCGGGCGGCGCCTGGCCCACCACCCGCGTCACGGGCGGCCAGAACTACACCTTCCGCTGGCAGTTCACCGCGATGCACTCCACGACCGACTTCAAGTACTTCGTCACGAAGCCGGGCTGGAACCAGGACCACGCGCTGTCCCGCTCGGACCTCAACCTCACCCCGTTCCTGACGGTGCCCTACGGCGGTCAGCGTCCGCCGCAGACCCTCTCCCACAGCGGACAGCTGCCGTCCGGGCTGAGCGGGCACCACGTCATCCTCGCGGTGTGGACGATCGCCGACACGGCCAACGCGTTCTACGCCTGCTCCGACGTCACGTTCTGAACGCCCGTCGGACACGGTCCGCCGATCCGGGGAGGGTCACAGCATCCGGACCCCGGCCCGGCAGGGACGCGGCGGTGACCACCCACGGGTTGCTCGTCGCCGGAGTTCCCTCCACCACTGGCTGACCACGCCCGGCCCGTGAGAAACGCCGAGGGGCCTCTCGCTCCCACGAGAGGCCCCTCACCGGTGCGCCGCCAGGGACTCGAACCCCGGACCCGCTGATTAAGAGTCAGCTGCTCTAACCAACTGAGCTAGCGGCGCATGACTCCCGCCGTCCGCTCAAAGCGGTGGGCGACGACCAAAATAATACCTGGTCCCCCGGGGTGCTCCTGACCGCCGGGGGTGAGGGCCGAGGGCGGTCCACCGGGGCGGGCCGCCCGGATCGGGCGGGGCGGGCGACGTGGGTCACAGTGCCAGGGACAGCAGTACGGGCGCCGCGTTGCGGTGGAGGGTGACCGCCGCGTCGCGCAGCCGGTGGAGGTGTCGCAGCGGCAGCGACACCGCCAGGCAGCCCGCGGCCGATCCGGTCGAACCGGCCGGCAGGGGCACGGCCGCGCACACCGTGCCGACCGCGTACTCCTGGATGTCCAGCGTCGGCGCCGTCGCCGGGCGTGACTCCAGGCGGGACAGCAGCAACGGGCCGTCGGTGATCGTGCCCAGGACGCGCCGGGTGTCCTGGACCGAGTGGTGCGGCACGATCGGCTCGTTCTCCCGCGCCACGGTTCCCCCTGCGCTCGATCGGTGCCGTGCGATCACCGCCCCCGTCGGGGAGCGGCTTTCGTCCCTTCGGTCCCGCTCCACCGTAACGGGCAGGAGGCCCGCGAAGACCGGCACCGGCCGATGTCCGCGAGCCACCGACCGGGTCGCGCCACCCCGGCACATGCCGCTGTCATGCCCCGTATCATCCTCACGTCCCGGCGCCACCCTCACGTCCCGGCGCCGGCCTCCGGGACGGGGCGGCCACCTGGGGAGGGTGTGGTCGCTGGGGGCGGCGCGTTCGCTCACCGTCATGCGCTCACAGCACGGCGCTGAGGAACTCCCGCGTCCGGTCGTGCTCGGGTTCGCTGAAGATCTTCTCCGGGGAACCCGCCTCGATGACCCGGCCCGCGTCGAACATGAGGACCTGGTCGGAGATGTCCCGCGCGAAGTTCATCTCGTGCGTCACACAGAGCATCGTGATGTCCGTGGAACGGGCGATGTCCCGCAGCACGTCCAGCACGCCCGCGACCAGCTCCGGGTCCAGTGCGGAGGTCACCTCGTCCAGCAGCAGCACCTGCGGCCGCATCGCCAGCGCCCGTGCGATCGCCACCCGCTGCTGCTGACCGCCGGACAGCTGCGCGGGGTGCTTGTCGACGTGCTCGGTCAGGCCGACCAGCTCCAGCAGCTCGCGGGCACGCTCGTCGGCCTCGTCCCTCGACATGCCGAGGACGGTGACCGGGGCCTCCGTGATGTTCCGCAGGACGGTCATGTTCGGGAACAGGTTGAACTGCTGGAACACCATCCCGATCTTCTTGCGTATCTCGCGGACCTGCTTCTCGGGCGCCGGGAACAGCTGCTCGCCGTCCACGGTGATTCTGCCCTCGTCGGGCTTGAGCAGCGTCATCAGCAGCCGCAGGATCGTCGTCTTGCCGGAGCCGGACGGGCCGATCAGCGTGACGTGCTTGCCGGCGTCCACGGAGAAGTCCAGGTTGTCCAGGACCGTGTGGTCGCCGAACCGCTTGGTGACCCGCTCCAGACGGATCAGCTCGGTGCCGGCGCTGCGGCCGGGCCCGGCGGGATTCTTCTCGGGCATGAGGGGGGCGTCAGTGGACAAGGCGTCGCTCCAGGGATCGCAGGGCAAGGGAAGCCAGGTAGGAGATCACGATGAAGGCCACGCCGATCACCGTGACGGGCTCGGTGAACCGGAAGGTCTGCTGCGAGAACAGCCGTGCCTCGCCGAGCATCTCGAGGACGGTGATCGCCATCAGCATCGGCGTGTCCTTGAGCATCGAGATCACGTAGTTGCCGAGCGCCGGCACCACGCGGCGTACCGCCTGCGGCAGGATCACCGCGGTCCAGGTCCGCCGCAGCGGCAGGTTCAGCGCGGTGGCGGCCTCCCACTGGCCGACCGGCACGGCCTCGATGCCGGCCCGGTAGACCTGCATCGTGTACGTCGAGTAGTGCAGCCCGATCGCGAAGACGCCGGTCATCAGCGCCGAGAAGGTCAGACCCCACTCGGGCAGCACGTAGAACAGGAAGAACAGCTGCACCAGCAGCGGCGTGTTGCGCACGAACTCCGTGACGGCGCCCACCGGCCAGCGCACCCAGCGGCTCGGCGCCCGCATCAGCAGCGCCCACACCAGGCCCAGCGCGAACGAGATCAGCGAGCCGAGCACCAGCGCCTGCAGCGTGACCAGCAGACCGTCCCAGAAGTACGGCATGAAGTCGGAGACCGCGCTCCAGTCCCAGTTCACGAGACACCACTTCCCTCGGGGACGCGCACGGCGGCGGTCTTCTTCTTCGGCGCCTTGCCGACCCGCGCCTTCAGGCTCTTCTCCAGGCCGCGCATCAGCCGCGTCAGCAGGAAGGCGATCACGAAGTAGATCAGCAGGATGTACGTGTAGATCTCCGCGCTCTCCTGGAGCGCCAGGCGCACCAGGTTGCCGCTGAACGTCAGGTCGCCCATGCCCATGACCGACACCAGCGCGGTGCCCTTGAGCAGCTCGACCAGCAGGTTCGAGAACGGCGGGATCATCTCCGGCACGGCCTGCGGCAGCAGGATCAGCTTCATCCGCTGCCAGGGCGAGAAGCTGAGGGCGATGCCGCCCTCCCGCTGCGCCGGGTCGACGGCGCTCAGGGCGCCGCGCACGATCTCGGAGCCGTACGCGCCGTACGTCAGGCCGAGGGCGAGGGTGCCCGCCCACAGCGGCACCAGCTGCCAGCCGAAGGCGATCGGCAGCACGAAGAACACCCAGAAGATCATGACCAGGGCGGAGGTGCCGCGGAACACCTCGGTGTAGAGACCCGCGAGGAAGCGGACGATCCACAGCCGGTGGGTGCGCGCGACGCCGACCACGAAGGACACCGCGGCGCCCAGCAGCGCGCTGAACACCAGCAGCTGGATCGTGACCCAGACGCCCTTCAGTACGAGTTCCCAGAGTCCTGACGTCATCAGCCGCAGAGCTCCTTCGCGGTCAGATCCGTCATCTCGTCCTTGGTGAAGCCGAAGGGCTCGAGGACGCGGAGCAGCTCGCCGCTCTTCTTCATCCTCCGCAGCTCGACGTTGAACGCGTCGCGCAGTCTCGTCTCGGTCGGGCGGAAGGCGAAGGCGCCCCCGTCGACGTGCGGCTTGCCGTCGACGGTCGGCTTGAAGGGTTCGGTGACCTCGGCCTTCGAGGACTTCCTCACCACTTCGCGGGTGGTGAGCGCGGTACCGGCGAAGACGTCGACCCGGCCGGCCTCCACGGCGTTCAGCCCGGCGACCTGGTCCGGCACGATCAGGATGTCGCTCTCCTTGTAGCCGGCGTCGACCGCGTACTGGATCTCCGCATAGCCGGTACCCGTGGCGAATTTCGCGCCCTTCTTCACGACGTCCTGGTAGTTGTGCAAACCTTTCGGGTTGCCCTTCCGGACGATGAAGGCATCGAGCATCTGATAGTCCGGGTCGGAGAAGATGACCTGCTCGCAGCGCTCGGGGTTGACGTACATCCCGGCGGCCACGACGTCGAACTGCTGCGAGTTCAGGCCGGGGATGAGCGAGCCGAACTCGGTCGGCACGGGTTGCACCCGGTCGACCCCGAGCCGCTTGAAAATGGCCCTCGCCAGTTCCGGAGCCTCGCCGGTCAGCCTGCCGTCCGTGTCGATGTAGCCGAAGGGAATCTCGCCGGCGATGCCCAGGCGTACGACGCCCGCGCCTCGCAGCCGGTCGAGCAGATCGCCGCCGTCCGTGCCGCTCGCAGTGGCCACCCGGCTGCAGCCCGCGGCGCCCAGCGCGCCGAGCGCCGCGACCCCCGCGAGCAGCGACCGGCGTGTCGGTCCCGGAGGACCCGCAATGTTCTCGCCAATTTTTGATGCTCTGTGTGGTGGAGCCATGGGCGCGCGACTACCCCGGGGCACGCGTTCCATTCATACCGGCCACGAGGAGCCGCGCGACCGGGCGACGGGCGGGGTCTCATCGGCCCAACGCGGCGTGCGAGGCGCGGGGAGACCGCGGAACCTCGCGCCCCGCACACCCGCGCCGCGGTCCGGGAGGCCCTGCCGCCGTCCGGAGACGTCTACTTCGGCCCGTACGACCGAAGCGACATCTGTGCTCTTTTCCCGCCTTTTACGGAATGAGAACCGTCACTGAGAAAACCTGTGGTCGCGCCCATCGGCAGACCGCAGGCCGTTCCCCATTTGGCGGGCTCACGCCTGGACCAGTGGCTCCCGGGTGAAGAGTGTGCCCAGGGCCGGAGCGTTCACGCGGCGGTCCGCGAGGCGGAGGGCTTCCCAGGCCGTGACCTGGTGGGCCGTGAGGACCGGTTTGCCGAGGTGTTTCTCCAGGGCCGGGAGGTGCGCCGCCGTGTGCAGGGCCGTGTCGGGGAGCAGGATCGCCTGCGCCTCGGGGTGGTCGGCCCCGCGGGCCAGCGCCAACAGCTCCTTCTCGCCCCAGGTGGCGGCCTCAGCCGCCGTGACGGCACCGGAGCCGTGCACCCCGGTCACCTCCAGGCCGCCCGCCCGCAGGAACTCCGCGAACAGGCCGGCCACGTCCGGCGGGTACGTCGCGCCCACCGCGACCCGCCGTACGCCCAGCTCCCGTGCCGCGTGCACGAAGGCGAACGACGTCGACGACGCGGGCATCCCGGCGGCCCGCGCCAGCGCCCGGACCTGCTCGTGGGCGCCGTCCCAGCCGTACACGAAGCTGCCGTCGGCGCAGGCCCACACCACGGCCTCGGCACCGGCCAGCCGCAGTTGCTCCACGCCCGCCGCGAGCCGCGTGTCCGAGCCCATCTCACGCAGCGCGTCCTGTTCGCGCGCGCCCGTGCCGGTGTCCGTGTGCACCAGGTCCACCCGGATGTCGCTCCCCAGCAGCTGTTCGATGCGTGGATAGTCGTCCTCGGCGAAGTGACCGGGATGGAGGAGTCCGAGTGCGGTCATGACCAGCCTTCCTGCTGCTTCTCTGCGGACAGTCGCGGCAGTACCGGACCGGCGCCGGGCCCCGCGGACCGGGACCGGCACGGGACCGGTCTGGGCCCGCGGGAACGACCAGCGCCTGGTACGGCCCACGGCCCCGGGTACCCAGTCGGGGCAGAGCAGCCCACCTCGTCGCGTGCCGACCGAGATCACCCGCAGCCGCAGCTCGGCCGCCCGCCGTGGGATCTTCGCGCCGAAACCCACCTGCGGCGGCTCCGCCGTACCCGGCGACCTGCGCAAACGCGTCGGCGCCGACCAGCTGATGATCACGGGCGACGCCCACGGCGGCGACGTACGGCCGAGCTCCCGTGGACTCGTCGCGACGCCTACGGCGTGCCGGCGACGTCCGTCCGGACGCCCGGACTGCCCAGCAGCTCGGAGATGCGGTCCGGCGGCACCGGCCGTGAGTAGAGCCAGCCCTGCCCGGTGTCGCAGCCGATCCCGCGCAGCCGCGAGGCCTGCGCCGAGGTCTCCACGCACTCCGCGGTGACCGTGAGACCGAGCCGGTGCGCGAGCTGGATCATCGCCTCCACGATGACCTCGTCGGCGGGGCTCGGCCGGTCGGCGTCCCGCTCCTCGTACTGGAAGCCCCGGACGAAGGAGCCGTCCAGCTTCAGCACGTTCACCGGCAGGCGGCTGAGGTAGGCGAGGTTGGAGTAGCCGGTGCCGAAGTCGTCGATGGCGATGCGCACGCCCATGTCACTGAGCGCCTGCAGGGCCTGCAACGGGCGCCCCGCCGAGCCCATCACCGCCGACTCGGTGAGCTCCAGTTGCAGCAGGTGCGGGGCGAGCCCGGTGTCGGCGAGCGACTCTGCGACGTCGGTCACGAGGTCGGAGTCCCAGACCTGGCGGACCGCCACGTTCACGCTGACGAAGATCGGCGGCTCGTCCGGATGGTCCAGCTGCCAGCGGCGGGCCTGCCGGCACGCGGTACGCAGCACCCAGCGCCCGAGCTGCACGATGGAGCCGTCCTCCTCCGCCAGCCCGATGAACCGATTCGGCGTCAATGTGCCGAACTGCGGGTGATTCCACCGCACCAGCGCCTCGACGCCGCTCAGTGTGCCGTCCGCCATGCCCACCAGCGGCTGGTACTCCAGCGTGAACTCGTCGCGTTCGATCGCGGGGCGGAGCGTGGACGCGAGGGCCTGCCGGGTGATGCGGTGGGCGTTGCGCTCGGGGTCGAACAGCGTCCAGCGGGACTTGCCGTCGGCCTTCGCCCAGTACAGCGTCGTATCGGCGGCCTGCATCAGCGCCGTCGGGGTCGTCCCCGCGGCGTGCCGTTCCACGACACCGATCGACGCCGACACCGACAGGCGCCGGCCGGAGAGGTCGAACGGCCCCTGGAGCGCCGTCAGGACGGACTCGGCGAGGTCGGCCAGCTGCTCGGTGCCGGTGGAGTGCTCGACCAGCAGCGCGAACTCGTCGCCGCCGAGCCGGGCCACCAGCGGCGTGTTCGCGCGGGCGTAACCGGCCTCGTCGGCGCAGCGCGTCAGCCGGTCGGCGACGGCGGTCAGCAGCCGGTCGCCGATGCGGTGGCCGTGGGTGTCGTTGACGGCCTTGAAACCGTCCAGGCCGAGGTAGCACAGGCCGATCCGGCCGGTGCCGCCGCGCTCGTAGGACTCGGCGTCCAGCGCGGCCGTCAGACGCTCGAAGAACAGGGTGCGGTTGGGCAGCCGGGTCACCGGGTCGTGCATCTGCAAGTGCCGGAGTCTGGCCTGGAGTTCGCGCCGCGTGGTGATGTCGGACACGGACAGCAGGACGCCGCGCCCCTCGCCGGGCAGCGGAACGACCGTGACCTGCGCCCACACCGAATGGCCCTCGGGGTGCTTGAGCCGGCGGGTGCAGCGCAGCCGGGCCTGACGGCCGCCGAGCACCTCGCGGTAGGAGTGCCAGGACCGCGCGTCGGACGTGAGCTCCATGAGATCGGCGGCGACCGAACCGGCCAGCTTCTCGGCGGGCGTGCCGAGGAGCGCGCCGAACGTGGCGTTGGCGCTGACGACGAGCCCCTCCGGGTCGACGACGGCCATCGCGAGGGGGGCCGCCGCGAACACGGAGCGGTACGGCAGTGGCTCGGCACACGGAGGCGCGTCGAGGTCACTGTGTGTGATGACCGCCCGGTTGAGGTCGGCCGCGGGCGTGGGCCCTTCGGACGTTCCGCTCACCGCTCGCTC
Source organism: Streptomyces sp. NPDC005925 (assembly GCF_040638805.1). Lineage (NCBI taxonomy): Bacteria > Bacillati > Actinomycetota > Actinomycetes > Kitasatosporales > Streptomycetaceae > Streptomyces > Streptomyces sp. NPDC005925. The sequence goes on along the minus strand of NZ_JBEXVL010000003.1, from coordinate 204,373 downwards.
CCGCAGTGCACTCGATCTCTGTCCGTGCAGGAAATGGTCAGGAAAGTGTGCCGATCATAGAGGCTGCCTCCCGGCCCTTCCAGCTACCGGCCAGTGTCCCTGACGGATCGATCACGCCGGCGGACCGCTTCTGACCGTCCCTGGGCGGGTTCTCGAGGCTTCCGATCGGTTGTGACGTTCCGTGAGTGCCCCGGGGTGTCGGATCCGTCGGCCTACGGCCCGCTCACCCGTCCGGTGCAGGCGAACAGGGCGTCAGGCAGCAAATCGTATGAATCTGGGTGCGGTGTCCCGCGAACCGCTCCTGGAGGTCCCTGTGCCGCGCCGGCTTCCCCTGAGGCGACTCGCGTCCGACGCCGTCCAGAGGCTGGCCCGCGCGGCCGCCCCGGTCCGACTGCGCAAACCGGCCGCCGTGTTCACCACCATGGCGGCGCTCGCCGCCACCTCCCTGATCACCGCGCACTCGGGCGCGGCACCGTTCTCGCCCACGCCCTGCGCCCTCGAACGCACCGACGCACACCATTCGGAAGGCCTCGACACCTGGAACGCCGCCTACCCCCGGCCGACCCGCACCCTGGACGCCGTCATGGTGTTCCTGTCGTTCCCCGACTCCCACCCCCTCACCACCCCCGCGGAACTCACCGCCGACCACTTCCCCCGTACCAGCGACTACTTCGAGCGCGCCTCCTACGGCCGCTTCACCCTCCGCCCGCACCCGCTGCGCCACTGGATCCCCATGCCGCAGCCGTCGACGGCGTACGTCATACAGCGCGACTGGCCCGCCGAGCACCGCGCCGCCTACCTCCGCGACGCGCTCGCCGCGAGCGACGCCCACGTCGACTTCTCCCGCTACGACGTCGTGTACATCGTCGCCGACCCGGACGCCCCCGGCGTGAACTCGGACGCGACGAAGGTCGTCAACCTCGACACCCCGCTGCGCGCCGACGGCACGGACATCCGCCGCGTCGTCACGGTCTTCGAGAAGCATCCGCCGGACCGCCTGGTGCTGGCCCACGAGACCGGTCACGTCTTCGACCTGCCCGATCTGTACCACCGGCCCGTGGACGGCAAGGGAGACTGGGACACCCACGTCGGCGACTGGGACCTGATGGGCAGCCAGTTCGGCCTGGCGCCCGACCTGTTCGGCTGGCACAAGTGGAAGCTGGGCTGGCTGCGCCCGCGGCAGGTGACGTGCGTCCGGGGCTCCACCCCCACGAGGCTCACCCTGGAGCCGCTGGGCGCGGGCCCGGGCGTGCCGGTGACGGGCGCCGCGGGCGCGCCGGCCTTCGGGCTCGGGCGGGGCACCAAGCTGGCGGTGGTGCGCACCGGCACCGACACGGCCCTCGCCTTCGAGGCGCGCGGGCAGGCCGGCAACGACGTGGACGCCTGCCGCTCGGGCGTGCTCGTGTACCGGGTGCGGGGCGGGACGCAGTCGGGCGGCGGTCCCGTCGAGGTGGTCGACGCGCACCCGGACACCGCCGCCTGCTGGGAGAACTCCGTCTACCCGCCCCTCGCGGACGCCCCGGTCGCCCTCGGCGAAAGCTTCACGGTGCCGGGGGAGGACGTACGGGTGGAGGTCACGAGCCGGAATGCCTCGGGGGCGTGGAACGTGAAGATCACGGCGGACGCGACGTAGCCCGTGTGTTCGAGCGGACGCCGCCCCGTTCAGAAGGGCCGTTGGCTTTCCGGTACTCGCACGGCGATGGTGGCGCGCTTCTCGGCGGGTGTGTCGCCCCGGCGGGCGGCCCAGGGTTCGCCGGAGCGCATCCACGCCGGCAGCCCCGGTGGCAGGTCGAGCTCGGGGATGGTGCCGAGGTCGGCAGCCGCGAGGGCATCGCCGTACGGGGTGAAGGGGCGCTCGGTGTCGGGGGTGACCGTGCTGCGCAGGGCGGTCAGCGCGGTGTTCCAGTTGGTCGTGAGCTGCTTCATCACGGTCGCGGCGTCGGCACCGGAGGCCGCTGCGCTGTCGGGGTAGGTGGGGTGCAGGACATGCTCGTAGGTTCCGTCGTAGGGAGCGCTTCCCGGGTCCTTCCGCCAGGTGCGGAACGCGGTGTCCGCCAGGCCGCCCAGAGCGATGATCGCCTCGATGTGGTTGTGGGTGACCAGGGCGTCGAGCCAGCGGTGGCGGTAGTGGGCGATGGCGGGGTCTGTGGCGTGGGCGTTGCCGGCGTGCTGGCCGTAGACGCTGTACAGGTAGGTGTTGATCAGCACGTAGCTGGTGTCGATGCCGAGTTTGCCCAGGAAGCCCTGGAAGCGGCGGCCGGCGGTGCCGACCAGGATGCGGCGGGTGACGGCTTCGTGGGCGGCCGGGTCCTGGCCGAGGACGAGGACGCGGGCGCTGCCGTCGAGCCGGCCGCGGTGGAAGACCGGGCCCCACTCGACACGGAAGTCCTTGGCCGGGTACGTCTCGGGGCCCGGGTGGTCGCCGACAAGAGCGGCGTACGGGGCGTGAGCGTAGCCGGGGTCGAATGCATGCATACCGGGCTCCTGGTCCACACGAGCGATCGTCGATGACTCACGGTAGTCAGTCGGTGACTTTACGGCATTTCGCCTGTTAGGTGGCGTTCACCGGTCAACGAACCCTGGCAGAGGTCGGGTGAGGGGACGCCAGATGCCGCGTGGAACCGACGAACCGACCAAGCGTTTCGCGCTGCGGGGCCGCCTGGTCACCCTGGACAGCCGCGACGAAGTCATCGACGACGGTGTCCTGTACGTCGACGACAGCCGTATCGCCGCCGTGCTCCCCGCCGACGCTCCCGCCCCGGCAGGCCTCGAAGACGTCGTGCCGATCACCACCGGCGGCACGGTGTACCCGGGACTGATCGAGCTGCACAACCATCTGCCCTACGGCGTCCTGCCGTTGTGGGCGGTGCCCAGGAAGTACGGCAACCGCTCACAGTGGGGCGGCAGCAGAAACCCCGCCTACCACACGCTGGTGACCGGCCCGATGACCGTGCTGGGCAAGGACCCCGAGCTGATGCCCGCCGTGGTGCGGTATGTCGAGGCCAAGGCGCTGGTGAACGGCACGACGACCACACAGGGGATCGCCCTGTTCAGCAACGCCGGGGCCCGCCGGATGTACCGGGGGATCGTCCGCAACGTGGAGGAGACCGACGATTCCGACTTCCCGGAGGCCGCCTCCCGCATCGCCGACGTGGAGGCCGGGGACGCCGGGAAGTTCCTGGCCCGTCTCCAGCAGCCGCACCGGCTGCTGCTCCACCTTTCGGAAGGCACGGACCAGGCGGCCCGGGACCATTTCCTGGCGCTCAACATCGCAGACGACCGCTGGGCGATCAACGAGAACCTGGTGGGCATTCACTGCACCGGGCTGACCGCCGAGGACTTTCAGGTCCTGGCCGGCCACGGTGGCTCGATGGTGTGGTCGCCGTTGTCGAACCTGCTGCTGTACGGCCGGACCGCCGACCTCGCCGCGGCACGCCGGGCCGGTGTGCTCATCGGGCTGGGCTCGGACTGGTCGGTCTCCGGCAGCAAGGGGCTGCTGGGTGAACTCAAGGCCGCACGACTGGCCGCCGATGCCGGCGAAGTGGAGCTAGGCGACCGCGACCTGGTGGCCATGGCCACCAGGGACGCGGCGCGGATTCTGCGCTGGGAACACGCCGTGGGTTCGCTGCGGGCCGGGTTGCGCGCCGACCTGCTTGTCACCACCGCCACCGCCACCGCCGGCGACCCGTACACGGCGCTTGTCCGGGCCGCGGACACCGACATCCGCCTGGTCGTCATCGACGGCGTGCCCCGCTACGGCACGCACGATCTCGTCCGGGCGATCGTCCCGCGTGCGACCGTGGAGAAGGTGCCGTCGGCAGGAGCGGTCGAGCGCGTCGTCCACCTGCACGATGCGACCACCGATCCGATCGTGGCCCGGCTTTCCTTGGCCGAGGCGACCCGGCGGCTGGCCACGGCCCTGGCCGACCTCCCCGCGCTCGCTGCTCGCGCCGGGGTGCCCTCCCTCCTGACGGGTGCTGAGGCGGACGGCGTGCGCTGGCAGTTGGCCCTCGACGAGCTCGCTCCCACCGGAGCCGAACTGCGGCCGCGCCTGCCCCTGCTCGCCGCCGGAAGGGCACGTCCGACCGGACCGGAGGTCGCCTATGCCGCGGCAGCGACGCCTCCGGTTCCCGTCGTACTGGACGGTCTGACCGCCGGCGACGACCCCACCTTCCTCTCCGTGCTGGCAGACGAGATCAACCTGCCCGCCGACTACGGCACCCACCTGTCGCGACTACTGACCTGAACGCTGCGCGCTCCCAGCGCCCCGGGGAGGCTCTTGGGCCGGACGACGAGCCCTGAGTTCCCGTGCACGGGCGGTGTGCGCCACCGGCGCTCGTGCCGCTGTGATCGCGCTCCACGCGGGCGTCGCCCCATGAACCCCCCGCGCCGGTGTCGTCCCGCCGACCGCACAGCCACGCGTCACCCCCAGCACGTCCACCTTCAAGGAGCGGCGCGTATGCCCTCGACGAAGCACACAAGGCGCCGGATCACGGCAGTCACGGCGTTTGCCTGGGCCCTCGGCGCTCCGCTGCCCTCGGCCCTCGGCCTGTGGTACTTCCTGGCCCATGCACCTCGGGTGGGCCTGCCCCGGCTGCAACTGGCCGGTTCGGCCGACGCGGCTTTCGCCCTCTGTGAAGGACGTCTGTCCTCCTGCCAAGACGCGCTCACGACGTACTTCGCCCTCGGCGCGGGCTGCGCGATCAGTCTCCTGCTGATCTTCTGGCTGAGCCGTTTCGCCTTCCCCAGCGAGCGCGGACGACACGTGGCCGTGCTGGCGATGATCTTGACGGGAGTGGGCGCTCTGTGCGGCGTCCTGGAGAACTGCCTGGTCAAACATGGCCTGGGCCTGGGCCGGATGCGCGCGGGGGACGGCTGGTTCGCCGTGGCGGCCGGCCTGGCGACGCTCAAGTGGCTGATCGCCGTCCTGGCCGTCCTGGCCCTCCTGCAGTGGCTGACCGCCGTGTCGCGTGCCGGACGCGTAGCCCTGCTGATCGCGTGGCGATGGCTGCGCCGCCGACCCCCCGCAGACCGGACGACCTCGGCCACCACGTGCGGCAAAGTCCACACGAACAGTGATCCAGCCGTGGTTCCGGCCTTCCCCGTGGCCCTGGGACCGGCCGGAACACTCTGGCCGGGCATCGCTCCCGAGAACGACACGTACGCAGCCGCCCAGGAGACACCCTCGCACTGGCGCTATGAGGGCACGACAGCCCCCGGACGGGACAACGCGGAAACCGGCATCTGCGTCTCCGGAGGAGGCATCCGGTCCGCCTGCGTGACGCTGGGTGCCCTCCAGTCCCTGCGGGCCACCCTGAACAAGGCCGGCTATCTGGTGTCGGTGTCCGGCGGCGGCTACACGGTCGGTGCCATGCAACTGGCGCTGTCCGACGGGACGGCCGGGGCGGCGGGCCCGTCGGCAAGGACCGTCTTCGAACCCGGATCAGTCGAGGAAGACCATCTGCGCCGGCACTCCAAGTACGTCGCCGACGGGGCCGGGGAGTGGCTCGTCGCGCTCGGCGTGCTGCTGCGCGGCCTGCTCGCCTCCCTGTTCCTGCTGGGCACCACCATCGCCCTGCTGGGCCTCGGTATGAGTTGGGCCTACCACCTCGTACCGGTCACCAACCTGGACGATCTGGCCTCCGCCGGCACCCACTTCTGCTCGGACCACTGCGCCTCGCCGACCCGGCCCGCCGTCCGGCCTCCGGCCGTGTGGGCCGTTCTCGCCCTGTTCGCCGCCGCCGCCGTCACCTGGCTGACCTGGCTCTTCACTGCCACGTGGTCACGCAAGGAAAAGCTCGGCCTCCTCCTCGCCAACGCATTCCGTCTTCTGGTGGTGCTCGCCGTAGCGCTGGCCACCACGGTGATCCTCGTACCGCTGCTGGCCTGGTGGACCGTCCACCTCCAGCTCCAGCTCGACGTCAGCCGCCCCGGGACCGGCGTGGGCATCAGCGCCACCGTCCTCACCAGCTACGCGATCGCGCTCATCACCACCCTGTGGAGGCGGCGTCAGACGCTACGCGGCGGCCTGTCCAGAATCAGCGATCTGCTCCGCGGCAAACCCGGGCTGGCCAGAGCCGTCCCCAACGGGTTCACCCAGTACCTCCTGCTCTGGGCCGTCCTCGCCCTGCTGGCAGCCGTCTTCCTGCTTCTGCTGGGATGGTCCACCGCAACCGGACGGTCATGGCCGGCGTGGGCACAGATCACCGTCCCCGGGGTCCTGCTGCTCCTCGGCTCCAGCCTCGACCAGACCTGGATCAGCCTGCACCCCTTCTACCGCCGGCGCCTCGCTTCCTGCTTCGCCGTCCGCCGCGGCGAAGACCCCGCCCGACCGGGGATCCAGATCGCCGAGCCCTACGACTTCGACACCGAAACCACCACGCTCAGCGCCTACGGCGGGAGGCGCCCGGAGTTCCCCCAGGTCATCTTCGCCGCCGCGGCGAACCTCTCGGGGGCTGGCCGTACGCCTCCTGGCCGGCGAGCTGTGTCCTTCACCTTCTCCCGTGACTACGTCGGAAGCCCCGATGTCGGCTATGTCTGCACGGCGTGCTTGGAGGAGCGCACCAAGAGGCACATTGCCCGAGACCTGACCGTCCAGTCGGCCATGGCCATCTCCGGCGCCGCCTTCGCGTCCGCCATGGGCGGGCAGGCCCGCGCCTTCCAGACCTTCTTCGCCCTCTCCAACGCCCGCCTCGGCAGCTGGCTGCCGAACCCGTCCGCGCTGGCCGAGAAGTGGGCACATGACGCCCCCTGGGAGCTGCCACCTCCCCCCGCCATCCGTCGACTGCCCTACCTGCTGCGCGAGATCTTTGGCCGCTACCCGATGGACGACCGCCTGCTCCTCGTCACCGACGGCGGCCACTACGAAAACCTGGGCCTGGTCGAACTGCTGCGCCAGGGTGTCCGGACAGCCGTCTGTATCGACGCCAGCGGCGATATGCCGCCCTTCGCCACCACTCTCGCCGAAGCCATCACCCTGGCACGCGAAGAACTCGGCGTCACCATCGACCTGGACCAGCCGGAGACGCTCATCCCCGGCAGCGGCGAACCGCTGTCTCCCCCGAGTGTCCTGTCGACCGTCAATGCGCGGCTGTCGAAGGCCGCCGTCATCACGGGAAAGATCACCTATCCCAAGGACTTGGAGATCAGAAACGGGCAAGGCCGGACCACGTGGACCGGCAGGGAGGGCAGGCTGATCGTCGCCCGTGCCACGCTGACCGGCGACCTGCCGTACCCCTTGCTCTCCTATGCGGCAGCCCACCCGGTCTTCCCCCACGACAGCACCAGCGACCAGTGGTTCGATCACCAGCAGTTCGACGCCTACCAGACCCTCGGGCGCTGTATCGGCGCGCAGGTCCAGAGCCTGCTGGATGCGCCGCCCCCGGCAGCCGGTGCACCGGTGATGCGCCGGCTGCGCGGATCGCGAGCAGCGCGCAAGCGCGACTGACGAGCTCCAGAAACGTGCGACGGACGGGGTGCGGGACAGCCGTGCCGCCGGGTTGCTCACGGCCGGGTACCTGCGCCCCGGGGCTGCCGGAGATCGCCCGTCCGGGCCGCGGGATGCGCCCCGCCCTCGTTCCACAGCGCCCACCGTGCGGCCGGACAACGGCGGCGTCGGCCTCTTGTCGTGCGACCCCGACAACGACCAAGGGCGTTCTCCTCAAGAGGAGAACGCCCAGATCGCAGATGGTGCGCCGCCAGGGACTCGAACCCCGGACCCGCTGATTAAGAGTCAGCTGCTCTAACCAACTGAGCTAGCGGCGCCTGCTGACGTCGTAGACCTTAGCACCCTGCTCGGCGGGAGGAAAAATCGATATCCGCACGGCCGCGCGGGCCGCCCGGACCGCCGCCCAGAGCACGATTTCGGGGCCCGGCAGCCAGGGATGCCGGGTGTCCGGCGCGACGAGCCAGCGGGCGCCGGTCGGCTCGGGGCGGTCCCCGCAGAGCAGCGCCGGCACGGTCACGGCGTCCCCGGTGCCGTGGCACAGCAGCGGCGGAATCGCGCCCGTCCGGCCGCCCTCCCGGCCGCGGTCGCCCCACTCCTCCCAGTGCAGCAGCGAGGGGAGCCGCTGGGCCGTGCCCGGCGCGGCGAACAGCAGCGTGCGGCCCCGGTACTCGGCGACGGGGCCCGACCCGGGGCCCTCCTCCCACAGCCGGTCCAGCATCCGCCGGCCGAACATCGCCGTGACGCTGACCACATCGAATGCGTAGCCGCACGGCAGCACGAGAGGCGCGTCCGGCCGCTCCTCCCAGTACGCGAGCGTGCTGCGCGGATACGTTCCTGCCGAGGCGAGCCAGGCGGCACCTTCGGCAGTGACGCCTGAGACGTCGGACTGTTCGTTCCCTTCGCGGCACATGCCACTAGAACTACCGCGTGTGAGCACCCGATTCCCGTGAGTTGCCCGAATTCGGGACGCGAACGGGTGAGAAGGAGTATCTTCCGCCCGGCACCCGGCATATGCCCTCGGCGGATGCGTCACACCGGGTCGATGGGGCCCCGGCCCTCGCCGCCACGCATCAGATCGCGGCCGAACTCCACCATTCGCTTGGCGTAGTCCTCGGTCCAGTCGGCCCGCTCGGCGATGTCCGCGTGCGTCAGCCGGTCGAACCGCCGAGGGTTCGCCAACTGGGCCGCCGCCATCGCCTGGAACTCCACGGCCCGGTCCGCAGCCGCGCGGAACGCCAGCGTCAGTTCGGTCGCGCGGGCCAGCAACGCCCGCGGGTCGTCGATCGACTCCAGGTCGAAGAAGTGCTCGGGGTCGGAGGTCGCTTCCGCCGGCTCGAAGAGCAGTGGCGCGGGGCGTAGCCGCGGTTCGTTCCGACGCGGCGTGGGCTCCGCCATGTCTTCCCCTCCTCGTACGTCACGGATGACCCTGGGAAGTGGGCCGACATCCATTGTCCCGCGCCCGCGCAAGAGGGCCGCAGGCCGTGTGGGGACGGCATCCGGCCCCATACGGCCTGTCGCCTTCCCCGGGCCCGGCCTCACGCCCGCCACGGCACGCGGTGCTCCGCCAGGTGGGCCAGCACGGCGTGGTTGGCCTCCCAGCCGTCCGGGAACTTCACGAGAGTGCCGAGCTGGACCGGTTCCGTCGACGGGTAGTCGTCCAGGAGGGCGTCCACGCCCGCACGGCAGACCACGATGCAGGCGTGCCGGTGGCGGGACGCCAGCACGCACAGACGGCCCGTCTCGAGGTGGAACGCCGTCGCGTCGGGCCGGCCGGACAGCGGGTGCAGGACCACCGTCACGTCGTACTCACGGCCCTGCAGCCGGTTCGCCGTGTCGACGGTGACCTCGGACACGCCCAGCTCGACGAGCGCCGCCCGGACCGCCGCGGCCTGGTCGCGGTGGGCCGTGCCGACCGCGATCCGGTCCGCGGTCAGCGGCACCGGGTCCGGGGCCCGCTCCGACGTCGCCGCGCCGCCCCGGTCCAGCAGGCGGCGTACGACCGCCGCCACCGCGCGGACCGCCTCGGGGTCCGTGCGCGGCGTGTGGCGCGGGGGCAGCTCCAGCAGGCCCCAGCCCGACTCGGCCGCCTCGTCGATCACCCGGTCCGGTCCTGAGCCGTCCGAGGCGACCGCGAAGGCGAGCCGACGGTCGTCATGGCCGGTGCCGCTGCGGAACGGCGTGTACGGGTAGAACGCGTCCGACACCAGCGGGGCCGCCGACGCCGGCAGCCGCCAGGACACCGGCAGGCGGTGCTGCGGCAGGTCCGGGTTGTGGGACAGCAGCGTCGTCACGGCGGACGCCGACGGGTCGTACGACAGGCCCGCCCACTGCTCCGCGCCGACGATCGAGAACGGGTCCAGCTGGCCCGGGTCCCCCACGAACAGAGCCCGCTCGAACAGCCCGGCCACCGCGAGCAGCGAGTCCGAGCGCATCTGGTACGCCTCGTCCACGATCGCGTGCCGCCACGGTTCGTCCGTCTTCACGTGCGCCCACTTGGCGGCCGTCGACAGCACCACCGGCAAACCCGTCAGGTCGGCGGCCTTCGCCGACGTGCGGACGTCGGGCAGGTCGTCCAGCGCCTTGTCGTAGGCGCCGGGGTCGCTGCTGTGCAGACGGCCCACCGGCAGGTCGGGGTTCTTCTCGGCGAGGCGCAGGACGAGGTCGTCGACCTGCGCGTTGGTCTGGGCGACCACCATCAGCGGGCGCCCGGCCTCCGCGAGCTCCAGCGCGGCCCGCACCACCAGCGTGGACTTGCCGGCGCCGGGCGGGGAGTCGACCACGACACCGCGCCGCGTGCCGTGCAACGTGTCGCGCAGGATCGCGTCCGTGGCACGTGTCGCGGCGGCACCGGGGTCGAAGACGGCCTCGGTCGTCACAGCACGTCCTCCTCGGTGACCGGGTCGGCGGCCTCGGGCACGCCCTCGCCGGGCGGCCCGCCGTGCGTCCACGGCGTCTCCTCCGCGTCGGGCAGCTTCGCGCCGCCCCGCTGCTCGTGCTCGAACAGCGTGAAGCACACCCGGTCGCCCTTCTCCGGCACCGACCCTGTCTCCGGCTCCTTGCCCCGGCCCATCCTGTCCACGATCCGCAGCAGCACCAGAAGCGATCCGTCGTCCTCGTCGCCCCCGTGCGTCCCGCCATTCTCGGCGGCCTCGTAACCGACGAACTCGGCCGCCTGCGGCCTGCCGCCCAGTGACCGGAACACCCTCGTGCGCTCCGCGAGGTGCGGCCGGTCGTCCGTACGGACCGTGACCAGCGGGCGCGGGCTGGGCCGCCTGCTCTCGCTGTACGCCATGACGACGCCCGTGACCTCGCCCGCGAACGCCTCCCCGGCCAGCCGCCTGCCCGCCATCACCAGCGGATCGTCCAGCGCCTCCTGGGCCTCCAGGCGGGACTGCTCGCGCTCGCGCGTGGCCAGCTTGTTCGCCGCGGTCACCGCGTCGTCGCGGCGCGGTTGCGGCGGCTCACCGGCCAGGACACGGTCGCGGTGCCCGGTGAACGACCAGCGGTCGCGCGTCCACCGTTCCCCGGCGTGCGTGCCCTCGGGCAGTTCCCGCAGCAGGTCGAGGCCGTGCCACACCGCGTCCCAGGTGGGCCGCGTGACGCTCTCGACCAGTGCGCGGATCTCCCGCTCGGCCGCGGCGACCTCCCCGAGCCGGTCGTCGGCCGCCGGGCCGTCCTCTGCGGCGGCGAGCGCCTTGCGGGCCCGGTCGTAGCCCTCGATCGCCGGGGCGAGCAGCCTGTTGTCGAACGCCGGGTCCGTCGCCGGGCCGGCCGGCGGACACGTCAGCTGCCCGCGCGCGTCCCGCTCCAGCTCGGCCCGCAGCGCCGCCTCCGCGCCCGTGCCGCCGTCGGGCGGGTCGATCCACGCGAGCAGCGCGCCCAGGTGCTGGTCCTCCAGGGTGGACTGCCCGGTCGCCCAGTGCCGCCCCAGGACGTCTGTCATGGCCAGCAGCAGCGACGAACCCGGCACCCGGGCCCGCTCCCCGAAGTGCGTCAGCCAGCGGCCCAGCAACGGGACCCGCGGCGGCGCCGGATGAGGCGCCTCCGGTTCCTGCTCCGCCGTGCGCCTGAACCGTGTGGAGCGGCCCAGCAGCCGTACGAGGTCGATGCCCGGGCGGCTCGGCACGATCAGCTGCGGGGCGTCCTCGCACAGCTCGACCTCGACCCTGACCCGCCTGCCGGTCTCCGGGTCGGTCTCGGTGCGCTCGGCGCTCTCCACGCAGGCGGCGTACGAATCGACGTACGGCAGGACGACGTCGGCGAGGTCGGCGAGGAACGCGAACCTCAGGTCGCGGTCGCGCGGCTGCGGCACCACCAGCAGGCGCGGCGCGTCCCGGTCGGTGCCGACCAGCGCACCCAGCGGGGCACCGGCCTCACCGGCGGTGGTCAGCGGCACGAACACCAGTGGACGGCCGGACAGGTGCCGGTGCCGGACGGTGGCGACGGGCCGGGCCCGGCCGGTGCTCACGGCCTCCAGCCGGGCCAGGGTGGTGATCAGGGACACGCGAGCACCTCCCCGCCGGCCAGACCGGCCGTGGCGCCGAGGGCCTCGGCCCGCAGCCGGGCCGCCCGGCGCAGCGCCGCCACCGCAGGGTCGTCCGGGTCCCCGGCCTCGCCGCGGGCCGCCGCCAGGACGTCCTCGACCGTGCTCAGGCCGCCCAGCTCGGCGCGCACCGCCCGCCCGAGCGACGTCACCGCACCGTCCTCGCGGGACCGCGCGCGGCAGTGGAAGGCCAGCTCGCACGCGGACAGGCACTCGGGCGCGTACGTCGCGGGAACCGACTCCACGGCGTCGGCGAGCCGGTCGGCGGGCAGCCCGGGGGAGAAGCAGGTGCCCTCGGGCAGGGCGCGGGCGATGTCCTCGATGCGGGTGAGCCGGGCCAGCTGACGCCGGGTCACCGCACGCTGTTTGCGCACGTCCACCGCCGACGCCGTCGGCAGGTTGGAGAAGTCCTTCGGGCAGACCAGCAGGATCCGGTGCCGCACCTCGGGCACCGGGTCCAGACGCGCGGCCACCTCTTCCAGCGCCAGCACGTACACCGCGGCCTGCCGGGCCGCCGCGCCCACCTTGGACGGGTCCGCCGAGCCGTCCAGCATCGGGAACGACTTGATCTCCACGACCGTCCAGCCGCCGTCCGGGTGCACCACCACCGCGTCCGGCTCCAGGAACGCGGGGGAGCCCGCCACGTCCAGCGCGAGCATCGGATGGTCGAGGAGCGTCCAGGCGCCGGGCGTGCCGGTGCCGGTAGCCGTTTCCGTGGCCTCGCGCAGGACCAGCGCCGTACGCGCCGTGCGGCCCTCCGGGCCGGTCGCCGTCAGGTCGGGCACACGCGCGTCGGCGGGCGGCTCGGCCGTCGGGTCCAGCTTCTCGTGCACGAGCCGCAGCAGCTCCGTGCCGCCGTCGGCCTTGACCTTCGCCTCGAAGGCGTTGCCCCGGACGAGGGCGAACTGCGACTGCCCGAAGGCCGACGGCGAGCCCAGCGCACCCGCCAGGGCCGCCTTGTCCACCCCGGCGCCGTCGAGGATCGCGCGCCGTCTGCAACCGGGGTTGGCGGCCAGGGCGGCCAGGGCGCGTGCGTCCAGCGCCTTGGCCGGCACGTCCGGACCGCGCAGCTCAGCGAGCCGGTGCCGCAGCCCCGTCCCCCGCGTCCTTGGACGAGGCACCGGGTTCGGCTCCGGATCCGGCCGGTGACTCGCGCTGCCGTGGAAATCGCTCACCCGGGGAAGTCTGGCATCCGTCACTGACATTGGGTGAACCCACGGGCAGAGCGAGGGCCGGTGACGTGCCGCCCGGGGCCCCCGCCGCGGGGGCCGCAGCGCGGCCCGGCAGCAGCCGTGCCCGGACCCGTACCCGGTCCGTGGCGCGCGTCAGGACCGGCGTCAGCAGCAGGCCGACGCCCATGACGGCGGCGCCCGCGACCGCGTCGAGGAAGTAGTGGTTCGCGGTGCCCATCACCACGATCGTCGTCAGCAGCGGGTAGGCCACGCCGAACACCTTCGCGGTGACCGTGCCGCCGTGGCGCCACAGGAGCACGCCGCACCACAGCGCCCAGCCGACATGCAGGCTCGGCATCGCCGCGTACTGGTTGGTCATGCCGCCCAGCCCGCGCGGGGCGCTCGCCTCGCCGCCCCACCAGCCGTACGAGCTGTACTGGGCCATCGTGTCGACGAAGCCGTGTCCGGCGGACAGCAGCCGGGGCGGGCAGGTCGGCAGCGTCGTGAAGCCGATCAGTCCGATGAACGTCGACGCCAGGAGCCAGGTGCGCGCGGCCCGGTAGTGCTCCCGGCGGGACCGGAAGAGCCACACCAGGAGCGCGGGCGTGACCACGTAGTGCAGCGACGCGTACATGAAGTCCGCCGGCACGCCCAGCCACGGCTCGCGCGTGAACAGCCGGTTGAGCGGGTGCTCGGCGTTGAGGTACAGGGCCTTCTCGACGCGCAGGAGCGCCAGGCCGTGGTCCACGGCCGTGGTGACGTCGCCCCGCGCGAGCAGCCGGCCCGCCGAATAGCAGGCGTACACCAGGAGGATCAGCGGAAGCTCGGACCACCAGCGCAGCCGGGTCGCCGGGGCCGCCTCGCTGCCCGGTGTCTCGGTGTGCGGCATCCGATCGCCCTCGCTCCATGTCTCGCGCGGCCCCCAGTGGGCGGCCGTGTCACTGTAACGGTGCGCGCGGACACCGCCTCGCGGGGCGTTCCCCGGCCCTGGTAGACGCAGACACCGCCCACCGGGTTGCCCGGGGAGCGGGTGAGCCATGATGGAGGGGTAGCGCCGCAGTCACCCGAAAGGCCCGTCATGGCACCGCGCATCCTGCTGGCCCGGCACGGACAGACGCAGTGGTCGCTGTCCGGCAGACACACGGGCCGGACCGATGTGCCGCTCCTCGACGAGGGCCGTGGCGGCGCGAAGCTGCTCGGCGAGCGCCTGCACCGGGCGCCGCTCGGCGGGCTGCCCGGCACCGAGGTGCGCACCAGCCCGCTGGCACGCGCGCGTGAGACGTGCGACATCGCCGGGTTCGGCGACCGCGCCGAGACATGGGACACACTCATGGAGTGGGACTACGGCGCCTACGAGGGCATGACCCCGGCCGGCATCCAGGCCGTGCGGCCCGGCTGGCTCATCTGGCGCGACGGTGTCCCCGGGGGCGAGACCCTCGCCGAGGTGACGGCCCGCGCGGACGAGGTCGTCGCCTGGGCCCGCTCCGCCGACCGTGACGTGCTGGTCTTCGCACACGGCCACATCCTGCGCGCGATCGGCGCCCGCTGGCTCGGCCTGCCGATCGACTTCGCGTCCCGGATACGCCTGAACCCGACGTCCCTGTCCGTCCTGGGCTGGGCGTACGGCGAGGCGGCGATCGAGACGTGGAACGACGTGGGCCACCTGCCGTGACCGGCGCCCCGCGCGCGGGCACCGGTCGAGCGGGCGTCAGGCGGGCCGGGGCAGTTCGGAGTGGCGCTCCAGGAAGGCCGAGACGCCGTACGCCCGCCGGTGCGGCAGCAGCACCCGGGCCGTCCCGGCCAGCATCGTCTGCACGCGCGAGGACTGCACCTCGCCCAGCAGATCCAGCACCCGCAGCCCCGCGACGGCGGCCTCGTCCGGCCGGCCGCCCCGCGCGAGGTCGTCCGCGAGCTCCGCCGTGTACAGCGCGATGTTCCGCGTGAAGTGCGGATCCTGCAGCTCGGCGGCGCGCCGGGCATGCCGTGCCGCCCGCGGCCAGTGGCCCAGCGTGGACCAGCACTGCGCCTCGAGGCCCTCCAGTTCGGCAGCGCCGTAGAAGCTCATCCACTCGGGGTCGGCGTCCGAGGGACCCCGCTCGAAGAGGGCCTTGGCACGGGTCAGGGCCTGTTCGCAGGCGACGCGGTCGGCGAGCCCGGCCCAGCCGCCCGCCTCGCGCAGCGAGAGCAGCGACATCAGCAGGCCGGAGCCGAGCGGCCGGGCGGCGCGCTGCGCGGCCTGCGCCGCCCGCACCGCCTCACGGGGCCGCCCGGTGTCCCGCGCGAGGAACGCCGTGTTGCAGAAGGCGTGTGCCTCCAGTGCCTCGTCGCCGTTCATGCGGGCGGTCGCGAGGGCCTCCGCGTAGTGCGAGCGGGCGTCGTCGAAGCGTCCGGAGTCGTGGGCCAGCCAGCCCACGGAGATGGCCAGTTCGCCGGCGCCCGAGTACAGCCGGTCCACCGTCGCCCGCCGCGACGTCACGGTGTCGAGGAGCCCGTACGCGGCGCGCAGCGGGGCCGCGGCACGCCGGTAGAGGCCGTCGGCGCCGTGCCGGTCGTCGAGCAGCCGGATCCTGCGGACGGCATCCTCCAGGGCGCCCGCCTCGCTCGTCCCCGCGCGGCGCACCGGGCGTGCGGCCGGGCGCGGGGCCGGTCCCGGGGCCGCCGAGGCGGCCGGTGCGAGGGCGACGGGGCCCAGGGCGGCGGCCACGGTGGCGCCCCCGCCGGTCATGAATGCGCGACGCTGCACGTCGCTCTCCTCGTAGTTGTCGTACGTCGTGGTCTGGTCCGGCGCGTCATACGGCTCGCGCACCCCGTGCGCCGCACCGGTGGCGTCGGTGGCGTCAGCGGTGTCGGTGGCCCGCGCCGGGTCGGCGGCGTGCGGCACGGACGCGTCGTCCTCGGCGGCGGGCGTCCGGCGTCCCCGTACGGACGAGCGGGGCGCGAAGCCGAGGTCGGTGAGGGTACGGCCGGGGAACATGTGCAGGAACACCCGTTCGTACGCGTAGTTCGGACACCGGATCTCGCCCGCCTCGACCCTGCCTATGTAGCGCGCGTCGCAGCTGACCCGCTCGCCGATCCCGTGGGCCGCCCGGCGCACAGCAGCGGCGAACTCGGCCGGCGAGCGCGGTCCGCGCAACTGCCGGAACACGAGATTCGGCTCCGGCCGGTCCGGCCCTGATGAGGTCGATGCTGACGACGCCATGGCCGGGTCCTCCCGTGCGAACCGTCGAACCATGCCGGGCGCGGGGCGAGTAACTCGCCCGGTCGCTGTGTGACGTCCTGTGCCCGGCGGGCAAGAACGTACCGTCTGTCCCGGTGCCGTCACGGCGAGTTTGACAACAAAGCGGATATCCGCTCCATGATCTGCCATGAAGTGCCACCCTTCATGGCTGACACGTGCCGTAGCCGTTGACGTCCTGACGCGTTGAACCTCGGGGACCGGGAGCCCGTGTTCCCCGGTAGCTCGCCAGATTCAGGGGTTCCGTCGTGGAGGCCGGGATGGAGACGCACCAGAGCAACGTTCCGCGTACGCCGACGACCGTGGGCGGTGCGCCGGGCGGGACGTGCGGCACACCGACGTCCGGAGGAGCCGCGTGCGACGTCGTCACCGTGCCGGCCCGGCAGGGACTCGAGGCGGTCGACATCCTGCGCCGCGCGGCCGCCGAAGCGGTCGGCCCCGTCCTGCACGACGGCGGTGGCACGCTGGGCTTCCTGGTGCCGCCCGGGACGGCCGCGGCGTGGGACCTGCCCGGCAGCACCTGTACGGAGACCGACGGCCGGGGCCCGGTCCTCGCCGTCCCCGAACCGCCCGCGGCGGCGGACTCCGGCTGGCTGCTGCCGCCCGGCGACGCCGACCCGGCGACGGACCCGGCGGTGCTGCGCGCGGCGCTGGGCGAGGCGGCCCGGCTGATCGAGGCGGCGGACAGCTGCCGGTGAGCGGCGTGCCCGTTCCGGCTGCCGTCCCCCGAGCCTTCCGACCGGCGCCGCGACCTGTGCGGGCGGTGCCCCCGTCGGGTCCTCGATAATGAGCCAATGGGAAAGTCCAGGAGTCCCCGGCGGCGGCAGGCCGGGGCCGAGACCGTCGTGGAGAACGTCGACGGCGGCAGCGCGCAGCTCATACCCGACCGGGACCGGCCGCGGGCCTGGACGCTCCTCATCGACGGCGCCCCGCAGTCGCACGTCGACCTCGACGACCCGGGCCATCTCGCCTTCGACTACCAGCGCCGCCTCGGCCACGTCATCGACCTGGCCGCCCCGCCCGGCAGGCCGGTGCACGCCGTGCACCTCGGCGGCGGCGCCTTCACCCTGGCCCGCTACGTCGCGGCCACCCGCCCCCGCTCCACCCAGCAGGTCGTCGAGCGGGACGCGGCCCTCGTCCAACTGGTCCGCCGCGCACTGCCGCTGGACCCCGGTGCCCGCATCCGGGTGCGGTCGGTGGACGCGCGCGAGGGGCTCGCGAAAGTGCCGGACGGCTGGGCGGACCTCGTCGTCGCGGACGTCTTCAGCGGGGCCCGTACCCCGGCCCATCTGACCTCGGCGGAGTTCCTCGACGAGGTCCGCAGGGCGCTGAAGCCCGGCGGGGTCTTCGCGGCCAACCTCGCCGACGGGCCGCCGCTCGCGCACCTGCGCGGGCAGATCGCCACCGCCGCCGCCCGGTTCGCGGAACTCGCGCTGGTCGCCGACGCGGCCGTGCTGCGCGGCAAACGGTTCGGCAACGCGATCCTGGCAGCCTGCGACCACCCGCTGCCGCTCGCCGAACTCACCCGCCGCGCCGCCTCCGACCCGCACCCCGGCCGCGTCGAACACGGCAGGACGCTGACCGACTTCACGGGCGGCGCCCTGCCCGTGACGGACGCGACGGCGGTGGCGTCACCGGCTCCGCCCGCATCCGTGTTCCACTGACCGGCACCCGGGCGGCGACGAGGGACGCCGGGCCGACGAGAAGCGTCAGTAGGTGGTGACGCCGACCCGAGGCGGGCCGTCGTGCCACGTGCGGAACACCGTGACCCGGTCCACGCCCGCGGTGAACTCCACGCGGATCCACTTCTGGGCCCGGCGGCCCACGATCCGCCGCGCGCCCTGCCCATCACCGCGGCCGGGGGTGAGCAGGGCCTTCGCCGCCGGCAACTGACCCGGACCGCACGGCAGCGGCCCGCCCCGCGGCACACGGACCCCGGCCGCACGGCGGTACGACCGGGAACCACGACGATCCGGGAAAACGGGGAATCACGCCCCGGCCGGCTCACCCCCCGTCCGTCTGGGTCGTGCCGCGTCCTCCAGGGCGTCGGTCTCGGGCAGCGCCCCCGCCCGGGCCGCCCGGCCGTACCAGTGCGCGCTCGACTTCGGCGTACGGACCTGGGTGGCGTAGTCGACGTAGACCGCGCCGAAGCGCTTCTCGTAGCCGTAGGCCCACTCGAAGTTGTCCATCAGGGACCACAGGTAGTAGCCGCGGACGTCCGCGCCGTCCGTGAGGGCGCGGCGCACCGCCGACAGGTGCGCGTGCAGGTAGGCGACGCGCTCCGGGTCGTGGACGCGGCCGTCGGCGTCGGGCTTGTCGTCGTACGCGGCGCCGTTCTCCGTGATGTACAGCGGCAGGCCGGGCGCTTCGCGGGTGTAGCGCATGATCAGCTCGTGCAGGCCGGTCGCGTCGACGGTCCAGCCCATCTCCGTGCGGTCGCCCGGCGGCTGGTGGAACATCACGTCGTCCGCCGCCGGCCACGGCGAGTGGTCGCTCGCGCCGTGCCCGTCGGCGCGCGGAGCGGTCGCGTTCGGGTCGGCAGCCGACACCAGCGTCGGCGTGTAGTAGTTGAGGCCCAGGGCGTCCAGCGGCTGGTTGATCGCGGTGAGGTCGCCGTCCTGGACGAACGACCAGTCGGTGAGCGACGACGTGGCCCGCAGCAGCGTCTTCGGGTAGGCGCCGTGCAGGATCGGGCCGTGGAAGATGCCGCTGGACAGGTCGTCGATCTGCCGGGCTGCCGCCAGGTCCGCCGGGTCGTTCGTGACCGGGCGCACCACCGACGAGTTGAGGCTGAGGGCCACCGTGTTGCGTGACGGCATGACCGACCGCAGCGCCGTCGAGCCGAGCCCGTGCGCCAGGTTCAGGTGGTGGGCGGCCCTCAGCGAGGCGACCGGGTCCGTACGGCCCGGGGCGTGCACACCGGAGGCGTAGCCCAGGAAGGCGCTGCACCACGGCTCGTTGAGCGTGATCCACTGCTCCACGCGGTCGCCGAGCGCCTCGCCGACGAGCTGCGCGTACTCCGCGAACCGGTACGCCGTGTCGCGCTCCGGCCAGCCGCCCGCGTCCTCCAGCTCCTGCGGCAGGTCCCAGTGGTAGAGGGTCACCGCGGGCTTGATGCCGTGCGCGAGGAGTTCGTCGACCAGCCGGCGGTAGAAGTCCAGGCCGACCTGGACGGCCGGGCCGCGGCCCGTCGGCTGCACCCGCGACCAGGAGACGGAGAAGCGGTACGCGTTCAGGCCCAGGTCGGCCATCATCGCCACGTCGTCGCGGTAGCGGTGGTAGTGGTCGACGGCGACGTCACCGGTCTCCCCACCGGCGGTCTTGCCCGGCGTGTGGCTGAAGGTGTCCCAGATCGAGGGGGTGCGGCCGTCCTCCCGTACCGCCCCCTCTATCTGGTACGCGGAGGTGGCTGCGCCCCAGAGGAAGGCGGGAGGAAAGGTCACCGGGGTCACCGGCTGTGCGGAGTCAGGCATGGAAGCGCTCCCATAGGAGGTCGTGGAGACCGACGGGTAGGAGGGTGGATGAAAAGGGGCGGAAGGGGCCGAGGTGGCGGAGGCCCGGCCCCGTGGGCGCGGCGCTGTCAGCCCTTCACCGCGCCCTGCATGATGCCGCCCACGATCTGCTTGCCGAAGATCGCGAAGACGATCAGCAGCGGCAGCGTGCCGAGCAGCGCGCCGGCCATGATCAGGGACTGGTCGGGGGTGTAGCCGCGGCCCAGGCCCGCGACCGCGACCTGCACGGTCGGGTTGCCGTTCTGCGTCAGCACCAGGAACGGCCACAGGAAGTCGTTCCAGGTCTGCACGAACATCAGCATGCCCAGCACGGCCATGGCGGGCCGCGCGGCCGGGAACACCACGTGCCACACCACGCGCCAGCTGCTCGCGCCGTCGACCCGGGCGGCCTCGATGATCTCGTCCGGCAGCGCCTGCGTCAGGTACTGCCGCATGAAGAACACGCCGAACGCGCTGACCAGCGAGGGCAGGATGACCGCCTGGAGTTGGTCGGACCAGTCGAGCTTGGCCACCATCATGTACAGCGGGATCACGCTGAGCTGCGGCGGCACCATCATCGTGCCGACCACGATCAGCATCATGGCGTTGCGGCCCTTGAACCTCAGCTTGGCGAAGGCGAAGCCGGCGATCGTGGACAGGAACACGATGGTGCCCGCCGAGATGCCGGCCACGATCGTGGTGTTCAGGAACGCCTCGCCCAGGTTGGCGTCCGTCCAGGCGATCTCCAGGTTGTCGAACAGGTTGGAGCCGAACCAGAACGGCGGCGGCGTCTCGGCGAGCCGCTGGTTGTCGCGCGAGGCGGCGATCGCCGTCCACACCAGCGGGAACAGCGAGCCGATGGTGAACAGCGCGAGAACCAGGTACGCGAACGGGCCCGCGTGCAGTTGTCCGCCCGCGCGGGCCGCCTTGGTCCGCAGGAGGCGCCGGGACTGCTTCGGCGCCGCGTCGTCGGGGCTCTTCGTCAGGGTCGTCGTCACGGCCGGTTCTCCTTAACCACTGGCGCGCAGCCGGCGCGAGATGACGTAGTTGATGATCCCGGTCACGATGAGGATCAGGAACATCGCCCAGGCGATCGCGGAAGCCCGGCCCAGGTGCTGGTTCACCCAGCCCTGCTCGTACAGGTACAGGCCGAGCGTCTGGAACTGGTGCTGAGAGCCGCCGGATGCCCCCTTGTTCGCGTCGAACAGCAGCGGCTCACCGAACACCTGCGAGGCGCCGATGGTCGACACGACGACGGTGAACAGGATCGTCGGGCGCAGCGACGGCAGTGTGACGTGCAGGAACTGCTTCCAGCGGCTGGCGCCGTCGAGCGCCGCCGACTCGTACAGGTCCTGCGGGATCGCCTGCATCGCCGCCAGGTAGATCAGCGCGTTGTAGCCGGTCCAGCGCCAGATGACGATCGTCGACACGGCGGCCTGGGAGGCCCAGGTCTCGTTCTGCCAGTCGATGTTGTCGACGCCGATCATGCCGAGCGCCCAGTTGATCATTCCGTAGTCACGGCCGAACAGCAGCACGAAGACCAGGGAGGCCGCCGCGATGGACGTCGCGTACGGGGCGAGTATCGCGACCCGGTAGAAGGTCGAGGCGCGCAGCCTGTAGTTGAGGATGTGGGCGATGCCCATGGCCATCAGCAGCTGCGGAACGGTGGAGATGATGCCGATGGTCAGGGTGTTGCGCGCCGCGTTCCAGAAGAAGTCGTCGTCGAAGATCCGGGTGTAGTTCTTCAGGCCCACCCACGTCATGTCCGTGGGCGCGGTCAGCTCGACCTGGTGCAGCGACGCCCAGCCGGTATAGACCAGTGGGAACAGACCGAAGGCCAGGAACAGCAGGAAGAACGGCGAGACGAACGCGTACGGACTCCAGCGCATGTCCCGCTGCCAGCGGCGGGACAGCTTCGCGCGCCGCTTCTCGTCGGGCTGCGAAGAGCCCTGGGAGGAGTCCTCCGAGGGTTCCTTCGCCGGGCGGCCCGGGGCCGCGCCCCCCTCCAGGGGGGACGCGGCGGTGTCGTGCCTGGTTGCCATCCCGGTCACTGGTCCAGGTTGTTGTCGATGGTCTTGGTGGCCGTCTCCCACGCCTCCTCGGGCGACTTGCCCTGGGCGACGAGGATGACGCCGTTGTCGGTCAGACCCTGCTGGATGATCTGGTCCTTCGGGCCGATCACCTGCACGGGGCTGTCCTTGGCCGCCGCCGCGAAGATCTCACCGATCGGCGCGTCACCGGTCATGTCGTTCTTGGCGCCCTTGACCGCGGCCGACTCGTACGCCGGCGGGGTGCTCGGGAAGCTGCCCTGCTTGGCGAACAGCTTGGCCTGCTGCTCCGGCGCGGTCAGCCACGCGGCGAGCTTCGCGGCCTCCTCGGTGTTCTTGCCGGACTTCGGCACGGCCAGGAAGGAGCCGCCCCAGTTGCCGGACTTCGGCGCCGCGGCCACGTCCCACTTGCCGGCCGACTCGGGCTTCGACTTGCCCTTGATGTAGCCGAGCATCCACGGCGGGCAGCTCATCGCGGCGAACTTGCTCTTCGCGATGGTGGTGTCCCAGGACGGCTGGAACTGGGTCTGGTTGCCGACCAGCTTGTCCTGCGCGGCCTTCGCCGTCAGGTCGAACGCCTTCTTGACGGCCGGGTTCTTCTTGTAGACGACGTCGCCGGACTTGTCGTAGAAGCGCTCGGTCTCGCTGCTCAGGATGGCGTTGATCAGGCCGCCGGGGGAGTCCAGGAAGGTGGTGCCCGCGGGCGCCTTCTTCTTGTAGTCCCGGCCGACCTCGACGAACTTGTCCCAGTTGCCCGCCCAGAGCTTGCCGACCTCCTCGCGGTCGGTCGGCAGGCCGGCCTTCTCGAAGAGGTCCTTGCGGTAGCAGATGGCCATGGGGCCCACGTCGGTGCCCAGACCGACGGTCAGGCCGTCACCCGTGGTGGCCTGGGCCCACTTCCACTCCAGGTAGTCGCTCTTCTTGCCGTACTTGGCGAGGTCGACCAGCTTGCCGGACTGGGTGGCGACGATCTCGGCGATGTTGCCGACCTCGACACCCTGGATGTCCTGAAGGCCGCTGTTGGTGGTGAGATGGTTGACGAGCGCGGGGTAGTAGTTCTCGTTCCGCTCGACCACCGTCTGCTGGATGTCGATGCCGGGGTGGAGCTTCTCGTACTCCGCGTACAGACCGGCTTCCTCGAAACCGAACGTGCCGAAGAGTCCCAGGCTGATCTTGGTCTTGCCGCCGCCGCCCTCCGAGGACGACCCGGAGCTGTCGTCGCCGTCGTCGGCACAGCCGGCCAGCAGCCCGGCGCCCAGCGACGCGACGGCCGCGAGGACCAGCGCCTTGCGCGCGGTTCGAGAGGGTGCTGCTCGCATTGCTCCTCCTGTTGCCCTGACGTGCCGACCCCCCGGCCAACGGCGTTGTCGGGCCCGTTAGTTTTCAGCTGCGGCTCGGGCGGGGAACGTGCGGGATGTGTAAGTGCCAGGTACTGTGGGAGCGCTCCCACATGTGATGTATTGAAGGTTCGTCTGTCCGGGCGGGGGTGTCAAGGGACCGGACGCGAGGAGATGTCTTCAGTTATCGGGCTGTTAACTGGACCGCGAAGGTTCCGTTTCGGCCACCCCCGGACGGCCGCGAAACCGGGCCTTCGCGCGTGGACCGGGGCCGGGGCGGACGGGCGCGGGAGGTCATCGTGTCCGAGCGGGCTGTTAAATTCCAGGCCAGCCGCAGATCGCGGGGTGTCGACGGGAGGCGGAGCCAATGGCAGGCCACGGAGCGCGGGGCCGGAGCGGCGGTCGGCCGACCCTGGAAGAGGTCGCCGCGCGCGCCGGAGTGGGACGCGGCACCGTTTCGCGGGTGATCAACGGCTCGCCGAGGGTCAGCGACGCGACGCGCGCCGCCGTGGAGGCGGCAGTGGCCGAACTGGGCTACGTCCCCAACACGGCCGCCCGCGCGCTGGCCGCCAACCGCACGGACGCGATCGCCCTCGTCGTCCCCGAGCCGGAGACCCGCTTCTTCGCCGAGCCGTACTTCTCCGACATGCTCAAGGGCGTCGGCGCGGAACTGTCCGAAACGGAGATGCAGTTGCTGCTGATCTTCGCGGGCAACGACCGGGAGCGTCAGCGCCTGGCCCAGTACCTGGCGGCCCACCGGGTGGACGGCGTCCTGCTGGTCTCGGTCCACGCCGACGACCCCCTGCCGGACCTGCTCTCCCAGCTGGAGATTCCGGCGGTGATCAGCGGCCCGAGATCGGCCGGGGAAACCCTCCCGTCGGTCGACTCCGACAACTACGGCGGCGCCCGCTCGGCCGTGGAGCACCTGCTGGCCCGCGGCTGCGGCCGGATAGCCCACATCACGGGCCGCCTCGACGTCTACGGCGCGCAGCGCCGCATCGACGGCTACCGGGACGCGCTGCGTGACGCGGGACACGAGGTGGACGAACTCCTCATCGAGCCCGGCGACTTCTCCGAGGGGGGCGGCCGCCGCGCCATGTCCGTGCTCCTGGAGCGCCACCCCGACCTGGACGCGGTCTTCGCCGCCTCCGACGTGACCGCGGCGGGCGCCCGCCAGACCCTGCGCGACGCGGGCCGGCGCATCCCCGACGACGTGGCCCTGGTCGGCTACGACGACTCGGCCATCGCCCGCCACATGGACCCGCCCCTGACCAGCGTCCGCCAGCCCATCGAGGAAATGGGCCGCCGGATGATCGACCTCCTCCTCACGGAGATCGCCGACCGCCGCCCCTCGGCCTCCCGAGGCCTGGAACGCCGCCGGGTGGTCCTGGCGACGAAACTGGTACCGCGCCTGTCGGCGTGACGCGCCACGCGCGTGGGCGGCCCGGCGTCGCGGGGGCACATCTTCCGGAGACCGGCCGCCGTACGACGGGAGCAGGAGGCGGGGCGGGGAGTGGCGCGGGGTTCGTGGGGCCGCGCCCGCGGAGTCGCCCCACCCGGCCCTCCACGACCTGCGGCGCCGCCGAGAATGACGAAGGGCCGGTCCGTCGTGACGGACCAGCCCTTGATCATTGAGGGTGAGTGACGGGACTCGAACCCGCGGCATCCTGGACCACAACCAGGTGCTCTACCAGCTGAGCTACACCCACCATGACCGGCGTGGGAAACAGTGATTCTCCCGACCGGCCGAGAAAAAGTGTACAGGGTCCGAAGGGGTGCTCGCGCACGTGTTTCGCGGCTCCCCTCCGGCGGCCCGGGCGGGTCTACTCGGCCGACGACACGTGCTTCGCGGCGATCGTCCTGACGGTGTCCGTGTCCGGGCCCGGCTGGGGGACGAAGACGGCCTCGCGGTAGTAGCGCAGTTCCGCGATGGACTCGCGGATGTCGGCGAGGGCGCGGTGGTTGCCGTTCTTCTCGGGGCTGTTGAAGTACGCCCGCGGGTACCAGCGCCGGGCCAGCTCCTTGACCGACGACACGTCCACGATCCGGTAGTGCAGGAAGCTCTCCAGCGTGGGCATGTCCCGCAGCAGGAAGGCGCGGTCGGTGCCGACGGAGTTGCCGCACAACGGGGCCTTGCGGGGCTCCTTCACGTACTCCTTGATGTACGCGAGGACGCGCTCCTCGGCGTCCGCCAGTGTCGTACCGCCGGGGAGCTCCTCGAGCAGCCCGGACGCGGTGTGCATCTGGTGGACCACGTCCGGCATCGTCTCCAGCGCCTGCTCCGGCGGGCGGATGACGATGTTCACACCCTCGCCGAGCACGTTCAGCTCGGAGTCGGTGACGAGGGCGGCCACCTCTATGAGCGCGTCGTCGGACAGCGAGAGGCCGGTCATCTCGCAGTCGATCCACACCATGCGATCGTTCATGGGGCAACCCTACGGCCCGGCTGGGCGATTCTGTGCCGTCCTGGTGGGACCGGTGGGGGCGCGAGACGCCGGGGGACGGGAAGAGCCCGCGGGAAGCCTTGCTTCCCGCGGGCCCCTCATGCGCGCATGGTGTCCGTCACATACCGCCGCGCTGTCCCGGAAGACTCGCCCGGCTCTGCAGGTACGCCTCACGGCCGTGGTCGGACGCCGCCGCCGACAGGGGCCCCGAGCCCCCTATGGCGCTCGCCGCCGTACGCCGCGACTGCATCGGGACCGCGCTGTCCGGATGCATACCGGAGTTCCCCGCCGGGCCGAGCGTGCCCGGATGGCCCATCGGGGCCGGCTGCCCCGGCGAGTGCGCGCCGGTGTCGGCGTCCGGCTGCCTTTCGCCCTGTGGCCTGCGGGCCCGGTAGGCCGCCCGGTAGGCGGCGGGCGAGGACCCGAGCTGGCGGCGGAAGTGCCCGCGCAGCGCGACCGGTGACCGGAAGCCGCAGCGGCCGGCGACTTCGTCCACGGAGTAGTCGGACGTCTCCAGCAGCCGCTGTGCCTGGAGCACCCGCTGGGTGATCAGCCACTGCAGTGGGGCGGAGCCGGTCAGGGACCTGAAGCGGCGGTCGAAGGTGCGGCGGCTCATGTAGGCGCGTGCCGCCAGTGTCTCCACGTCGAACTGCTCGTGGAGGTGCTCCAGCGCCCAGGCGACGACTTCGGCGAGCGGGTCGGCGCCGATCTCCTCTGGTAAAGACCTGTCGAGGTAGCGCTCCTGGCCGCCGGAGCGGCGCGGTGGGACCACCAGGCGGCGGGCCAGCGCGCCGGCCGCTTCGTTGCCGTGGTCCGTGCGCACGATGTGGAGGCACAGGCTCGATCCCGGCGGCGGTGCCGGCGGAGGTGAGGACGTCGCCGTCGTCGACGAACAGCTCTCGCGGGTCGACGTGCACCGACGGATAGCGTTTGGCCAGTGTCGGCGCGTACATCCAGTGTGTGGTCGCGGGGCGGCCGTCCAGCAGGCCCGCCGCCGCGAGGACGAAGGCGCCGGTGCACAGGCCGACGATGCGGGCGCCTTCCTCGTGTGCCCGGCGGAGCGCGTCGAGCGCCTCTTCCGGGGGCGGTGAGGTGATCGAGCGCCAGGCGGGCACCACGACGGTGCCTGCCCGGGAGATCGCCTCCAGGCCATGTGGCGCGGTGAGTTCAAGCCCGCCGGTGGTTCGCAGTGGGCCGTCCTCTCCCGCGCACACCAGTAGCCGGTAGCGCGGAACGCCGGCGTCCTGGCGGTCGATTCCGAACACCGACAACGGTATGGAACTCTCGAAGATGGGGCCGCCGCTGAAAAGCAGCACCGCGACGATCTCCTTGCGGCGTCGCCCGGCCAATCTCCGGGCCGCCGTCTCCGGCGCGGCAGTGGAGTCGTGGCTCATACTGCTAAGCCCCCCTCGGTGGTCGCGGCTCCTCGGTTGTGTCGCACCTGCACGTTTCCCCTCGGTCCTGCACGAGTCCCCCGCCGTAGAAAATCAAGATCGAATCTACTGTGTCGCGTGGTGTTGACGTGACCCGGTTCAGCACCGGGCTCATTGTCGACTTGGCAACTTGGCGTAAAGCATTCGATCACGAAGCGTTGCACTCGGGGAGGGTGCAGGGAAGTGCGCCTTCTCGCAGTGGCCAATCCGCGTACGGTGCGCGGGGCCCTTGAGACCCTTTCCGTGCAGGTGGAACGGGGGTTGGGGGGTCCCAGAAGGGGGGGATGTGCACATTCCAGAAGTTGGCTGAAAACAGGCGTCGAGGTGAATGGAAACCGGTCAACCGGCCGGTGTACGCCCCTCAGTGTGCCTGTTGTCGTCGCGCGCGCCCCGCTCGGACTGTCGCAGCAGGACGCGGCAGACGCCCGTGACGGCCGCGAGTCCGAGTGCCGTGCCCGCGGTGCCGGCCAGGGAGGTGCCGTACCAAAGCAGGACGACGGGGACGAGGACGCAGCTGAAGGCCGCCCAGCGGACCACGTCGCTCACGCTGTCCGGCCGGCGCTCGGGGAGGGACGGCCCGGCCGCGTCCGATGCCTCGGATGGGTGACGGGGACCGGACATGCGTACTCCCTGGGATCTGGCTCTCGGGGTTCAACGCGTGCTCGATCACTCGGTCACGCGTAACCGACCGTATGGGCACAGGTGCGTGGGTCCCGCGCAAACAGGCTGTACGGGGCAGCGGCCGTTGCGTGGTGGGCGCACCCTCGTGCATGCTCCCTGGAACCCGTCCGGACCCCGTGCGAGAACTGGGGAAAGCGAGGAGTGGCGCCGTAGCCTTGGGGGTATGGGGTGGGGACAATGTTCCCGGACACGGCCCCGCGCACCGTGTTCGTCCCATCCATAAAGGATCAAAACGCCGAGACAGCCATGGCCGGTCACGAATTCTTCGAACCCGCGGACCGCAAGCGGCCGGTCGCCGATCCGACGGCGGCCGATCCCCTGGCGGCGGAAGAGACACGTCACTCGTGTGATCCCGCCTTCAAGCACGGCGTCGTCGTCGGCTTCGACGGCTCCACCTCCAGCGAGCGTGCCCTGGCCTACGCGATCGGCATGGCGCACCGCTCCCGCGCGGGTCTGATCATCGTCCACGTCGCCAACCGGCTGCCCACCACGGTGTGGGCCGGCTGCGAGCCGCCGGTCTTCGTCGACGTGCCCGACCACCGCACCGAGGTGCTGGGCCTGGAGCTCGCCTGCGCCGAGTACCTGGCCGAGGTGCCCTGGATCCTGGTCGAGCGCGGCGGCGACATCTGCCACGAACTCGAAGAGGTGGGGCAGGAGTACGAGGCGGACGCGATCGTGGTGGGTTCCACGCACGGCCTCGTGGGGCGCATGTTCGGGTCCGTCGCCGGCCGTCTCGCCAAGCGGGCGAAGCGGCCCGTCGTCGTCATTCCGTAGTCCTCCGCCACGCCTCGGCGAGGTGAGCGGGCCCGCGTCCCTCTCGGGGCACGGGCCCGTCCGCTGCCGCTACTCGACCGTGACCGACTTCGCGAGGTTCCTCGGCTTGTCGATGTCGCGGCCCAGGGTCAGGGCGGTGTGGTAGGCGAGGAGCTGGAGGGGGATGCCCATCAGGATCGGGTCCAGCTCGTCCTCGTTCTTCGGGACGACGATGGTGTGGTCGGCCTTGGCCTGGTGCTGGTGGGCGACCGCGACGATGCGGCCGCTGCGGGCCTTGATCTCCTCCATCGCGGCGCGGTTCTTCTCCAGCAGGTCGTCGTCCGGGACGATCGCGACCGTGGGCAGGGCCGGCTCGATCAGGGCGAGCGGACCGTGCTTCAGCTCGGAGGCCGGGTAGGCCTCGGCGTGGATGTAGGAGACCTCCTTGAGCTTCAGGGAGGCCTCGCGGGCGACCGGGTAGCCCCGGACGCGGCCGATGAAGAGCATGGAGCGTGCCTCGGCGAACTGCTCGGCCAGCTTCTTGATCTCCTCCTCCTGCTCCAGCATCTCGGCGATCTGAGCGGGCAGCTTGCGCAGCCCCTCGATGATCCGCCTGCCGTCCCGCACGGAGAGGTCGCGGGTGCGGCCCAGGTGCAGGGCGAGCAGCGCGAAGGCGACCGTGGTGTTCGTGAAGCACTTGGTGGAGACCACGCAGACCTCGGGGCCCGCGTGCACGTAGACGCCGCCGTCGGCTTCGCGGGCGATGGCCGAACCGACCACGTTGACCACGCCGAGGACCCGCGCGCCCTTGCGCTTCAGCTCCTGGACGGCCGCCAGGACGTCGTACGTCTCGCCGGACTGGGAGACCGCGATGTAGAGGGTGTCGGGGTCCACGACCGCGTTGCGGTAGCGGAACTCCGAGGCCGGTTCGGCGTCGGCGGGGATGCGGGCCAGCTCCTCGATCATCTGCGCGCCGATCATGCCCGCGTGGTACGAGGTGCCGCAGCCGAGGATCTTCACGCGGCGGATCCGGCGGGCCTCGCGGGCGTCCAGGTTGAGGCCGCCGAGGTGCACGGTGGAGAAGCGGTCGTCGATCCGGCCGCGCAGCACACGGTCCACGGCCTCGGCCTGCTCGTGGATCTCCTTGTGCATGTAGGTGTCGTGGCCGCCCATGTCGTACGAGGCGGCCTCCCACTCGACGGTGGTGGGCTCGGCGGTGGTGCGGGTGCCCTCGGTGGTGTACGTGCGGAAGTCGTCCGCCTTGAGGGTGGCCATCTCGCCGTCGTCCAGGGTGACGACCTGGCGGGTGTGGGCGACCAGCGCGGCGATGTCCGAGGCGACGAACATCTCCTTCTCGCCGATACCGAGGACGACCGGGGAGCCGTTGCGGGCGACGACGATGCGGTCGGGGAAGTCGGCGTGCAGCACGGCGATGCCGTACGTGCCCTCGATGAGCCGGACCGTCTCGCGGACCTTGTCCTCCAGTTTCTCCGCCCGTGAGCGGGCGATGAGGTGGACGAGGACCTCGGTGTCGGTCTCGGAGAGGAACTCGACGCCGTCCGCCTCCAGCTTGCGGCGCAGGTCGGAGGCGTTGTCGATGATGCCGTTGTGGACGACGGCGACCTTGCCGCCGGCGTCCAGGTGCGGGTGGGCGTTCACGTCGGAGGGGGCGCCGTGGGTGGCCCAGCGGGTGTGGGCGATGCCCGTGGTGCCCTTGAAGCGCGCCGGGACCTTCGCCTCCAGGTCACGGACCCGGCCCTTGGCCTTGACCATCTTCAGGCCGGCCGCCTTCGGGGAGGTCACGACGATGCCCGCCGAGTCGTAGCCGCGGTACTCCAGCCGCTGCAGGCCCTCCAGCAGCAGGGGAGCGACGTCACGCTTGCCGATGTATCCGACGATTCCGCACATGTAGGGGTGTTCCTCAGCCGTAGACGATGCGCCGCAGCTGCCTGAGCGAGAGCTCGGGCGGGGCCACCGCGCGGTAGGTCAGATCCGCCGCGATCCGTTCGAAGATCTCCGCGTTCACCAGGCCCTGGGCCCGCAGTTCGCGGTGGCGGCGACGGACGAACTGTTCGCTCGTCTCGTCGAAGTAGGCGAGCACGTCCTGGACCACGCGCAGTGCCTCGCCCCGGCTCAGGGGCGTGGACCGCGTCAGATGATCGACCAGTTCGTCGTGCACCCGGTCGATCCTGAGGGACCGCGTGCGCTTTCGCAAGAAATCTGCCCGATATCGGGCAGGAGTAGTTGTGTGCCGAGCATCGACGCCCGCGGGGTTCTGCGGGAGAGTGGTCTCTACCAATTTCGAAGGGAGCGCATGTGACACGGCACCACAGATCGACGCCCCGCACGTCCCCGCGTATGACCCGGCTGCTCGGTTCTCTGCTGCTGGTGGCGGCCGCCGGGGCCTTCTCCGTCGGAGCCGCGCCGGCACCCGGCCCGGGAGCAGCCGCCACCCCGCTGGACCGCGTCGTCCCGGCCCCGGCCGCCGCCGAGCCCGGCGGAACCCCGTACCGCATCACGGCCGGTACGCACATCCGGGCCGACTCCGGGGCCGCCCGCGAGGTCGGGCAGTACCTCGCGGACGTCCTGCGCCCGTCGACCGGCTACCGCCTGCCGGTCACCGACCACGGCAGCGGCGGCATCCGGCTGCGCCTGGCCGAGGGATCATTCGGCGAGGAGGGCTACCGGCTGGACAGCGGCAGCGCCGGGGTCACCATCACCGCCCGGGGCCCGGCCGGGCTCTTCCACGGTGTGCAGACGCTGCGGCAGCTCCTCCCGGCCGCCGTCGAGAAGGACTCCGTGCAGCCCGGGCCCTGGCTGGTCGCGGGCGGCACCATCCGCGACACTCCGCGCTTCGGCTGGCGGGGCGCCATGCTCGACGTGTCCCGGCACTTCTTCGGCGTGGACGAGGTCAAGCGCTACATCGACCAGCTGGCGCTCTACAAGATCAACAAGCTGCATCTGCACCTCAGCGACGACCAGGGCTGGCGTATCGCCGTCGACTCCTGGCCGAACCTGGCGGCGCACGGCGGCTCGACCGAGGTCGGCGGCGGGCCCGGCGGCCACTACACCAAGGACCAGTACAAGGAGATCGTCCGGTACGCCTCCTCCCGGTTCCTGGAGGTCGTCCCGGAGATAGACATGCCGGGGCACACCAACGCGGCGCTCGCCTCGTACGCCGAACTGAACTGCGACGGCGTGGCGCCCCCGCTCTACACCGGCACCCGGGTCGGCTTCAGCTCGCTGTGCGTCGGCAAGGACGTCACGTACGACTTCGTGGACGACGTGGTGCGCGAGATCGCCGCGCTCACGCCCGGCAAGTACCTCCACATCGGCGGCGACGAGGCGCACTCCACGTCGCACGACGACTACGTGGCGTTCATGGACCGGGTGCAGCCGGTCGTCGCCAAGTACGGCAAGACGGTCATCGGCTGGCACCAGCTGACCGGCGCCCACCCGGCCGAGGGCGCCATCGCCCAGTACTGGGGTGTGGACGCCAGCAGCGCCGCCGAGAAGGCACGGGTGGCCGCGGCCGCGCGGAACGGCACGGGGCTGATCCTCTCCCCGGCCGACCGGGTCTACCTCGACATGAAGTACGACGCGAACACCCCGCTCGGCCTGTCCTGGGCGGGCTACGTCGAGGTGCAGCGGTCCTACGACTGGGACCCGGGCGCCTATCTGCCGGGCGCCCCCGCCTCGGCGATCCGCGGTGTCGAGGCGCCGCTGTGGACGGAGACCATCCAGAACTCCGGCCACATCGACTTCATGGCCTTCCCCCGGCTGCCCGGCGTCGCCGAACTGGGCTGGTCCCCGGCCGCCACGCACGACTGGGGGGACTACCGGGAGCGGCTGGCGGCGCAGGGGCCGCGGTGGGACGCGCTGGGCATCGGCTTCTACCGGTCGCCGCAGGTGCCCTGGCCGGCGGCCTGACGCCCGTGACACGGTGACGTGCTGACGTGCTGACGTGCCGGCGGGCGCCCCGGAGGACCGTCTCCGGGGCGCCCGCCCGTCCGTGCGGGCGGTCACAGCCCCGCGACGGGGTTCTGCAGCGTGCCGGCGATCCGGAGTGCGCCGGACGGGTCCGCGAGGTCCACCATCTGCTGGTTGTCGCGCAGCTGGAGGCGGTTGAGGCAGGAGCGGGGGAACTCCTCGGCGAACAGGTCGAACCGCCGGAACTTCTCCGCGAGCTCCGGCACCGACGCCTGGTACGCGCGTATGACCTCCGCGACCGTGCGCCAGAAGCCGTCCTCCTCCAGCACGCCCTCGCTCGCGAGGTTCGTGGCGAGGAAGCGGAAGAAGCAGTCGAAGACGTCGGTGAAGACCGACAGGAGCTTCAGGTCGTCGGGGACCTCCACGCGGATGCGGGCGACCTCGGGCGGCAGTACCGCGTCCGGGTCCATGACCGCGATCTCCTCGGCGATGTCCTTGTAGACCGCGCGCCGGACGACGCCGTCCTCGAGGACGAGGATGACGTTCTCGCCGTGCGGCATGTACACGAGGTCGTAGGCGTAGAAGCTGTGCAGCAGCGGGGTGAAGTAGGCGCGCAGGTAGTGCCGCAGCCAGTCCGTGGGCGTCAGGCCGGAGCGCTCGATCAGGGCGGCCGCGAAGGACGCGCCCTCGTGGTCGACGTGCAGCAGGGAGGCCATGGTGGCGAGCGTCTCGCCGTCCCGCAGTGACGGCACCGGGCTCTCCCGCCACAGGGCGGCGAGCATCTTGCGGTACGGGGAGTAGCGGTCGGTGGCCTGCTCGTACTCCAGGTGCCGGTAGCCGACGGCGGCCCGCTCCCGGATGATCGTCAGGCCCGTCGACTTCAGCACCGGGTCGCTCTCGACGAGCTGGGCGAGCCAGTCGTTGATGGCCGGGGTGGCCTCCATGTAGGCGGCCGACAGTCCGCGCATGAAGCCCATGTTGATGACGGACAGGGCCGTCTTCACGTAGTGCTTCCCGGGGTGCGAGGTGTTGAAGAAGGTCCGGATGGACTGCTGGGCCAGGTACTCGTCCTCGCCCTCGCCGAGGCACACCAGGTGCCCGCGGGCCACCTCGGCGGCGAAGGTGACGGTCAGCTTGTTCCACCACTGCCAGGGGTGGACCGGGATGAACAGGTAGTCGGCGGGGTCGAGGCCCCTGTCGCGCAGCAGGCCGTGGAAGCGCTCCGCGGTCGTCTCGCCGAGCTCCTGCCGTACGAACGGCTCGTACTCGATGCCGGCGCCCGCCGTGAACGCGGCGCGGGAGCGGTGCGCGGCCAGCCACACCAGCCGGACCGGGCTCGCGGTCTCGGGCGCGTACGACAGGTACTCGTGGATGCCGAAGCCGAGCCGGCCGTTGTTCGCGACGAAGCAGGGGTGGCCCTCGGTCATGCCCGTCTCGATGGCCTGGAAGTCGCTTCTCGCCAGTTCGGCGGACGTGACCTGCGGTTTTGTGAGCTTGTAGCAGGTGCTGGAGAGAGTGGAGGAGATCTCCTCCAGGTAGACGGGCAGGATGGCGTCGCTCAGGCCGAGGGCGTCCTTGAACTCGATGAGGAAGTCCGCGGTGGCGAGGGGGAGTGCGGCACCGCCTCGGTGGCGGGTGATCGATCCGGCGTCGACCTGCCAGTGGTCGAGGGCGCGGCGGACGGCGGTGAAGCGGTACTCGGTCGCGCCGTCGTCGCTGCGGACCGTGTACGTGCCGGCCCCCGTCTCCTCGGGGGTGATCAGTCGTTCGTGCGCGAACTCGGCGAGGGCCTTGCGGATCAGCAGGCGGTTGGCGCGGGCCCAGCTCTCGGGGGAGAGGTGGGCGACGGCGTCGGCGAGGCTCATGCGGTCACTCCCGTGGCGGCGGCGAACTGGTCCCGGGTGCAGAAGCTCAGCAGCGCCTTCTTCTCCGGCTTCTGGATCTCCCGCTCGGGCACGAACCCGACGGCGGCGTTCAGGGCGTGTACGGCCTGGTTGGCGACGTCCGGTTCGACGACCACGCGGGCCGTGGCCGGGCTCTCGAAGAGGCGGGCCATGACGGCGGTGATGACGGACCGGGTGAAGCCGTGCACGGGCCTGTCGGCCGGGGGAGTGAGGAAGTGCATGCCGACGTCTCCGGGCCGCGCCTCGTACAGGCCGGCCAGTTCGCGGTGGGCGGGGTCGTAGCGCTCCATGAGGAAGACCGGTGCGCCGTCGTGGAGGCCGAGTTCGGCGTGGTGGTGCTCGTCGGCGTCGATCTCGGCGTAGGCACGCTCGACGTCCTTCAGGCTCGCGTCCCGCATCATCCAGAACGCGGCCTTCGGGTGGGTGACCCAGCCGTGCAGCAGCCCGGCGTCCTTCCGGGGGTCGACGGGGCGGAACGTGAACGTCATACGGCGAACTCCTGGAACGCGATCGTCTTCTCCACCGGGTAGTGCTCGACGCCGAGCAGCTCCCGGATGATGCAGCTGTTCCGGTAGGCGCCCATGCCCAGGTCGGGGCTGGTGACGCTGTGCGTGTGGACACCGGCGTTCTGGAGGAAGATCCCCCGGCCGGTGACGTCGACGGCGTAGTTGCGGGCGACGTCGAAGTTGCCGTGCGCGTCGTGGACCAGCCGGTCTCCGACGGGCTTGAGGAACTCCGGCTCGACGTACCGGTAGCCGGTGGCGAGGATCAGCCCGTCGGAGGTCAGCCGGAAGTCCTTCTCCTGCTCCTCCTGGCGGAAGGTCAGCTCGTAGGTGCCGTCCCGGTGACGGGCGCCGGTGAGGGCCGAATTGGTGAGCAGGCGGGTGGGGACGGGACCGGCGAGGTTCTTCTGGTAGAGCAGGTCGAAGATCTCGTTGATCAGGTCGCCGTCGATGCCCTTGAACAGGCCCTTCTGCTGGGCCGTGAGCCGGTAGCGGGTCCGCTCCGGCAGCGCGCGGAAGTAGTCGATGTACTCCGGGGAGGTCATCTCCAGCG
The DNA here is from genome assembly GCF_040638805.1 of Streptomyces sp. NPDC005925. NCBI lineage: Bacteria > Bacillati > Actinomycetota > Actinomycetes > Kitasatosporales > Streptomycetaceae > Streptomyces > Streptomyces sp. NPDC005925. The sequence continues at coordinate 168,899 of NZ_JBEXVL010000003.1, read as the reverse complement.
TGAGTTTGGTGTACTCCAGCGGGAAGAAGCGCGGGGAGCGCGTGACCCAGTTCAGCCGGTAGCCGTGGACGTCGATCTCACTGAGCAGGTCGTAGTAGATCTCGGCGGCGGACTGGCCGCTGCCGACGAGCGTGATCGACTCCTTCTTCTGGAGCTCCGCCTTGTGCTGCACATAGCGCGAGTTGTGGATGAAGTCCCCGGCCAGGCCCCGGCAGGCCGCCGGGACGTACGGCGGGGTGCCGGTGCCGAGGACCAGGTGCCGGGCGCGGTACGTCTCGTCGTCCCGGGTGCGTACGACGTACAGCGCGTCCGTCTCGTCGTACGTGACCTCGGTGACCGTGCTGCCGAAGCGGATACTGGTCAGCTTGTTCGCGGCCCAGCGGCAGTAGTCGTCGTACTCGACGCGCAGTGGGTAGAAGTTCTCCCGGATGTAGAACGAGTAGAGCCGCCCCCTCTCCTTCAGATAGTTCAGGAAGGAGTACGGCGAGGTCGGGTCGGCGAGGGTGACCAGGTCCGACAGGAACGGTGTCTGGAGGTGGGCGCCGTCCAGGAACATGCCCGCGTGCCACGCGAAGTCGGGCTTCGACTCCAGGAACACGCCGTCGAGTTCGGCGATGGGCTCGGTGAGGCAGGCCAGGCCGAGGTTGAAGGGGCCCAGGCCGATTCCGACGAAGTCGTAGGTCGTGGCGGTGGACGCGGCGGCTTCAGGAAGCGCGGTCAAGGGACTCTCCCAGGTACTGCTCGGCGTGGCCGGCGATCAGGTCGAGGACGGCGGCGATGTCGGACGCCGTCGTCTCGGGGTTGAGCAGGGTGAACTTCAGGTAGTGGCGGCCGGCGACCTTGGTGCCGGCGACCACCGCGTCGCCGGAGGCGAACAGGGCCTTGCGGGCGTAAAGGTTGGCGCGGTCGGCCTCGGCCGGGTCGGTGTTCGCTGCGGGGAGGTGGCGGAAGACGAGGGTGGACAGCGCGGGCTCGACCGCGACGTCGAAGCGCGGGTCGGCCGCGAGCATCCGCCAGCCCTCCCGGGCCAGGTCCACGACCTCGTCGAAGAGCTGTCCGATGCCGTCGGCGCCCATCACGCGCAGCGTCATCCACAGCTTGAGCGCGTCGAAGCGGCGGGTGGTCTGGAGGGACTTGTCGACCTGGTTGGGGATTCGTTCCTGCAGCATGCGGCGCGGGTTGAGGTACTCCGCGTGGTAGGTGGCGTGCCGCAGGGTGGCGGCGTCGCGGACCAGTACGGCCGACGAACTCACCGGCTGGAAGAAGGACTTGTGGTAGTCGACGGTCACCGAGTCGGCGTGCTCGATGCCGGTCAGGCGGTCCCGGTGCTTCAGGGAGGTGAGCAGCCCGCAGCCGTACGCCGCGTCGACGTGCAGCCAGGTGCCGAACCGTTCGCACAGCGCGGCGATCTCGGGCAGCGGGTCGATGGAGCCGAAGTCGGTGGTGCCGGCGGTGGCGACGACCGCCATCGGGACGAGGCCGTCGGCGACGCAGCGCTCCAGTTCGTGGGCGAGTGCCACCGTCCGCATCCGCTTGTCCTGGTCGACGGGGACGACGACCACGGCGTCGGGACCGAGGCCCAGCAGCTTCGCCGACTTCTTCACGCTGAAGTGACTGGCCTCGGAGGCGAAGACGCGCAGCCTGCCGAGGTCGCGGGACTTGGCCTCCTCGCGGGCCAGCAGCAGTGCCTGGAGGTTGGACTGCGTGCCGCCGGAGGTGAACACGCCGTCGGCGGCGGGGCCCAGGCCGATGCGCGCGGTCGTCCAGTCGATCAGCTTGCGCTCGATGAGGGTGCCGCCGGCCGACTGGTCCCAGGTGTCCAGTGAGGAGTTGACGGCGGACAGGACGGCCTCGCCGAGCACGGCCGGTATGACGACCGGGCAGTTGAGGTGGGCCAGGTAGCGGGGGTGGTGGAAGTAGACCGCGTCCCGGAGGTAGACCTCCTCCAGTTCGTCCAGCGCGGCGGTGGTGTCGTGCAGCGGCCGGTCGAGGTCGATCCCGTCGATGCGGGGGGCGAGGGTGTCGACCGTGATGCCGGTGAACGGCCGGTCGGTGGTGGCGAGTCTGGCGGCCACCCGCTCGACGCCTTCGGTCACGGAGCGGCGGTAGTGCTCCGCGGTGGTGTCGTTGAGCAGGTGCGAGCGCATGGAAGAGTCCTCCGGTGGGGACGGTCCGTGAGGGACGGGAGAGTCAGAACCGCGGCTGTGAGTTAGGTTAGCCTAACCTAAACGTTCGTGGTATCCCGGCGCCGCCGTGACCACCTCACACCCGGTTCGGACCGGCGGTCGTCACCGCCGGACGGCGGCGCCCGCCGCCCGCACGGGAGTTGGTCCCCGACGGACGGGGCGACCGCTCGGACCCGGGCGTGGGTCAGTCCTCCCGCTCGCGCAGCTGCTCCTCGGTGAGCCCCTGGCGCCAGTAGCCCACGAACGTGACCCGGCGACGGTCGACGCCCCGCTCGCGCACGAAGTGCCGGCGCAGCTCCTTCACGCGACCGGACTCGCCGGCGAGCCACACGTACGGCCGCCCGGCGGGCGGCAGCGGGGCGGCGCGCAACGCGGACAGGGCCAGGGGGAGGCCCCGTTCGCCGGTCCCTCCACGGGGCTCGGCGCGCACCAGCCAGGTGATCTCCGCGTCGGCCCCGGTCGTGACGTCCTGGATGTCACCGGCGTGCGGCACCTCCAGCCACACCCGGGCGCGGGTGCCGGCCGGCAGTGACTCCAGGCCGGCCAGCGCCGCCGGTACGGCCGTCTCGTCGCCCCACATCACCACCAGGTCGGTGTCCCGGGGCGGGCGGAACCTGATCGCCCGGTTGTCCGCGACGGCCGGGCCGAGCAGCAGCACCCGGTCACCGGCGGCGGCCCGCGCGGCCCACCGGGCGGCGGGACCGGCCAGCGCCGACGTGCCCGGCCCGACGCCGTGCAGCACGAAGTCGATGTCGATCTCGCTGGTCTGACCGTCGGCGTCCGTGCGCAGCGCCCGCAGCGTGTAGGAGCGCATCACCGCCCGTACGTCCTCGGGGAGGTCGCGCCAGCCCCGCCACCAGTCCTCGCCGAGCTCGACCGGCACCGCCGGTTCGCGCTGGCCGGGGTGCGGCAGGAACAGCGACAGGGACTGGTCGCGTCCGTCGGAGCGGAACGCGTGCAGATCGGCCCCGGCGAAGGTGACCCGGACCAGGGACGGACCGAGCCGCTCCGTCCGTACGACCTGGAGAGAGAAGAAACGGAACGGGGCGGCTACGGCGGTGGGCATGGGTGCTCCTGGGTCCGTCGTCGGTCTGGGGCCTGTCGTCCGGACCGGTCCGGCCGTGAGGTGCTGCGCCTCCTGGCCGGACCGGGTGGCGTCAGGCGGTCTTCTTCGCCTTCTCGATGGCCTCGGCGAGGTTTTCCAGCAGCGGCACGCACTTGTCGTACGACAGGATCGGTTCCGGGGAGCGCGGGATGACCTGGCCGGCCCTGACGGCGGGCAGCTTCTTCCAGGTGCCCTCGGTGATGTCGGCGGGCTGGATGGCCGAGGAGCGGTCGTCCATCATGATGATGTCGGCCGGGTACGTGTCGGCGTTCTCCCAGCTCAGGCTCTCGAACCAGCCGCCGCCCTCGGCCTTGGCCTTCTCCGGCGGCTCCACGAGGTTCACGCCGAGCGCCTTGAAGTACTCCAGGTCCAGGGAGAGGTTGGTGCCGGAGACGTAGAACAGGTCCTGGCTCGCGGAGCCCGCCATCACCGTGATGCCGGGGTGGGCCTTCGCCGCGGCGCGCAGCCGGGCGGCGGCCCTGTCGAAGCGTTCCTTCGCCGCGGTGATCCTGCTCGACCTCACGTCCGCGCCGAGGGACTTCGCGAGCTCCAGCATGCGGCCGAGGGCCACGTCGAGCTTGCGGTCGTAGGCGGAGACGGCCACGCTCGGGGCCAGCTTGGCGATCGTGCCCCGGGACTCCTCCGGCACGTACCAGAGGGTGCCGTCGGCGTCGAAGGTGGTGGTGATGAGGACGTCCGGGTCGAGGGCGGCGTACTTCTCCACGTTGAAGGAGCCCCAGACGTTGCCGAGGACCGTCACCTCGGAGATGTCCATGTCGCCGGCCTGCACGTCCGGCTTGCCGTCGGAGGTCCTGGTCGGGCCGAAGACGCCCTTGACCCGGATGCCGTAGTCGTACAGGGCGGCGCCGACGCCGGTGAAGGCGACGATGTTCGCGGGCACCGTGTCGAGTTCGACGGTCCTCTCGCGGTCGTCCGTGAACTTCCAGGGCCCGGACCCGGCCGCCGTCGTCCCGTCGCCGGAGCCACCGTTTTTCGCGTCTTCGTCACCGCAGGCGGCGAGCACGGCCCCGAGTCCGAGGGCGCCACCGGCGGCCAGGATGCCGCGGCGGGTGGGGTGTGGGGCTCTGGCGTGGGACATGATGGCGGCTGCTTTCGAGCGGGGCGGAACGCCCGTCGGACACGTTGAAGGTAGGTTAGCCTAACCTCACATGATGTCCAGTGGGGAGTGTGCCGCGGTGCGCCCGGGCGTGACCTCGTGACGTGGCGGACCCGCCCCGCGAGGGCTCCTCGCCCCGCGCCGCGGGCCAGGGGCCCGGGGGTGTGACTCCGGTGCTCCGCAGGCGGGCCGGGACGGCGTACGGCCGGCCCGCGCCCCGAGGCGCCGGCCGGCCGTTGCCGGGGTGTCGCGGGGTCAGCTCGTCAGGCCCAGTTCCCGCGCGATCAGCATGCGCTGGACCTCGCTCGTGCCCTCGCCGATCTCGAGGATCTTCGAGTCGCGCCACATGCGGGCCACCGGGTACTCGTTCATGAAGCCGTAGCCGCCGTGGATCTGGGTCGCCTCACGGGCGTTGTCGACGGCGACCGTGGAGGAGTAGAGCTTGGCCATGGCCGCCTCCTTCTTGAAGGGCTCCCCGGCGACCAGACGGCACGCCGCGTCCCGCCAGGCCAGCCGGGAGGTGTGGGCCTTCATCTCCATGTCGGCGATCTTGAACTGGATCGCCTGGTTGGTGCCGATCGCCCGGCCGAAGGCATGCCGCTCCTTCGCGTACTTCACCGACTCGTCCACGCAACCCTGCGCCAGGCCCGTGCCCAGCGCGGCGATGGCGATGCGGCCCTCGTCCAGGATGCGCAGGAACTGCGCGTAGCCGCGGCCCTCCTCGCCCAGCAGGTTGGCGGCCGGGACGCGGACGTCGGAGAAGGACAGCTCACGCGTGTCCGAGGCGTTCCAGCCGACCTTCGAGTAGGGCGCGGCGACCGTGAAGCCCGGGGTGCCCGACGGGACGATGATGGCCGAGATCCGCGGCCTGCCGTCCGGCTTGCGGCCCGTGACCGCCGTGACCGTGACCAGGCCGGTGATGTCGGTGCCCGAGTTGGTGATGAAGCACTTCGTGCCGTTGATGACCCACTCGTTCGTCGTCTCGTCCAGCCGGGCCGTCGTACGCGTCGCGCCCGCGTCCGAGCCGCCGTCCGGCTCCGTCAGGCCGAACGCGCCCAGGATCTCGCCGGAGCACAGCCGCGGCAGCCACTCGCGCTTCTGCTCCTCGGTGCCGAACAGGTGCAGCGGCATCGCGCCCAGGGAGACGCCGGCCTCCAGGGTGATGGCCACCGACGAGTCCACCCGGGCGAGCTCCTCCAGGGCCACGCCCAGCGCGAAGTAGTCACCGCCCATGCCGCCGTACTCCTCGGGGAACGGCAGGCCGAACAGGCCCATGCGGCCCATCTCCCGCACGATCTCGTACGGGAACTCGTGCCGCTCGTAGAAGTCGCCGATCTTCGGCGCCACGACGTCGTGTGCGAACGCCTCGACCGTGCGGCGGAGTTCTTCCAGTTCGGGGGAGAGCTTGTGGTCCATCGGTCTTCACTGCTCCTGGTGGGAGAGGGCACGGACTGTGCGGGACGGGCTGGGTCGGCCCACGCGGGCGGCCATCCAGGCGCTCGTGGCGACGAGACGGCCGAGGTCGACACCGGTGTCGATGCCGAGGCCCCGCAGCATCCACACGAGGTCCTCGGTGGCGAGATTGCCGGTCGCCGACTTGGCGTACGGGCAGCCGCCCAGGCCGCCCGCCGAGGCGTCGACGGTCGTGACACCGTGCTGGAGCGCCGCGAGGGTGTTGGCGAGCGCCTGGCCGTAGGTGTCGTGGAAGTGCACGCCGAGGACGTCGGTGGGGACCTCCGCCTCGGTCAGCGCGGTGAGGAGCGCGGTGACGTGGCCCGGGGTGGCCACGCCGATCGTGTCGCCGAGGCTCAGCTCGTCGCAGCCCATGCCGAGCAGCGTCCGGCAGACCCGCACGACCTGCGGGACGGGCACCGGGCCCTCCCACGGGTCGCCGAAGCACATCGACAGATAGCCGCGGACGTGCAGGCCCTCCGCCTTGGCGCGGGCGAGCACCGGCTCGAACATGGCGATCGCCTCGTCCACCGTGCGGTTCAGATTGGCCCGCGCGAAGGACTCGGTGGCGCTGGCGAACACCGCGACCCGGCGGGCGCCGAGGGCCAGCGCCCGGTCCAGGCCGCGCTCGTTGGGCACCAGCACCGGCAGGTCCACGGGCAGGTCGGCGACGAGCGGGTACAGCCGCTCCGCGTCCGACAGCTGGGGCACCCACTTGGGGTGGACGAAGCTGGTCGCCTCGACCGTGGTCAGCCCGGCGTCGGCGAGGCGGCGGATGAACTCCGCCTTGACCTCGGTCGGGACGGTCTCCTTCTCGTTCTGCAGGCCGTCGCGCGGGCCCACCTCGTGGATCCGGACGCGTGCGGGCAGACCGTCCGCCCGCACGGTCATCGGCAGGCCGAGGTCGGGCGTGCTCATGGCGTCTCCTCCGGTACCGGTGCGGCGTCCTGCGCCAGTGCGGCGTCGTCCGCCGGTGTGATCACCGCGAGCACCTGGTCCATGGCGACCGTCGTGCCCGGCGTGACGTCCAGCTCGGCGACCGTGCCCGCGTGCGGGGCGGAGATGACGTGCTCCATCTTCATCGCCTCCACCACCAGCAGGCTCTGACCGGCCGCCACCTCGTCGCCGACGGCGACCTTCACGACCGTGACCGTGCCCGGCATCGGCGCCGTGAGGGAGTCGGCGCCGCCGTGCGCGGCCCGGGTCAGGGACGCGGCGACCGGATCGTGGTCGCGCACCTGCCAGGCGTCGCCCTCGCGGCCCAGCCAGTCGCCGGCGCGGTGGAAGGTGTGCCGGACGCCGTCCAGCGTGACGGACACCCGGTCGTCGGTGACGGTGTGCGTGCCGCGCGGGGTGTGCGTGACCGGCTCCCCGGAAGCGGGCCGCAGCGGGAAGGACACCGGTTTGGTCTGTCCGCCCAGCCGCCAGCCGCCGGGCACCGAGAACGGGTCCGTCCAGCCGTCGCCGCGCGGGCGCAGCGCGTCCAGCCGGATCGCCGCCGCGGCCTCGTAGACCTCGTCGGGGACGTCCCCGCCGACGAGCGTGTCCACCTCCCGCTCCACCAGGCCCGTGTCCAGCTCGCCCGCCACGACCGCCGGATGCGCCAGCAGCCGCCGCAGGAACCCGGCGTTGGTCTGCACGCCCAGCGTGACCGTCTCGGCGAGGGCCGCCCGCAGCCTGCGCAGCGCGGTCGCGCGGTCGGGGCCGTACGCGATGACCTTGGACAGCATCGGGTCGTACAGGCTGCCGACCTCCGTGCCCTCGCTGAGGCCCGAGTCGGTGCGGACGCCGTCGCCCTGCGGCTCGCGCAGCCGCAGCACCGTGCCGCCGGAGGGGAGGAAGCCGCGCGCCGGGTCCTCGGCGCAGATGCGGGCCTCCACCGCGTGCCCGGTGAGGCGGACGTCGTCCTGCCCGAAGGCCAGCCGCTCGCCCGCCGCGACCCGCAGCTGCCACTCCACCAGGTCCAGGCCCGTGACGAGCTCGGTGACCGGGTGCTCCACCTGCAGGCGGGTGTTCATCTCCATGAAGTAGTACGACGACGGGTCGCCGCCCGGCACGATGAACTCGACCGTGCCCGCGCCCCGGTAGCCGCAGGAGCGGGCCGCCTGGACGGCCGCCTCGCCCATCGCGGCGCGTGTCGCCTCGTCGAGGAGCACGCTGGGCGCCTCTTCGATGATCTTCTGGTGGCGGCGCTGGAGGGAGCACTCGCGCTCGCCCAGGTGCACCACGGTGCCGTGGCCGTCGGCCAGGACCTGGATCTCGATGTGCCGGGGCCGGTCGACCCACCGCTCCACCAGGAGCGTGTCGTCGCCGAAGGAGGCGCGGGCCTCGCGGCGCGCGGCGGCGATCTCGTCCGCCAGCAGCGCCTTGTCCCGCACCAGCCGCATGCCCTTGCCGCCGCCGCCGGCCGAGGGCTTCAGCAGTACGGGCATGCCGATCTCGCGGGCCGCGTCCGCCAGTTCGCCGTCACTGAGCCCGCTGCCGCTGGAGCCCGGCACGACCGGCACCCCGGCCGCCTTCACGGTCTCCTTGGCGCGGATCTTGTCGCCCATGAGGGAGATGGCGTCGGCGGGCGGCCCGATGAACACCAGGCCCGCCTCGGCGCACGCGCGCGCGAAGCCGGCGTTCTCCGCGAGGAAGCCGTACCCCGGGTGCACCGCCCGGGCGCCCGTGCGGGCCGCCGCCTCCAGCAGCCGCTCGACGGACAGATAGCTCTCGGCGGCGGGCGCGGGCCCGATCCGTACGGCCGTGTCGGCCTCGCGGACGTGCCGGGCGTCGGCGTCCGCGTCGGAGTACACCGCCACGGAGCGCACGCCCAGGGCGCGCAGCGTACGGATGACCCGGACGGCGATCTCGCCGCGGTTGGCCACCAGGACTGTTTCGAACATCTCGTCAGCTCCCCGTCACATCCGGAAGACGCCGAACTGGGGGTCACCCAGCGGCGCGTTCCCACAGGCCGTCAGTGCCAGGCCCAGGACCTGACGCGTGTCCATCGGATCGATCACGCCGTCGTCCCACAGGCGGGCCGTCGCGTAATAGGCGTTGCCCTGCCGCTCGTACTGCGCGCGGACCGGCGCCTTGAAGGCCTCTTCCTCCTCCGCGGGCCAGTCCTCCCCGCGACCCTCCAGCTGGTCCCGCTTGACCGTCGCGAGGACCGAGGCGGCCTGCTCGCCGCCCATCACCGAGATCTTCGCGTTGGGCCACATCCACATGAAACGGGGCGAGTACGCCCGGCCGCACATCGAGTAGTTGCCCGCGCCGTACGATCCGCCGACCACGACCGTCAGCTTCGGCACGCGCGTGCACGCCACGGCCGTGACCATCTTGGCGCCGTGCTTGGCGATGCCGCCCGCCTCGTAGTCCTTGCCGACCATGAACCCGGAGATGTTCTGCAGGAACACCAGGGGGATGCCGCGCTGGTCGCACAGCTCGATGAAGTGGGCGCCCTTCTGGGCGGACTCGGAGAACAGGATGCCGTTGTTGGCGACGATGCCCACCGGGTGGCCGTGGATCCGGGCGAACCCGGTGATCAGGGTCTGCCCGAACTCCGACTTGAACTCGGCGAACCGCGAGCCGTCCACCACGCGCGCGATGATCTCCCGCACGTCGTAGGGCGTACGCGAGTCCACCGGCACCGCGCCGTACAGCCCGGCCGGGTCCACCTTCGGCTCGATCGCCGGGCGCACCTCCCAGGGCAGCGCCCCGCGCGCGGGCAGCGTGGAGACGATGGTGCGCACGATCCGCAGCGCGTGCGCGTCGTCCTCCGCGAGGTGGTCCGTCACGCCCGACACCCGCGCGTGCACCTCGCCGCCGCCCAGCTGCTCGGCGGTGACGACCTCGCCGGTGGCGGCCTTCACCAGCGGCGGGCCGCCCAGGAAGATCGTGCCCTGATTGCGGACGATCACCGCCTCGTCGCTCATCGCGGGCACATAGGCGCCGCCGGCCGTGCAGGAGCCGAGCACGGCCGCGATCTGCGGGATGCCGGCGCCGGACATGCGGGCCTGGTTGTAGAAGATCCGCCCGAAGTGCTCGCGGTCGGGGAACACCTCGTCCTGCATCGGCAGGAACGCGCCCCCGGAGTCCACCAGGTACACGCACGGCAGCCGGTTCTCCAGGGCCACCTCCTGCGCGCGCAGGTGCTTCTTGACCGTCATCGGGTAGTACGTACCGCCCTTGACCGTCGCGTCGTTCGCCACGACCACGCACTCGCGCCCCGCGACCCGGCCGATCCCGGCGATCACCCCGGCGGCCGGGGCCTGCCCGTCGTACAGCCCGTCGGCGGCCAGCGGCGCCAGCTCCAGGAACGGCGAGCCGGGGTCCAGCAGTGTGTCCACCCGGTCGCGCGGCAGCAGCTTGCCGCGCGCGGTGTGCCGGGCGCGGGCCCGCTCGCCGCCGCCCAGCCGCGCCGCGGCCAGCTTGGCGCGCAACTCCTCCACGAGGGCGCGGTGCGCCTCCTCGTTGGCCCGAAAGGCCTCCGACGCGGGGTCGGCCGCGCTGTGAAGCTCCGGTGCCTCGTGCATCCTTGCGGGTCCCCTCACCTTGTTAATGAGCGTTAACGCATTTCCTACAGGTTAACGAGCGCTAACCCGCCTGTCTAGAATTGTGGACATGGCCACGAGAACCGACGCCCCCACCCGACGCGAACAGATTCTCAAGGAGGCCGCCCGGCTGTTCGCCGAGCGCGGCTTCCACGGCGTCGGCGTGGACGAGATAGGCGCCGCGGTCGGCATTAGCGGACCGGGGCTGTACCGCCACTTCCCCGGCAAGGACGCGATGCTCGCCGAGTTGCTGGTCGGCATCAGCGGATCACTGCTGACGGGCGGCAAGCGGCGGGTGGCCGAGTCGGGGGACGATCCGCAGGCGCTCCTCGACTCGCTCATCGAGGGGCACATCGACTTCGCGCTCGACGACCGCCCGCTCATCACCCTGCACGACCGGGAGCTGGACCGCCTGCGGGACACCGACCGCAAGCTGGTCAGGCAGCTCCAGCGGCAGTACGTCGAGTTGTGGGTGGAGGTTGTCCGGGAGGTGTATCCCGGCCTGGCCGAACCGGCCGCGCGCTCGGCCGTCCACTCCGTCTTCGGGCTGCTGAACTCCACCCCCCACCTCGGCCGCTCGGGCACGCTGCCCGGCCGCGGCACCACGGCGGAGCTGCTGCACCGGATGGCGCGGGGCGCGTTCGCCGCGGCGGAGGGCGGCGACGGCGACGGCAGGGCGTGACGCGGGGCGGTGCGGGAGGCGCGTACGGCGACGGCCGCGGCGGGGCGTGACGCGCGAGGGAGCGGAGGGTTCGCGGCGACGGCCAGGGTGGGGGAGGCGCGGTGACGGCCGCGGCCGGGGTGACGCGGGAGCCGCGGGGCGCGGTCGCGCCGGCTCGGCGGGCGTGACCGCGGCCGGGGTGACGCGGGAGGTGCGGGGCGCTCGCGGCGACGGTCGGGTGCGGTGGCATCCCGGCTCCGCGGGCGTGACGAGGGTTACGCCGGTCCCGCCCGTCCCGGTCTGGACGACCTTGACTACCCGCCGGTACCTTGAGGTCTGAGCAAGCGCTTAGACATGGCCGAGTCACGTGGAGGTGGGCGCGGTGCGCCGTACGGTGTTCAACGAGGATCACGAGGCGTTCCGGGAGACCCTCCGCGCCTTCATCCAGGCCGAGGTCGTCCCGGTCTACGACGAGTGGTTGCAGGCCGGCCAGGCGCCGCGCGAGTTCTACCACCAGCTCGGCGAGCTGGGCGTCTTCGGCATCAACGTGCCCGAGGAGTTCGGCGGCGCCGGCATGGACAGCCACAAGTTCGAGGCCGTCCTCTACGAGGAGACCGCCCGCGCGGGCGTCCAGTTCGGCGGTTCCGGTGTGCACGTGCTGCTCGCCCTGCCGTACATCAAGATGCTGGCCACGGACGAGCAGAAGAAGCGCTACCTGCCGAAGTTCACCACCGGCGAGGAGATGTGGGCCATCGCGATGACCGAGCCGGGCACCGGCTCCGACCTCGCGGGCATGAAGACCACCGCCAAGCTCTCCGAGGACGGCACGCACTACGTCCTCAACGGCGCCAAGACCTTCATCACCGGCGGCGTCCACGCCGACAGGGTCATCGTCTGCGCCCGCACCTCCGCGCCGACCGCCGAGGACCGCCGCCACGGCATCTCCCTCCTCGCCGTCGACACCACGTCCGAGGGCTACTCCGTCGGCCGCAAGCTGGACAAGCTGGGCCTGCGCACCTCCGACACGGCCGAGCTGGCCTTCGTCGACGTGAAGGTGCCCGTCGAGGACCTCCTCGGCGAGGAGAACAAGGGCTTCTCCTACCTGGGCCACAACCTGGCCTCCGAGCGCTGGGGCATCGCCGTCGGCGCCTACGCGCAGGCCAAGGCCGCCGTCCGGTTCGCCAAGCAGTACGTGCAGGAGCGCACCGTCTTCGGCAAGCCCGTCGCGCACTTCCAGAACACCAAGTTCGAGCTGGCCGCCTGCCAGGCCGAGGTGGACGCCGCCGAGGCCGTGGCCGACCGCGCCACCGAGGCCCTCGACGCCGGTGAGCTGACCCCGGCCGAGGCCGCCTCCGCCAAGCTGTTCTGCACCGAGGTCGCGCACCGCGTCATCGACCGCTGCCTCCAGCTGCACGGCGGCTACGGCTACATGAACGAGTACCCGATCGCCCGCCTGTACGCGGACAACCGCGTCAACCGCATCTACGGCGGCACCAGCGAGATCATGAAGACGATCATCGCCAAGGACATGGGCCTGTAAGAGGCCGTGAGGCACGGCCCGTAGTGGCCGGTGAGGCAAGGCCCGCGAACACGGTGAACCAGGCACTCCAGGACCTGCTCGATCTGCTCGACCTCGAGCGGATCGAGCAGGACATCTTCCGCGGCCGGTCCCGGTCCGCCGTCGTCCCGCGCGTCTTCGGCGGCCAGGTCGCGGCCCAGGCCCTGGTCGCCGCGGGCCGCACGGTCCCGGCCGACCGGCTCCCGCACTCCCTGCACGCGTACTTCCTGCGCCCCGGGGACCCCGGCGCGCCCATCGTCTACAACGTCGACCGCCTCCGCGACGGCCGGTCCTTCACCACCCGCCGGGTCGTCGCCGTCCAGCACGGCAAGCCGGTCTTCGGCCTGTCGGCGTCCTTCCAGACGTACGAGGAAGGGCTCGACCACCAGGCGCCGATGCCGTCCGCGCCCGACCCGGAGACGCTGCCCACCTCCGAGGAGCGGCTGCGCGGCTATCCGCACCTCGACCCGGTCGTCGTGGAACGCTTCATCGAGGCACGCGCGGCGGTCGACCTGCGGTACGTGGACGATCCGCCGTACGGCCGGTTCGGCGAGGGGCGCGAACCGCACTCGCAGGTGTGGTTCCGCACCAACGGCAAACTCGCGGACGACCCGCTGCTGCACGTCGTCCTCGCCACGTACGTCTCCGACATGACGCTGCTGGACTCGGTGCTGCTCGCGCACGGCCGCGGCGGCTGGGCCGTCGGCGACGTGGTCGGGGCCTCGCTGGACCACGCCATGTGGTTCCACCGCCCGTTCCGCGCCGACGAATGGCTGCTGTACGACCAGGAGTCGCCGTCGGCGCACGGCGGGCGCGGCCTCGGCCAGGCCCGGATCCACACGCAGGACGGCAGGCTCGCCATCTCGGTGATCCAGGAAGGCGTGGTGCGCGTCCCCCGCGAAGACTGAGGGCCACGGCGGGGGAACCGCGGCCGGGCGGCGGCGACAGCGTCGTCGCGGGTGCGTCCGGACCCGGGGCCGTGTGGGGCGGCGGAGTGGGGAAGTGCGGAGTGGGGAACGGCGGAGCCGGCGGCTCGACGGTCCGTTCGTGAACGCCCCGGCCGTCACGGGCCCGGCCCGTGACAGGGCCCGTCGCCCTGGCGTTGGATGGCGGCATGAACGCCACACCCGGTGCGACCGGTACGACCGTCGCCGTCGAGAGCTGGAACCCGCGCGGGGCCCGTATCCGCGGTGCCTTCCTGGACGCGCTGCCGCGGGTCGTCGACCTGCTCGCCGAACCGGCCGTCGCCGCCGCGTGGGACGGCCCCAGCGCCCTGAAGGACTTCGGCGTCCGCGGCCTGGCCGGGCACACCTTCTGGCAGGAGCTGGCCCTGCCCGGACTGCTCGCCGACCCGCCGCCGGAGCAGCCGGTGATCCCGCTGCGCGCGTACTACCTGGACCGGGTGATCTGGCTGGACGCCGGCGCCGACGGCGACGTCTCCGTCCGCATCCGCGCCGGCGGCGAGGCGACGGCCGCCGACGGGCACGCGGCGCTGCTCGCGCGGGTACGGGACGCGGCCGGACGGCTCGCCGCCGACATCCCCGCCCTGCCCGCCGAACGGCCCGTACGCATCCCGTCCTGGGGCGACTGGTCGCTCGTACTGGACGACTTCCTGCTCACCCGGCTGCTCGAACTCGTCGTCCACGCCGACGACCTCGCGGTGAGCGTCGGGCTGCCGGCACCGGAGTTCCCCGAGCACGTCACCGCCCCGGCGATCGAACTGCTGGCCCGGCTCGCCGTACGCCGGCACGGCCCCGCCGGCGTCATCCGGGGCCTCGCCCGCGTGGAACGGGCCCCGGAGTCCATCGCCGGCATCTGAACGCCGGCATCCGGAGCCGGTCAGGTGGTGAGGCCCGCCTCGGACAGCAGGTACGCCGTCATGGGGTCGTAGTGGCGCGGGCTCGCCACGTGGTCGTCCAGGGGGACCGTCACCTGGACGGTCCCCTCGGACTCGGCGAGGAACAGCGCCGGGTCGTTGGAGTCCGCGTAGCCCACGGAGTCCACGCCGTGCTGCCCGGCGCAGCCCGCCCAGCCGTGGTCGGCGACCACCAGGTCCGGAAGCGGGCGGCCCTCGCGCTCCAGGCCGGTCAGGATGGCCTTCATCGGCTCACCGGAGTGGGTGTGCCACAGCGTGGCGCCGTGCTCCAGCACCGCCACGTCGGCGAACTGCATCACGTACCCCTCGTCCGTGCTCAGCCCGTCCGGGATCACCACGATCTCGCAGCCCGCGGCGCGCAGCGCGGCGGCCGTGGCGCGGTGCACGTCGAGCAGCCCGCCCGGGTGGCCCGTCGCGAACAGCACGCGCTGCCCGCTGTCCGCCGCCTTGCGCAGCCGGCCCGCCATGCGCTCGAGCCCGGCCACGGTCAGCTCGGGGTCGATGGTGTCCTGCCCGAACCGGTGCTCGGGGTCGTCGTCGACACCGGCCCGCTCCGCCATCACCGCGAGCACGTCCTGCTCGTCGCTCCAGCGGTCGCCGAGCTCCAGGCCGAGCCAGTAGTGACGGTTGCCGTTGGCGAGTTCCCGGTAGTGCGAGAGGTTGTTCTCGCGCGGCGTGGCGACGTCGCCCGCGATACGGGTCCTGACGAGGTGTCCGAGGAGTTCGGCGCGGCTGGGTGTCCCGGGTATCGGCATGGCTCCATTGTGAGGCAGGCGACTGACACGCGACCCCGGTGTCCCGACCGCTGGGACACGGGTGACGTGTTTCCGGCCGGTCCCGTCGCACGGGCCGAGTGGCGCGCCGACCGGTGGCGTCCGGCGCTCGCCCCGACGGTCACGTCCGGCGGTCGCGTCCGGGCCGCGTCCGGCGGTCACGTCAGGCACTCGTCCCGACGGTCGCGCCCGGTGGTCGCGCCCGGGTCGCGTCCGGCGGTCACATTCGGCGCAGGGCGAACCACAGTTCCATGCGTACGTCCGGATCGTCCAGGTCCGCCGCCAGCAGCGCGGCGCAGCGGGCGACGCGCTGGCGCACCGTGTTGCGGTGCACGGACAGGGCGACCGCGGTGCGGTCCCAGCTGCCGTGCAGGGACAGCCAGGTACGCAGCGTCTCGGGGAGCGCGGGCACGGCGGTGATCGGCGCGAGCAGGGCGCGCGCGTGTGCCTCGGCCTCTTCCGGCGGGACCAGCGCGGCGAGGCCGGCCGCGCGGTCGTCGCCGTGCCGGGCCAGTGCCGTGCGGGTCGCGCGGGCCCGGCCCAGGGCGCGGGCCGCCTGGGCGTCGGCGGCGGGCAGCTCGTGCGGGCCGACGGGGGCGCTGACGCCCAGCGTCCAGCCGGGCTGGGGTCCCGGGCCCGTCCCGGAGCCGGTTTCGGAGCCTGTTCCCGGTGGGGGTTCCGGCTCCGGGCCGGCCGGCAGTACGACGCGTACGGTGTCCCCGGCCAGGTCGACCAGGGGGGAACCGAGAGCTGCGCCCAGCGCGGCGGCGGCGAGGGCGTCGGGGACGGCCGGGGTGTCGCGGGCGCCGGGGCGGGTGGCGGGGCGGGCGTGGACGACGCGCCAGCGTTCGTCGGGCCCGGCGAATGGGCCGCCCGGACCGCCGGGACTGCCCGGCACACCCGGCACGCCCAGAGCTCCCGGCCGTTCGCCGTGCCCGGCGTTCCGGCCGCCCGGACCGCCCGGACCGCCCGGACCGCCCGGACCGCCCGGACCGCCCGGACCGCCCGGACCGCCCGGACCGCTCGGACCGCTCGGACTGCTCGGACTGCTCGGACTGCTCGGACCGCCCGGACCGACCGGACCGGCCGAACCGTCTGCACTGCCCGGACCACCCGTACTGCCCGGACCACCCGTACTGCCCGGACCACGCCCACCGTCCGGACCACTGGCACGGCGCGGGACGCCCGGGCCGCCCGGTCCGAGGAGTGGGGTCACGTCCTCGGGCCGGGCGCCCAGCAGTAGCCGTACGAGCGCGGCGGAGCGGGCCGCTCCGGTGCCGCTGCGCTGCTCGCCGGTCAGCAGCGACAGCAGGACGGCGGCGACGGAGGCGAGGGTGTGGTCCCCGGCCTCCCGGTGCGGTGCGACGACGCCGAGGACGAAGCCGTGCCCGGCGCCGAGGGAGTAGGCGGAGAGGTGGCCGTCGGGGGTGGTGTCGGTGGCGGAGGAAGGAGCGGGGGAGGGTGCCGGGGCCGTACCGGTCGTGGCCGCGCCCGGCGGTGCGGGACGGACCACCTCGGCCAGTGCCGCCAGCGCCCGCCGGGTCCGCTCGTCCGCCGGGCGGCCCGCCGCCGCGATCTCGGTGCCCCCGGGGCCGTACAGCACGGCCCGGCCGCCCAGGTGACGGGACAGCCGGTGCAGGACCGACGGCACCGGGTCCGGGCGGGACGCCGCTGCCGCCAGGCTCTGCTGGGCCTCCGTGACGCGCCGCAGGTCGGCCAGCCGGACCTGCGCCATCAGCTGCCAGACCGCGCGGGCCACGCCCGAGAACGTGGTCCGCCGCGGTACCTCCAGCAGCGGGAGCCCGTGCCGCTCGCAGGCCGCGGCCAGCGCGGGCGGCACCGTGTCGTGCACCGGCGCCAGACCGAACCCGAGAGCCGCGCCGCCCGCCGCGACGATCCGGGAGACGTAGCCGTCGAAGTAGCCGGCCGGGGCCGGGGCCGGGACGTGCACGCCCGCCGTCAGCAGCAGTTCGCCGCCCAGCAGGTACGGGTACGGGTCGGCCATCTCCGAGGTGTGCGCCCAGTGGATGACGATGCCGGGGTCGTCCGGCCCGGCGATCGAGCGCAGCCCGAGGTCCTCGCGGGCCAGCAGGGCGGAGAGGGCCACGGGGGGTGTGGGCGGTACAGCGGGCGGCGCCGCTCCACCGCGCGCGGTGTTCATTTCCTCCACCTCGCTTGCTCCGGGTGGAGGAAACGTACACTTCGCAGTCGCTTACCGGCCACCTAGGGTCGGTCCGACCGCACGACACGCCCCGAGAAGTGCGCGATGCGCGAAGGAGGCCCCCCATGGCCGTCGACTACATCGTGATCGTCGTCTATCTGGCCGGCATGCTGGCCATGGGCTGGTGGGGCATGCGCCGTGCCCGGTCCAAGAGCGATTTCCTGGTGGCGGGCCGCCGGCTCGGCCCGGTCATGTACTCCGGGACCATGGCCGCCATCGTGCTCGGCGGCGCGTCCACCATCGGCGGTGTGGGCCTCGGCTACCAGTACGGACTGTCCGGCGCCTGGATGGTCTTCACCATCGGCCTCGGCCTGCTGGCCCTGTCGGTCTTCTTCTCGGCCCGCATCGCCCGCCTCAGGGTCTACACCGTCTCCGAGATGCTCGACCTGCGGTACGGCGGCCGGGCGGGCGTCATCTCCGGTGTCGTCATGTGGGCGTACACGCTGATGCTCGCGGTCACGTCGACCATCGCGTACGCCACGATCTTCGACGTCCTCTTCGACATGAACCGCACCCTCGCGATCGTCCTCGGCGGCTCGATCGTCGTCGCGTACTCGACGCTCGGCGGCATGTGGTCGATCACGCTGACCGACATGGTGCAGTTCGTCGTCAAGACGATCGGCGTGCTGCTCCTGCTCCTGCCGATCGCGGTCGTCAAGGCCGGCGGCTTCGGCGAGATGCGGGCCCGGCTGCCCGCCGGGTACTTCGACCCGCTGGGCATCGGCGGCGAGACGATCTTCACGTACGTCCTGATCTACACGTTCGGCATGCTCATCGGGCAGGACATCTGGCAGCGCGTCTTCACGGCGGGCGGCGACCGGACGGCGAAGTGGGGCGGCACCGTCGCCGGTACGTACTGCCTCGCCTACGCCGTCGCGGGCGCCGTCATCGGCACGGCCGCCAAGGTGCTGTACCCGGACCTGGCCAACGCCGACGACGCCTTCGCGACCATCGTCAAGGACGAACTGCCCATGGGTGTGCGGGGCCTGGTGCTGGCCGCGGCCCTCGCCGCCGTGATGTCGACCTCCTCGGGCGCGCTGATCGCCTGCGCGACCGTCGCCAACAACGACATCTGGGCGCGGCTGCGGGGCATCGTGGGGCCGGGCGGCGAGGAACACGACGAGGTGAGGGGAAACCGCGCCTTCATCCTCCTCATGGGCCTGGCCGTGATCGGCACGGCGATCGCCCTCAACAACGTCGTCGAGGCGCTGACCGTGGCGTACAACCTGCTCGTCGGCGGGCTCCTCGTGCCGATCCTCGGCGGGCTGCTGTGGAAGCGGGGCACCGTGCAGGGCGCGCTGGCCTCCGTCGTCGCGGGCGGTACGGCGGTGATCGCCCTGATGGTGACGTACGGCATCCTCGCCAACGAGCCGGTCTACTACGGCCTGCTCGCCTCCCTCGCCGCGTACGTCGTCGTCTCCCTGGCGACCCGGCCGACCGACGAGGCGGTACTCACCGCGTGGCGGGAACGTCTCGCCGGACGCGCCCCCGAAACCGCCCCCGGGTCCACGGCCGAAACCGCCCCCGAGTCCGCCCCCGAACCTGCGTCCGGTCCCGCCCCGGCCGGGCAGTGAAGTCGGACGACAAGCGGTAAATAACAGTACATATACGTTACATGCGTGTGAAAACCTAGAAAGAAGGCATTCCCGAATGAGCAGCGATCAGACGCCGCAGACGCCGCGCGGCCCGGTGGACTCCTCCCGCGTCCCGCGGTACGCCGGACCCGCGACCTTCGCCCGGCTCCCCCGCCTGGACGAGGTGGGCCGCGCCGACGTCGCCGTGGTGGGCGTGCCCTTCGACTCGGGTGTCTCGTACCGGCCGGGCGCCCGCTTCGGCGGCAATGCGATCCGTGAGGCGTCCCGGCTGCTGCGCCCCTACAACCCGGCGCAGGACGCCTCCCCGTTCGCCCTCGCGCAGGTCGCGGACGGCGGCGACATCGCCGTGAACCCGTTCGACATCCACGAGGCCGTCGACACGGTGGAAGCCGCGGCGGACGACCTGCTCGGCACCGGCGCCCGGCTGATGACCCTGGGCGGCGACCACACCATCGCGCTGCCGCTGCTGCGCTCGGTGGCGAAGAAGCACGGCCCGGTCGCCCTGCTCCACTTCGACGCGCACCTCGACACGTGGGACACGTACTTCGGCGCGGAGTACACGCACGGGACGCCGTTCCGGCGGGCGGTGGAGGAGGGCATCCTCGACACGTCGGCCCTCTCCCACGTCGGCACGCGCGGCCCGCTGTACGGCAAGCGGGACCTCACGGACGACGAGAAGATGGGCTTCGGCATCGTGACGTCGGCCGACGTGATGCGGCGCGGCGTGGACGAGGTCGCCGACCAGCTGCGGCAGCGCGTCGGCGACCGCCCGCTGTACATCTCCATCGACATCGACTGCCTCGACCCGGCCCACGCGCCGGGTACCGGCACGCCCGAGGCGGGCGGCATGACCTCCCGCGAACTGCTGGAGATCCTGCGCGGCCTGGCCTCCTGCAACCTGGTGTCGGCGGACGTCGTCGAGGTCGCGCCCGCGTACGACCACGCCGAGATCACGTCGGTGGCGGCCTCCCACACGGCGTACGAGCTGACGACGATCATGTCCCGCCGGATCGCGGCGGCTCGGGAGGGCGCGGACGCGACGTCCGGGAAGGGCGCGGAAGC
Source organism: Streptomyces sp. NPDC005925 (assembly GCF_040638805.1). NCBI lineage: Bacteria > Bacillati > Actinomycetota > Actinomycetes > Kitasatosporales > Streptomycetaceae > Streptomyces > Streptomyces sp. NPDC005925. The sequence continues at coordinate 148,755 of NZ_JBEXVL010000003.1, read as the reverse complement.
GAAGTGACGCACGATCACGACCTGGAGCCGCGCCCGACGCCCGCTCAGACGGAGGCCGCTCTGAACCCTCCCCCCGGCCGCAACGGCGGGGACCTGGTCGTGGAGACGCTGGCCGGGCTCGGCGCGAACACGGTGTTCGGGCTGCCCGGCCAGCACGCCCTCGGCATGTTCGACGCGCTGCGCCGCTCGGACCTGCGGTACATCGGCCTGCGCGTGGAGAACAACGCGGGCTTCGCGGCCGACGCGTACGGCCGCGTCACGGGCGAGGCGGCCCCGCTCCTCCTGTCGACGGGCCCGGGTGCGCTGACGTCCCTGGCGGCGCTCCAGGAGGCGGCGGCCGCCTCGGCCCCCGTCCTGGCGATCGGCAGCCAGATCCCGACGGCCGGGCTCGGCGGCGGCCGGCACGGCTACCTGCACGAACTCCCCGACCAGGCGGCGTCGTTCCGGGGCGTGGTCAAGTCCGTCCACACGGTCCGTACGCAGTCGCAGATCCCGTCGGCGATCGCGGCGGCTTGGCGCTCGGCACTGACGGCACCGCACGGACCGGTATGGGTGGAGATCCCGCAGGACGTACTCCTGGCCAAGACGTCGCTCCCGGTGGTCACGGCGATGGACGCGGCACCGGAGGACCTGCCCCCGCGCCCGGAACTGACCGCGCTGGCGGCCCACCTGCTCTCCACGGCGTCCCGCCCGGCGATCATCGCGGGCGGGGGAGTGGTGCGGGCGGACGCCTCGGGCAAGCTGCGGCGGCTCGCGGAGCGGCTGAGGGCGCCGGTGGTGACGACGCCGGGCGGCAAGGGGGCGTTCCCCTGGACGCACGAACTGTCGCTGCAGTCCTGGCTGGAGGACCGTCACACGACCCGCTTCCTGGAGGACGCGGACGTCCTGCTGGTGGTCGGCTCGGGCCTGGGGGAACTGTCCTCGAACTACCACACGTTCAGGCCGCGCGGCCGGATCGTCCAGATCGAGGCGGACCTCGGCAAGCTGGAGTCGAATCACCCGGCGCTGGGCATCCACGCGGACGCGCGGCCGGCCCTGCAGGCGTTGCTGGAGACGGTGACGGAACGGCAGGACGAGGGGGTGGGTGCGAGGGTCCGGTCGGTGCTCGGCAAGGTGGCCGAGCGGCTGGCGAGCCAGGACCTGACCCTGGAACAGCAGCTCCTGGCGTCGATCCGCAGGGCACTGCCCGCCACGTCCCCGTCCTTCTGGGACATGACGATCCTGGCGTACTGGGCGTGGTCGGCCTTCGACGCCAAGGGCCCCAACCTGCTGCACTCGGCCCAGGGCGCGGGCGGCCTCGGCTACGGCTTCCCGGCGGCACTGGGCGCGGCGGTCGCCGACCGGACCCGCCCGGTGCTGGCGGTCTCCGGCGACGGCGGGGCGCTGTACTCGATCGCCGAGCTGGCGACGGCACGGCAGTACGACCTGAACGTCACCTGGCTCATCGTCGACGACGGCGGCTACGGCATCCTGCGCGAGTACATGACGGACACCTTCGGCGAGACGACGGCGACGGAACTGACCCGCCCGGACTTCGTGGCGCTGGCCGAGTCGTTCGGGGTGCCGGGGATGCGGACGACCCCGGAGGGCCTGGAGGGGGACCTCGCGAGGGCGCTGGCGCAACCGGGGCCGTCGGTGGTCGTCCTCCCCGCGGTGCTGCGGATGTTCGCGCCGACGCACCTGGACTGAGGACGACGGAGGCGGGGTCCGCGGACGTCACACGTCACAGGGGGAGGCGAGGCTCACGCCCGGCCGGGCGCCGGGCCACGAAGACGAATTCCCGGCCCGGGCGGTCGGGTGCGTCGCGTACGTCTTCCAGGACGTATCCGTGTGTGGCCAAGTCCGCTTCCACCTCGTGCCGTTCGCGGAAGCGCAGCGTCGAGTCCGACGTGAGGGTCCGGCCGTCGGCGGCGAACACGTAGGTCCAGCGGAAGCTCACCAGCGGGCCGTCCACCCCGGTCAGCCGGACCCAGCTCTCGACCGGGCCGACCCCCGGGATCTCCGTCACGCGGTGAGAGGCCTCGCGGTTCCATTCCTCCCAGGCGCGGCGTGCCGGGTTCCGGGTCTCGAAGACCAGCCGGCCGTCCGGTCGCAACGCGGCGCGGGCCGTGGCCAGGGTCGTCGACCATTCCCGGGCGCCGGCGATCTCCTGGGCGACGTTCGCCGTCATGGTCACCAGGTCGACCCGCAGCGGCGGGACCGCGGTCGCGTCGCCGCGGATCCAGCCCACCCGTTCGGCACCCGGCTTGGACCGTGCCACGTCGAGGGAGGCCGCCGCCGGATCGACGCCCACGACCTCCCTCCCGCGTTCGGCCAGCAGGAGCGCGAACACGCCCGTGCCGCAGCCGATGTCCAGCACGCGCCGCGCCCCGAACTCCTCGGCCATCCGGACGTAGGCGTCGAGATCGGCGCGGTCGGGTTCGAGTGCGTCGTAGAGCGCGGCGAGCCGGGGGTGCCGGAAAAGTTCGTCGGGCATGCGCCAGAACCTATGCCGGGCCGGCCGTGGAAGACCATGAGGTTTCCCGGCCGGCCCGGCAGGGCGGTTGTGCGACTACCAGATCGACTCGACCCACTCCGGGTGGTCGATGAACGGGTTGCGGTTGTGCTGGAACTGGTCGTAGATGACCTGGTTGCGGCGCTGCTCGAAGGAGTCGGGCGGGTCCTCGGCGCTCCACTGCTTCAGGACCGGCAGCCGTCCGATGTACGGGGCCGAGCCGTTCGTGACCGAGTCGTTGGGCTCCAGGTCGGGCCAGCCGTCGTCGCCCTCGTAGCGGACGGCCATGTAGAGGATCATGCGGGCCACGTCGCCCTTGACGGCGTCACGGGGCTCGAAGGAGTCCGAGTCGGTGAGGCTGCCGCCGGAGTTGGTGAAGCTGCTGCCGCCGTTGTCGAAGTCCTTGTTGCCGCGAATGCTGTTGACCTGGACGTCCTCGGGACGCAGGTGGTGCAGGTCGGTGCCCGGTCCGGTGGCGGTGCCGAAGTCGCCGTGGGACTTGGCCCAGACGTGCTCGCGGTTCCAGTCGCCCTGGTCGCCGCCGTTCAGCGACTTGCTGCGGGAGATGCCCGAGTACAGCAGCTTGACGTTGTTGCTGTTGTTCGGGTCCTGGTCGGTGACCTTGAGGGCCGTCCAGACACCGTCGTACGACACCTTGGTCTGGTTGTCGATGATGTCGTGCAGCGCGGTCTTCAGCGCCGAGCCGGTCTTGCCGATCGCGGCGGCGTAGTACGTGTCGTCGTACGCGCTCGTCGCGGACGGGGCGTTGTCCGGGGCCGTGGCTCCGGCCGGTGAGGCGGTCAGCGCGGGGACGGTGACGCCGGCCAGGACGACGGATGTGGCGAGGGCGAGCGTCTTCCAGCGGCGGCGTATGGGTGTCACGGCCATGTGGGGAGTCCGATCTACGCGGGTTGATTGAGCGGTCGACCTCGCGAGCGTGACATGGACATGTATGCCGTGGGGTGAAGGGGGCGTGACGAGGGTGTGGCGGTAGGGGGGAGGTAGGGCGGTTCGGGCGGGAGTCGACACGGGTCGTCGCTGCCCCGGACGCATCCGGTCCCGCTTCCGGCGTCCGTTGCGCCGGTCCGACGTGCCCGGCCGGGTGATGGTCCGGCCGCCCGTCGACGGCATCGCCGCAATGGACCTCTTTCATCCCGTGTCGTACGGGTGAAAGAGGTCCATTCGCCTGAGACGGAATACCGTCGTCAACTCACCGGGAGGAATGAGATCCCGATGGCGTGACCAAGGCACTCCGTGCGCGGCGGTGCGCGGAACTAACCGTTCCAGTTGCCGCTGTTGAATTCGATGTGCTGGCCGTCGATGTCGGCCCAGTTCTCGGAGTACGCCCAGTACGTGTAGCCGGAGCCCATGGAGATGCAGCGGACGGTGGCCATTACCTGGGTGGCGTTGAAGGCGGTCTTCAGATCATAGGTGCCGCAGGTCGACACGTAGCCGAAGGAGTCCCGCTGACGCACCGTGAGCTTTACGCCCAATTGCCAGGCCTGGTGGTCGCAGAACGTCGAGGACGACGCCTGGATGAAGCCCCAGCCGTCCGGTGAGATCGTGTAACTGCCCCAGCAGTTGGCGGCCTCGGCGCGCTGTGTCCGGGCCTGCGCCGACCCCGCTGTCATCGTCACGCCGGTCAGCGCCAGAGCCGAGGCCGCCAGCATCGCGCCGATCCTGCGAGAGATCTTGTTCGCACCTGCTCGTCCACCGTTCATATTCCACCCTTTGGTGTGAAAACTGAATACGGATACCGCAGTGCTGTACACCGCACATCCCTTGATGGAACGACGGCCGGGACGAATTCTGGAGGCGGACTCGCTACGTGTCAATGAGGGCCTTTTTTATTCTGTTTTGTGGCAGGAAGGTGAGCCGGTCGGGACGAGTGACGGGGAAAGGGCTTCCTTCCACTTGCCCCGCGGGCCCCGCCGGCCCCACCGGACCCCGCACCGCAGACCCGTAGATTCCGCCCCCGCCCCACGCCATCAGGCGAATGCGGAACGACTCGGGAACTCGCGAACCGCCCTCTCGTAGGCGGCCGTCTCGCCAGGAACGGTCCGACCGCGGGTCCGCCCGAGCAACGGCGCGACACCGCGAGTTCAACATCGGCGGCGTATCTTTTGAGCCCCCCGAAGTGCTCTTTTGGACAATTCTATGGTCATGTGATAGTCGATCAGGAGCGCGCTCAATGCTTATCGAGCAGGGCTCTTCGTGTGCATTGCATGAGCTCTCTGCTCGATTCCACTTCCATGATCACATTCGATACGTGGTGGGTTGATCACAAGGCGCGGTCACGTCGGGCGATCTTGGCGGAGCGAATCTCTGTCCTGCTACACCGGCCCAAGGGCCTGGAAAGGAATACGGCCCGACACTCGAAGGAAAATCGATCATGGCTGGTTCCAGTCACTGCCGCCTCTGCGGAGAGCCCATGAGTGTTCCGGTGGGCCAGAAAGCACCAGTTCACAAGGCGCGAGGGCACAAGGAACAATGCCCTGGGTCCCGTCAAGGAACTGTCCGTTTCTGAACCGATGGGGAAGCGCCCCCACCCTGAGTCCGGTGGGGGTTGCCGAGTCCCATGGGCTGCGCTGGCCGAAGATGCGGGGATGGGCGGACGGGGCGGTATAGCCTTCGGTGCGAAGGCCACCCATGTACCTTGCCAACGGGATGCAACCATGTCGTTTGACGCGATCTTCAATCAGCCCGAGATCATTGCGGACCTGAATAATCTTGAGTTCGAGGTCACCACGTACCCCGCTACCGCAACTCGCACGGGCTCTGCCTGGGTTGTGAGCGTTCACGATCTCCCCGACGGTCGAACGGTGCAGACAGAAGGAAGTACCTACCGTGAGGCGGAAGACAAAATCCAGGAACTCGTACCCGAACACCTGGGCGTAGACCGCACCGGTTTGACCGTTTCCGTGGAGCCGGCCGATCTTGAGGCGAAGGCCGCGCTTCGCGCGCTGACGGGCGCTCGTATCGCCCGGGCGGAAGCGGAGCAGGCCGAGCGGGACGCCGCCCGCGAGGCGGCTCGCCTGTTCCTCAAGCAGGGATGGCCCGCCGAGGACATCGGGACGGTGCTGCGGTTGCCGGTGAGCCGCGTGTCCGACCTTGTGACCAGTCTCTGACCACGGCCCTGGCGATCCGTGCCGTGAGTCGCTGCGCGTGCCGTGCGGAGCCCGCTGCTCAACCCGACGCGTCAGCCGCACCGTCCGAGCCATCCACACCCTCTTCGCCCGCGACCGCGCAGGACGGAAGGCTCATGGCGACGAAGCCGTCCTGCGGCTTGGCTATGCCCGGAAATCGCGTTTGATCGATGTCACGAACTGCCCCCATGCGTGTGGAGAGAGCAGCAGCGCCGGGCCCTGGGGGGTCTTCGAGTCGCGCACCGGCACCCCGGACGCGTAGCCGTCCATGACTTCCAGACAACTGCCGGCTTCCGCATTGCTGTAGGACGACTTGCGCCAGGAGCTAAGTATCAAGGTGTCCGGAATGGTCGGCTCAGTCATGGTGTCCGTAGTCCTTCGCTGTCGCCTTGAGCAGGGCCAATGACGCGTGCATTGGGTGGGCTTCGCTCAGTGCGAGAGCGTAGCGAAGCTCCAACTTGCGGACCACGGACGGGGAATCATGCAGCTTCCCCAGGTGGTCCCCCTCGCTGTACGCCACCGGCGGCTGATCCTCGAAGCACATCAGGCTGAGCATGTTTTGCATGAGCGGGTGGTGGCCCACCTCGAACGGCAGTACATGGACGCGGATACGCCCGCTCTCGGCGAGGCCGACGACGTGCATGATCTGCTCCGCCATCACGTCTGCGCCGCTCACGGGACGTCGCAGGAGCATCTCGTCCAGCAGCGCCCACACTACGGGCGTCGTCGGGTCCGAAAGGATCTTCGCGCGCTCAAGGCGTGTGACAACGCGCCTGTCACATTCCTCCGCGCTCACGGGAGGGAAAACGGAGCCCAGAACCGCCCGTGCGTACCTTTCGGTCTGCAGGATGCCCGGGAAGTAGGCAAGCGCGAACTCCCGGATCATCACCGCCTGTTGCTCCAGGACGCGCACCGCTTCGAAGTAGTCAGCGCTCGCGACATCCTTCTGCGGCAGAAAACTGCTCAACACGTCCCCCGTGTTCAGCGCCGCGTCCAGTCTCCTCGCGTCCTCTTTCGACGGGATGCGGCGGCCCGCCTCGATGTGGGCGATGTGCGAACGCGTCATCACCGCCATGTCGGCCAACTCCTGCTGCGTCAGCCCCGCTGCCTCGCGCCGTTGCTTGAGCCAGTCACCGTAAGTGGTGGCCATGGACAACTCCTTGTGACAAATGCCTGGTCACGCCCGACCCTCTGGCGAGCCTAGCCCGCGTCGTCTCACTCTGTGAGTGGATCGCTACAGAACGCGAGACATATCGCGAGCCATGACGTGAGACGCACGTGAGACCCCCGCGACCGCGCGACCGGTCCGGGGGCATGGCCATCAACAAGTCCTGGGAAGTCGACGACATGGGTCACCGTATTGCCCGATTCTTCGAGCCGCTGCTACGGCTCCTGCTGCCGGGGACCGGGCACCGGCGTCGCACCGCCACCGCGCGGGGTGGCGCCCACCGCCGCCGTCCCGTCCTCGCACCCTCACGCCCCCACCCGCACCCGCGTCCCGGCCACGAGCCCCCGCGCGGGGAGGACGGCCTCGTCGTGCGGCCCCACCTGCTGTCCCACGAACGACGCGAGGCGCCCCGGCGGCAGCACCCCGCCCGGTACCAGCCCCCGCCCGGCCGCCGTGCCCTGTTCTTCGCCCCCCACGGCGTCGAAGTCCACCCCCACCTCCTCCGCACCCCCACCAAGGTCCCCGCATGATCACCGCATCGCACGACACCCCTCGCCTGCTCCCCTGGACGGCGGCCGACGGCAGGCCCTGCTACCTCGTCGGCGACGGGCACGGGCACGTCTCCCGTGTCGCCGACAGCATCGAGTCCGTCCAGCTGGGCATGGCCGGCGACCTCCTCGATCACGCCGCCGACATGCTGGCCGACCAGCGCGCCACCGCCGTACAGCTCCGTTTCCTCGCCGCCCGGCTGGCCGAGTCCCTGCGTGACGTCCGCCGCGTCGCCGAGAGCCGTGGCGCCCGCCTGCCCTCACCGCCGTACGACCCCGACGACCCCGTCGACGACGCCCACCACGACGACCCCGACGTTCTCTGAGCGCCCCGCGTCAGCACTGCGGGATGAAATCCGCCCCCACCCGCGTTGGTGCCTTCCGGAAGATCAGGCCGAAAACCAGGCGAAGATCGGGAACTCCGGAGGGCACCGCGTGACACCGCAACGGGGATGGGCACGGCGACTGGCGGGATACGCCTGGCGGTATCGCAAGGACGTCGTGCTGGCCCTCGGGTCGTCGCTGGCCGGGATGGCCGTCATGGCGTTCGTCCCGCTGATCACGAAGGTGATCATCGACGACGTCATCGGTGACGACCGCCGCCCCATGGGTCCCTGGGCCGGTGCCCTGATCGGCGCCGCCCTCGCCGTCTACGTCCTCACCTACATCCGGCGCTACTACGGCGGCCGGCTCGCGCTCGACGTCCAGCACGACCTGCGGACGGAGATGTACGGGACGATCATGCGGCTGGACGGGCGGCGGCAGGACGAGCTGTCCACCGGGCAGGTCGTCGGGCGGGCCACCAGCGATCTCCAGCTGATCCAGAGCCTGCTGTTCATGCTCCCGATGACCATCGGGAACTTCATGCTCTTCCTGATCTCCCTGGTCGTCATGGCCTGGCTGTCCGTGCCGCTCACCCTCGTCGCGCTGGCCGTCGCCCCCGCCATCTGGGTCATCGCCAAACGCAGCCGGACCCGGCTGCACCCCGCCACCTGGTACGCGCAGGCGCAGGCCGCCGCCGTCGCGGGCGTGGTCGACGGCTCCGTCAGCGGCGTACGCGTCGTGAAGGGGTTCGGGCAGGAGGACCAGGAGACTGGGAAGCTGCGGGAGGTCGGACGCCGGCTGTTCGCCGGGCGGCTGCGCACCATCCGGCTGAACAGCCGGTACACCCCCGCGCTGCAGGCCGTGCCGGCCCTCGGGCAGGTCGCCATGCTCGCCCTCGGCGGCTGGCTCGCGGTGCGCGGGCACATCACGCTCGGTACGTTCGTCGCGTTCTCCACGTACCTCGCGCAGCTCGTCGGTCCGGTCCGGATGCTCGCCATGGTCCTCACCGTCGGCCAGCAGGCCCGCGCCGGCACCGAGCGCGTCCTGGAGCTCATCGACACCGAGCCCTCCCTGACCGACGGGGCGAAGGATCTCCCGTCCGACGCTCCCGCCACCGTCGAGTTCGACTCCGTCTCCTTCGGGTACGACCCCGCGCGGCCCGTCCTCGACGGACTGTCCTTCACCATCCGGCCCGGCGAGACCCTCGCCGTCGTCGGGTCCTCCGGGTCCGGCAAGTCCACCGTCTCGCTGCTGCTTCCCCGCTTCTACGACGTGACGCGCGGCGCCGTCCTGATCGGCGGGCACGACGTGCGCGAGCTGACCCTCGACTCGCTGCGCGCCGCCATCGGGCTCGTACCGGAAGATTCGTTCCTCTTCTCCGACACCGTCCGCAGCAACATCGCCTACGGCCGGCCCGACGCCACCGACGACGAGATCGAGACCGCCGCTCGCGCCGCCCAGGCGCACGGGTTCATCGCCGAACTGCCCGACGGGTACGACACGACCGTCGGCGAACACGGCCTCACGCTGTCCGGCGGGCAGCGGCAGCGCATCGCGCTCGCCCGCGCCATCCTCAGCGACCCCCGGCTGCTCGTCCTGGACGACGCCACCTCCGCCGTGGACGCCCGCGTGGAGCACGAGATCCACGAGGCCCTCACGCACGTCATGCGGGGCCGTACGACGCTGCTCATCGCGCACCGCCGCTCCACCCTCAACCTCGCCGACCGCATCGCCGTCCTCGACGGCGGCCGGCTCGCCGACATCGGCACCCACGACCAGCTCCAGGAGCGGTGCGCGCTGTACCGGCGCCTGCTCACCGACCCCGACGAACTCGGCGGCGTCTCGCCCGGCCACACCCCGGCGCCGTCCGTGCCGCCCGAGGACACCTCCGTACGGGACGAGCTGGACGCCGGGTTCGACGCCGAGCGGGGGATCACGCCCCGGCTGTGGGCGGGGGAGCGCGAGCCGCGCGACCCGGCGATGGACGGCTCCCCGGCCACCCCGGAACTCCTCGCGCAGGTCGAGGCGCTGCCCCCGGCGAACGACGTACCGGACGTCGACGAGGACCACGCGCTCCGGGCGGAGGAGTCGTACGGGCTGCGCCGCCTGCTGCGCGGCTTCGGGCTGCCGCTGCTGGTCAGCCTCGGGCTGGTCGCCGTCGACGCGGGCATGGGCCTGCTGCTGCCCGTCCTGATCCGGCTCGGCATCGACGAAGGAGTGTCCGAGCTGGCGCTCGGCGCGGTCTGGTCGGCCTCGCTGCTCGCGCTCGCCGCCGTCGTCGCCCAGTGGGTCGCGCAGACCGGCGAGATCCGGATGACGGGCCGCACCGGCGAACGCGTCCTGTACGCGCTGCGCCTGAAGATCTTCGCCCAGCTCCAGCGCCTCGGCCTCGACTACTACGAGCGTGAGCTGACCGGACGGATCATGACGCGGATGACCACCGACGTCGATGCCCTGTCGACGTTCCTGCAGACGGGGCTGGTGACGGCCTTCGTCTCCGTCGTCACCTTCTTCGGCATCATGGGCGCCCTGCTCGTCCTCGACGTGCAGCTCGCGCTCGTCGTGTTCGCCACGCTGCCGCCGCTGATCGTCGGCACGTTCTTCTTCCGCCGGGCGAGCGTGAAGGCGTACGAACTGGCCCGGGAGCGGGTCTCCATCGTGAACGCCGACCTCCAGGAGTCGGTGTCCGGGCTGCTGATCGTGCAGGCCTTCCGGCGGGAGAAGGACGGCGGCGCGCGGTTCGCCGGGCGCAGCGACAGCTACCGGCAGGCCCGCGTCCACGGACAGCGGCTGATCTCGGTGTACTTCCCGTTCGTGCAGTTCCTGTCGTCCGCCGCCGCTGCCGCCGTGCTGATCGTCGGCGGCACGCGCATCGACGACGGCACGCTCACCACCGGCGCGCTCGTCGCCTACCTGCTCTACATCGACCTGTACTTCGCGCCCGTGCAGCAGCTCTCCCAGGTCTTCGACGGCTACCAGCAGGCGACCGTCTCCCTCGGCCGCATCCAGGAACTGCTGCGCGAGCCGACCTCCACCCGGGCCCCCGACGAGCCCCGCGAGGTCCGCTCGCTGCGCGGCGAGATCGCCTTCGAGGACGTGACGTTCGCCTACGGCGACGACGAGGAGGCGCTCAGCGGCGTCGACCTGCGCGTCCCCGCCGGGCAGACCGTCGCCTTCGTCGGCGAGACCGGCGCGGGCAAGTCGACGCTGGTCAAGCTCGTGGCCCGGTTCTACGACCCGACCGGCGGGCGCGTCACCGTCGACGGCACCGATCTGCGCGCCCTGGACCTGACCTCCTACCGGCACCGGCTCGGCGTCGTCCCGCAGGAGGCGTACCTCTTCCCGGGCACCGTCCGCGACGCCATCGCCTACGGCAGACCCGACGCCACCGACGCCGAGGTGGAGGCCGCCGCCCGCGCGGTCGGCGCGCACGAGATGATCGCGGGCCTGGAGGGCGGCTATCTGCACGAGGTCGCCGAGCGCGGACGCAACCTGTCCGCCGGGCAGCGCCAGCTCATCGCGCTGGCCCGCGCCGAACTCGTCGACCCCGACATCCTGCTCCTCGACGAGGCGACGGCGGCGCTGGACCTGGCCACCGAGGCCCAGGTCAACCAGGCCACCGACCGGATCGCGGGCCGCCGTACGACGCTCGTCGTCGCCCACCGGCTGACCACGGCCGCCCGCGCCGACCGCGTCGTCGTGGTGGACCGGGGGCGGGTCGCCGAGGACGGCACGCACGACGAACTCCTCGCGCGCGGCGGACGCTACGCCGAGCTGTGGCGGACCTTCGTCGGCCAGTCCGCCGGGCCCGAGGAACCCGTCGGCGCGTCCCGCTGACGGCCGTGCAACCATCCCTCCTGGGCGCCGCGTCCGTACACCCGTATGCCACGTCGCGGTGCTGGAAGCGGTGACGGCGGCGACAGTGCGGGAGGGGCCACGGTGGGCGGTCGAGCGGGGGGTACGTCGGGCGCGGGGGCGGGCGGGGAGGCCGGCCCGGACGGGGCGATACGCAGGCGGTTCGCGCTGGGCGCGGCGGTCCTGACGGCGGCCGGGCTGCTGGCGGTGGCCGCGCCCGGCGCCGCGCAGGCCGCCGACCACTGTTCCGGCCGCAAGGTGCGCACGCTGCCGTTCTCCACGGGCCGGGTCGTCCTCTACAAGCGCGACGGCTACGTCTGCGCCGTCACCGTCCCCGAGGAGCCCGGCACGAAGCGGGACATGATGGTCAGCGTGCGGGCACGTGGCGGGCGTCCCGTGGTGGACGAGGGCAGTTTCGCGTACCACGCGGGCCCGGTCACCGTGTACGCCGGTCAGCGCTGCGTCTGGGTGAAGGCGAAGGTGGGGGAGGGCTCGGTCAGCTCGGGCTGGGTCCTCTGCTGAACTGCCGTGCCCTGTAAGGGAGTTGGGTGCCCGGTCGATTGTCAGTGGCCGGCTCTAGGCTGCCGCCATGGAAGCAACACCACTGGGAGAAGTCCCGGGCGGGGGCACCCCTGGCCCCGGCCCCGCCGCCGCCGGAGTGAGCGCCGCCAAGGTGACCGTCACGTGGTCGGAGGACGTGGCGGACGCCGTCGCCGGGGCTCTGCGGGGCAGCCGCTCCGTGACCGCGCTGCGGATCGAGCCGGAGGTTCCCGACGACCCGGAGGACGGGTTCTGGGACGACGAGTCGGGCTTCGACGAGGACGGCAACCTCCTCCCGCTGCCGCCGCACGAGGCCGGCGCCCTCGCCGACCTCGACCTCGGCGGGCTGCGCGAGCTGGACCTCTCGTACTTCCGTATCGGCGACCCGGGTGCGACGAGCCTCGCCGCGGCGGCCTCGGCCGGGCTGATCGAGACGCTCGACCTGCGCTACTGCGGCATCGGCGACGAGGGCGCGGCAGTTCTGGCCGCCTCCGCGAACTTCGCCGGCGTCCGGCGGCTGCGGCTCCAGCACAACCGGCTCACCGGCGAGGGCGTACGCGCGCTGGCGCGTCTCGCGCGGATCGAGGAGCTCGACCTCAGGTACAACCGGATCGGGGAGGAGGGCGCCCGGGCCCTGGCCGAGGCCGCGTTCGCCGGTTCCCTCAAGCGCCTCCTGCTGCACCGTCAGGACGTCACCGACGCCGGCGTACGCATCCTGGCGTCCGCTCCTCGGTTCCCGACCGTCCTGCGCAGCTTCTGGAGGAGCGTATGAGCACCAGCACCAGCACCAGCACCAGCACCGGCGTCGGCACCGGTGTCGGCATCGGACTCCGCGACCGTTTCTTCGCTCTGTCGGCCGGCCGGGAAGGCTCCGAGGTCTCCGGGGCCTCCGAGGCGGAGGTGGCTCGCTACCGAGCCGAGGTCGACGCGACCGACACCGGGCCGGCCGCCGTGATCGACGGACTGTCGGTGTCCTGGCATCCGACGGCCCGGTTCAAGGCGGTGCGCTTCCTCGACGCCGAGCGCGTCGACGAGACGGTGCGCGACCTGTTCGCCCGGCCCAGCGCGGACGCGCCGCACCTGGCCGCCGTGTTCGTGGACCCGCGCGAGCTGTCGTTCCGCACCTTCGAGAACATCGTGCCGCTGGACCGGCTGTTCGAGGACGGGGACGGCGGCGGGAGCCGGGGCGAGGACGAGGGCGCCCGGCCCGCCCTCACGCTCGGCGAGCCCGTCCGGCTCGCCGAGGGGGCCTACACCGCCCCTCTGCAGGCGCCGGACACCGACCGCGCCCGCCTCCTGGCCCTGGACGAGCTGAACCTCTACGTGCCGCCGCTCAACTCCGGCTCCCGCGGCGGCGAGCGCTTCATCTTCCACTCGGCGCTGCTGGCCGACGCCCTCACCAAGGCGGTGTCGAAGGCGTTGCCCCCGGAGATGATCGACGGGTTCTCGCACGTCAACCCGGTGTTCCGCTGCAACCGCTTCGAGCCGGGCGACGCCAACTTCCACCACCACCGGGACACGCCCTACTACGACGCGGCCCGCGGCCATGTCTCCCGCTACACCCTGCTGCTCTACCTCACGGGCGGCTCGGGCGAGGGCGAGCCCGTCCTCGACCTGACCGGCGGCACCGCCCTCACCGACATCGACGCCTTCACCTGCGTCGTCTTCGACCAGCGCTACGAGCACGAGGGCGCGCCCTACCGCGACGGCCGCAAGGTCTTCCTGCGCTCCGAGCTCATCCACCACCTGCCCGAGTCGGAGACCGCGCACGACCCCAGCATCGGCGCGCTGTTCAGCAAGGCCTGCTACCTGACGGGCGAGAGCGTCTTCGCCCCCGAACTGGCCCGGTACGCCGACACCTACTACGACCGGGTCGCCGCCGCGCACTGGAACGGCCTCCCGGCCACCGCCACCGGCACCTCCCCCTCGGCACCCGCGGCCCCCGTCGCCCCGCTCACCCCCTTCGTCCACAAGCGGTTCCGCGGGGTGGACTTCGTCGCCAACGGCTACGACTTCTGGTTCGCCAGGCGCGACGGTCTCACGCTCACCGAGTGCGCCGCGCTCACCCTGCTCGACTACTTCAACTGCAAGCTCGGCGACTCGGCCTTCCGGGACGTGTGCGAGTCGACGGTCGTCGAGGCGGCGGGCACGGACTGGATACCGGGCTTCCTCGCCGGGCGGCGCGACGGGGACACCGGTCGCCCGGGGGAGGCCGTGGCCGCCTTCGACAAGTCCGTCCTCTTCCCCGACCCGGAGGAGCCGAACGACGCCTGCTGCCCCTTCCACTCCTGGGGCTTCGACGCCACCCGCTTCCAGGAAATCATCGACCTCAACGCGGCGGCGCAGACCTTCGCCAAGGCGCACATCATGCCCGCGCCGATCCTCATGCTCGGCCAGGACGTGGTCCTCGACCCGGAGAAGTTCGTGGTCCGGGGCAACCAGATCCACGTACTGGGCAAGGAGTCCCTCACCCCGGTCAACTTCGCGGCCTGCTGGAACAGCGGCGGCTACCCCAACAACTACATCGACGTCCTGGCCACCGTCGGCACGGCGCACTTCCTCGTCCCGCCGATCCTCTTCTCCGAGACGGACCACTGCTACCACCTGCGGTTCGACTTCTTCCGCAACAGCTGGACGGTGCAGCACGAGCAGTCGAAGGTGCCCGTGCCCAGGATTCGCGGCATCGACGAGATGGACTTCGACCCGGACGACTGGGAGACGCGCCCCGAAGCGGCCGTGGCCTACCCGTGGATGTCCGCGGTCGATCCCTCCCTGGTCAAGGCACCCGCCGGGACACGCGGGTCCACCCCCTGGTGGACCGACGGAAGCGACCTCGACGAGGAACTCATCGGCTATATGGAGGAGATCGAGGAGGAGTACGAGGAGGACCAGGGGACGGAGCAGGAGAGGGCGCACGAGGCGTAGGCAGGGAACGCGAAACGCACACCCCCCTGGTGCGCACCGGAGCCGCTCCGATAGCTTCCGGCGCACATCTGTTCTCACCAGGGAGGGTGCATGCGCAAGGCGCTCAGATCGCTGCTGGCGCTCACCATGCTCATCGGCACCGTGGGCACGGCCGGGGCGGCAACCGCCGCCGAGCCGGAAGCCACCGGCGCCACCAGCACCACCGGTACGGCCGCGTCGGCCGACATCAAGGACCGGCTGCTGTCCATACCGGGCATGAGTCTCATCGAGGAGAAGCCGTACACCGGTTACCGCTTCTTCGTCCTCAACTACACCCAGCCGGTCGACCACCGGAACCCGGCGAAGGGCACCTTCCAGCAGCGCATCACCGTGCTGCACAAGGACGTCTCACGCCCCACGGTCTTCTACACCGGCGGCTACAACGTCTCCACGACCCCCGGCCGCCGTGAGCCCACGCAGATCGTGGACGGCAACCAGGTCTCCATGGAGTACCGCTACTTCACCCCGTCCCGGCCCGCACCGGCCGACTGGTCCAAGCTGGACATCTGGCAGGCCGCCAGCGACCAGCACCGCATCTTCCGGGCGCTCAAGCCGGTCTACGACGAGAAGTGGATCTCGACGGGCGGCTCCAAGGGCGGCATGACCGCCACGTACTACGAGCGCTTCTACCCGCGCGACATGGACGGTGTCGTCGCCTACGTCGCCCCGAACGACGTCGTGAACAAGGAGGACTCGGCCTACGACAGGTTCTTCACCCGCGTCGGCACCGAGGAGTGCCGCGACCGGCTGAACGGGGTGCAGCGCGAGGCGCTGGTGCGCCGCGAACCGCTGGAGAAGAAGTACGAGGCGTACGCCGCCGAGAACGGCTACACCTTCGACACCATCGGCAGCCTGGACCGCGCCTACGAGGCGGTCGTCCTGGACTACGTGTGGGGCTTCTGGCAGTACAGCACCCTCGCGGACTGCGCGGACATCCCGGCCGACGCGGAGAACGCCACCGACGACGAGATCTGGACCTCGGTCGACACGATCTCCGGCTTCTCCGCCTACGCGGACCAGGGCCTGGCCGCGTACACCCCGTACTACTACCAGGCGGGCACGCAGCTCGGCGCGCCGACGATCCGGTTCCCGCACATCGAGGAGAAGTACATCCGCTACGGCTACCAGCCGCCGCGGAACTTCGTGCCCCGTGACATCCCGATGACGTTCGAGCCGTCGGCGATGCGGGACGTGGACAACTGGGTGCGCCGCAACGCGCGCCACATGCTGTTCGTGTACGGCGAGAACGACCCGTGGGGCGCCGAGCGGTTCCGCCCCGGCCACGGGGCGCGCGACGCGTACGTGTTCACCGCGCCCGGCATGAACCACGGCGCGAACGTCGCCGGGCTCGTGGAGGGGCAGAAGGCGTTCGCCACGGCCCGCATCCTGGATTGGGCGGGCGTCGCGTCCCCGGCCGTGCAGGCCGACCCGGCGGCGGCGAAGCCGCTCGCGAAGTACGACGCCCGGCTCGACAAGCGCGACCTGCGGCGGGAGGCCCCGCTGCGCCCGTAGGGCGCCGGACCCGGGCCGACGCGGAAGGCCGTGGACGCCGGGCAACCGCCCGCGCGTCCACGGCCTTCGCCGTGACACCGACCAGCCGCGTCACCGGCCTACCGCGTCAGTGTGCGTTCCCGCACCACCAAGTCACGACTTGTACGTCAGCCCGTGCCCGACCGGGTACAGCACCTGCGCCGGGTCGTCCGCCCGCTGCACCGGCACCGGCAGCTTGCCGGTCGGGGCGACCCGTCCGGCGATGACCCGGGCCGCCGCGCGTACCTCCACGTCGGTCCAGCAGTAGGCCGCCAGGACGGCCGGCACGTCCGGCAGGTGGGCCACGTCGTACGGGTTGCGGACGGCGACCGCCACGACCGGCTTCCCGGTGGCCCGCAGTTGCTGCACCAGCGCCTTCTGGGTGCTGCTCGCGGTGACGTTGTACGTCGCGACCACGACGGCGTCGGCGTCCTGCGCCGCGGCGACCGCCTTGGCGATGGTCGCGGACGAGGGGGCCGTGCCGGTGGACAGGGCGGTCGCGGTGAAGCCCTGCTCGGTGAGCGCGGCGGCCAGCACACCGGTCGGCGGTCCGCCGGTGCCCGACGGCGAGGCCGGGTCGGCGCCCACCACCAGCAGCCTCCCGTGCCCGGCGGGCGCGAGCGGCAGCAGCCCGCCCTCGTTGACCAGCAGCGTCGTCGTCCGTTCGGCGATCCGGTCGGCGGCGACGAGGTGCGAGCGGATGCCGACGGCGCGGTCCACACCGGCCGGGTTGACGTACGGCGCGCCGAACAGGCCGAGCTTCGCCTTCAGCCGCAGCACCCGCAGGATCGACTCGTCGAGCCGCTCCTCGGTCAGCTCACCCGTGCGCACGGCCGTCAGCACGGCGTTCCACGCGATGTCCAGGTTCGGCGGGTTGAGGAGCTGGTCGACGCCCGCCTTGAGCGCGAGCACCGGCACCCGGTCGTCGCCGTACTTGCTGCGTACTCCCTGCATGCCGAGGGAGTCGGTGACCACGACACCGTCGTAGCCGAGTTCCTCGCGGAGGATGCCGGTGAGGATGGGGCGGGACAGGGTGGCCGGGTCGCCGGAGTCGTCCAGCGCCGGGACCATGATGTGCGCGGTCATGATCGAGTCGATGCCGGCCGCGATGGCCGCGCGGAACGGCTCCGCGTCCAGCGTCTCCCACTGCTCACGGCTGTGCGTGATGACCGGGAAGCCGTAGTGGCTGTCGGTCGCCGTGTCGCCGTGCCCGGGGAAGTGCTTGGCGGTGGCGGAGACGCCGGACCGCTGGAACCCGGTGACCTCGGCGGCGACCAGGTCGGCCACGGCCTCGGGGTCGGAGCCGAAGGACCGCACGCCGATGACCGGGTTGGCCGGGTTGACGTTCACGTCGGCGACGGGGGCGTAGTCCTGGCGGATGCCCATGGCGTGCAGTTCGCGGCCCGCGATACGTCCGAGGGTGCGCGCGTCGGACACCGAGCCGCCCGCGCCCATGGCCATCGCGCCCGGGAACAGCGTGGCGGGTTTGCCCACGCGGGCGACCGCGCCGTGCTCCTGGTCGGTGGAGACCAGCACGGGCAGGCCGCGCGGCAGCTCCAGGGACGCCTTCTGGATGCCGTTCGACAGGGCGGCGATCTGGTGCGGATCACGGGTGTTGTGCGCCCAGGCGAAGTAGATGATGCCGCCGACCCGGTACTTGGCGAGCAGTTCGGCCGCGGTGCGGACGCCGATCTCGCTGAGGTTGGCGTCGATGTCGGCCTGGTCGGGTTCGGTGGCGGAGTGGCCGTAGACCCGCATCACGAAGAGCTGGCCGACCTTCTCCTCCAGCGTCATGCGGGAGATGAGGCCGCGGAGCTTGCTGTCGCCGGGCGGCGGCGCGGCCTGCGCGGTGCCACCGATGGTGAGGGCCGCGGTGACGCCCGCGGTGGCGGCCAGAACGGTACGTCTGGAGGGCCGTGAGGTACTTCCTGAGCTGTCCGTGGTGCTGTGGCGCACGTGCGCTCCTTCCGGAGGTGATCCGCCGAGGATCCTGAAGGAAACTTCCGAGGAATCAGCAATATCCGGGAAGTTTCTGCCAGTCAAGGGAGTGCACAGTGGCGGGAATCAGCGCTTGGGCAGGAAATCAGGCCCCGAATCGGACCTTGTGCGGCATTCGGGGCCGCAATCGGACCGTGCGCGGGGGACCGGGCCTCACGTCGCGCAGCGGCCCGCGCACCGCGCCCGTTCCGCCCGGCCCACGCCTCACACAGGCCCGGACTGTCTCCCCTACGCCGACTCGTTGAGCAGCCGGGCCAGATGGGTGCGGCCCGCGCCGAGCAGGTCCGCGAGCGGGGCCGCCGCCTCGTACCACCGCTTCTCGTACTCCCAGCACAGCCAGCCGTCCCAGCCGTGCCGCGACAGCACCTCCACGCACTCGGCCAGCGGCAGCACGCCCTCGCCGAGCGGCAGCGGAGTCGTGTCGTCGGGGGACGCGATGTCCTTGACCTGGACGTAGCCGAGGTGCGGGGAGAGCGCCGCGTACGTGTCCGTGGGCTGCTCGCCGCCCAGCCAGGTGTGCATCACGTCCCACAGCGCGCCGGCCTGCAGGTGCCCGACCAGGCCGAGGACGCGGATCGCGTCGGCGCCCGTGCGGTGCGAGTCGTGCGTCTCCAGCAGGATGCGCACGCCCCGGTCGGTGGCGTGTTCGGCGGCCGTGCCCAGCCGCCGGGCCGCCCTCGCGTCGGCCTCCTCCGCGGGGCTGTCACCGCCGCCGGGGAAGACCCGGACGTACGGGGCGCCCAGGTCGCCGGCCAGGTCGACCAGGGAACGCAGTTCGGTGATGACCGGCTCGTCGTCGCCCGGCGCGGCCACCTTCGGATATCCCGCGAGGCCCAGGATCTCCACGCCGGCCGCCGCGAACTCGGCGGCGACGGCCGACCGTTCCGCCGGGCCCAGGCCCGGGTGCACCGGTTCCTCGGGATGGGCGCGCAGTTCCACGCCGTGGTAGCCGTGCTCCGTGGCCAGACGCAGGACGCCGGGCAGGGGCAGGCCGGGGACGCCGAGGGTGGAGAACGCCAGCTTCATGTCCACGGACCCTACCCGGCGCCGCCCCCGTCATCCCCGCTTCGCCCGCCGGGTGTTGCGCACAGCTCCAGTCGCCAGTCCTGGCCGACGAGATCCCTGCCGAAGGAGTGGTGGGGCCGCTCGGCGACGAGCGTGAAGCCGTGCCGCAGGTAGATGCGGCGGGCGGCGGACAGGACGTCGTTGGTCCACAGGACGACCGCCTCGTCGCCGTTCTCCCGCGCGAAGCCGGTCACCGCGCGCACCAGCCGGTCGCCGATGCCGAGACCGCGCGCCGAGGGCTCCACCAGGAGCAGCCGCAGGCGCGCGGTGTCCGGTCCGGCGGCCCCGTGTGCGGCTGCCCCGTGTCCGGTGGCGTCGCGTACGCACATCACGCAGCCCACGGGACGCCCGTCCAGCTCGGCGATCCACACCCGCTCCCGGCGCGGGTCGTGGCCGGTGGCGAAGTCGGCGACGATCTTCGCGACCAGCGCCTCGTACTCGGCGTTCCAGCCGTACTCGGCGGCGTACAGCGCGGCGTTGCGCTGCACGATCCAGCCCAGGTCACCGGGGCCGGGGGCGCGCAGGACGACGTCCTCGGGGGCCGGGCGCCGGCCGCCGGACAGCAGCGTCCGGACCGTGCCGAGCGCGTCGGCGAGCCTCGTGCGGTCGGCGGCGGGCACCCGGTCGAGCAGCTTGCCCACCGCCGCGTCGGACCGCTCGGCCAGCAGGACGCCGGTTTCCCGGCCCCGGTCGGTGAGCGTGACGCTGGTGCGCCGCGGGTCGCGCGGCGAGGGGGCCCGCTCGATCAGGCCGTCGCGCTCGAACCTGTTGAGGATGCGGCTCAGGTACCCGGCGTCCAGGGAGAGTTCCGTACGCAGGTCGGCCGCGTCCGTGCGCGCGCGGTGCGCGAGCTCGTAGAGGACGCGGGACTCGGTGAGGGTGTACGGGGCGTACAGGTGGCGGCCGTAGTCGAGGGCGCCGATGACGTTCGTGTAGAAGCGGTTGAAGGCGCGTACGTCCTGGACGGTCATGGCCGGCCCTCCGTTTCGGCTCCCGGGGCCACTGGACACGCCGGCAGGACCCGGCAGAACCCGGAAGGGGGCGTCTCCGGCGTCCGTGGTTTCTCTGACTGAGTCAGAGATTTCGTGGTCCCGAGCGTAATCCGGCGGGCGCCCGCCCGTCCATGGTCCCGGCCCGCCCGTCCGACTGCCCGGCGCCGGCCCGCCGCGGGCCCCCGTCAGCCACGCGGCGCCGCCCGGTACACGCACACCTGCGCGCCGGTCGGTGCCTGCGTCGCGGACACCAGCTCGAAGGCGTGCGTGCCGCCGTCGTCCGGGAAGATCGTCTTGCCGCCGCCGAGCACCACCGGCATCACGATGAGCCGCAGCTCGTCAACCAGGCCCGCCGCGATCAGTGCCCGCGCGAGCGTAGGGCTGCCCATGACCAGCAGGGTGCCGCCCTCCGCCTCGCGCAGTGTCCCGAGGTGCGGGACCGCCCCGGCCGCGGCGATCAGCCGCGTGTTGTTCCAGGTCAGGTCGGGCTCGCCGAGCGTGCCGGAGACGACGTACTTGCGGATGGCGTTCATCCGGTCCGCGAACGGGTCACCGGCCCGCTCCGGCCACGCCTGCGCCATCGTCGACCAGGTGCGCCGCCCGAACAGCAGCGCGTCCGCCTCGTCCAGCGCCGCGTCGAACGCGCCGCCGACCACCTCCGGGTCGAAGTACGCGTGCGACCACCCGCCGTGCGCGAACCCCCCGTCGGTGTCCTCCTGCGGCCCGCCGGGTGCCTGAACGACGCCGTCGAGGCTGATGAACTCACTGATGACGATGCGCATGGCGCGTGCTCCTGTTCGCTGGTGTCGCCGATCGAGCGGTACGGCAGAGAAGACCGGGCGCCCACCCGGAAATCATCGGCGCACCGCCGGCCCTTTCCGCGAACGTCGACAGGCGTGTCCCACCGCCACAGCCGCGCGGTCCCGGTCATCGCCCCGGCGCGGCGGCCCGGCCCGACGGCGGCGTCGTGAAGAGCGAGGCGGCACGCTCGCCGCCGGCCGCCGGCACGGACCCGGGCGGGCCGGGAGCCGCGGGGCCTCAGCCGCGGGGCGCGCCCGTGGACCCCCGCACCACCAGCTCCCCCCGCACCGTCGCGACGTTCCCGGCCGGGGCCTCCTCGCGGCCCATGGCGATGCGGCCCGCGCGGGCACCGGCGTCGGCCAGTGGCAGACGCACCGTCGTCAGCGCCGGCACCGCGTCGACAGCGCACGGCAGGTCGTCGAAGCCGGCCACGGACACGTCGTCCGGGACGCGCCGCCCCGACTCGCGCAGGGCCGCGTACGCGCCCAGGGCGACCGTGTCGTTGGCCGCGACCACGGCCGTCAACGAGGCGTCGCGGCGCAGCAGTTCCAGGGTGGCCTCGTAGCCGGACCGGCGGTCGTAGCCGCCGTGCACGGTCCGGCGCGGGTCCTCCGCCATGCCGTGCGCGGCGAGCGCGGCGCGGTGGCCCTCCAGCCGGTGGCGCGTGGTCGTACGCTCCTCGGGGCCCGCGATGTAGCCGAGCCGCCGGTGCCCGAGCCCGATGAGATGCTCGGTCAGTTCCCGCGCCCCGCCCCGGTTGTCGAAGGGCAGCGCGACGGCCGGGGTGTCCGGCGCGGGCGGCCTGCCGCACAGCACGAGCCGTGTCCCGGCCTCCGCCAGCCGGCGCAGCTTCGCCGCCATGGCCGCCTGGTGCGCCGCGCCCTCCAGGGCCCCGCCGGTCAGCACGACGGCCGCCGCGCGCTGCCGCTGGAGCAGGGTGAGGTAGGTGAGCTCGCGCTCGGGCGAGCCGCCGGTGTTGCAGACGACGGCCAGCCGCTCGCCGCCCGCCCGGCCGCCCGGTCCGCCGATCTCGGCCTGGATGGCGCTCGCCATGATGCCGAAGAAGGGGTCCGCGATGTCGTTGACCAGGATGCCGACCAGGTCGGAGGTGGCGGCGGCGAGCGCGCTGGCGGGCCCGTTGAGGACGTAGTCCAGCTCGTCCACGGCCTTCAGCACCCGCTCGCGGGTGGCGGCCGCCACCGGATAGTTCCCGTTCAGCACGCGCGACACCGTCGCGGGGGAGACCTTCGCGCGGGCCGCGACGTCCGCCAGGGTCACCGTCATGTCCTCGTCCTCCGCATCGAGCGTTCGTGGTCGGCCGCTGCGGCCGGAGACCGGGAGCCGCGAGCCGGGGGCCGGACGACTCGTCCGCCCGTCCGGCCCGTCCGCAGGCGCGC
Organism: Streptomyces sp. NPDC005925; assembly: GCF_040638805.1. NCBI lineage: Bacteria > Bacillati > Actinomycetota > Actinomycetes > Kitasatosporales > Streptomycetaceae > Streptomyces > Streptomyces sp. NPDC005925. The sequence goes on along the minus strand of NZ_JBEXVL010000003.1, from coordinate 125,933 downwards.
CCTCCGAGGCGGTCTTGTCCCGACCACCGTTCGGAGCTAGCTTCTCTACACATAGAAAGCGCTTGCTGTACCGCTCGTCAGTGAAACCGGCAATCCGCCCGCCCGTCGGCGGACAGTCGCCGCGCGGGGCACGGGCCACGGTGAAACGGTGGCGCCCGGATCCCCGAACCGTGGCCCCTACGAAGGGAAAGACGTGACACGCAAGACGGTGCGTATCGCCATGAACGGCGTGACCGGGCGCATGGGCCACCGCCAGCACCTGGTCCGCTCCATCCTGGCCCTCAGAGAACAGGGCGGCCTCGACCTCGGCGACGGCACCGTGCTGTGGCCCGAGCCGATCCTGGTGGGACGCCGCGAGCACGCGCTCAGGGCCCTCGCCCGGCGGCACGGCCTCGACCACGTCTCGACCGACCTGGACGCGGTCCTCGCCGACGAGACGGTCGACCTCTACTTCGACGCGCAGGTCACCTCCGCCCGCGAGGAGGCCCTGCGCAAGGCGATCGCCGCCGGCAAGCACGTCTACACCGAGAAGCCCACCGCCACCGGCCTGGACGGCGCCCTCGCCCTCGCCCGGCTCGCGCGCGACGCCGGCGTCAGGCACGGCGTCGTCCAGGACAAGATCTTCCTCCCCGGCCTGCGCAAGCTGAAGCGGCTGATCGACGGGGGCTTCTTCGGCCGCGTCCTGTCCGTGCGCGGCGAGTTCGGCTACTGGGTCTTCGAGGGCGACTGGCAGGAGGCCCAGCGCCCCTCCTGGAACTACCGCGCGGAGGACGGCGGCGGCATCGTCGCCGACATGTTCCCGCACTGGGAGTACGTCCTGCGCGAACTGTTCGGCCGCGTGAGGTCCGTCCAGGCCCTGGCCACCACCCACATCCCGCGGCGCCGGGACGAGGACGGCCTGCCCTACCGGGCCACCGCCGACGACGCCGCCTACGGCATCTTCGAACTCGACGGCGGCGCGATCGCCCAGATCAACTCTTCCTGGGCCGTACGCGTCCACCGCGACGAACTGGTCGAGTTCCAGGTCGACGGCACGGAGGGCTCCGCGGTCGCCGGCCTGCGCCACTGCCGGGCCCAGCACCGCTCGGCGACCCCCAAACCCGTCTGGAACCCGGACCTCCCCGCGACCGACGCCTTCCGCGACCAGTGGCAGGAGGTCCCCGACAACCAGGACTTCGGCAACGGCTTCAAGACCCAGTGGGAACTGTTCCTCCAGCACGTCTACGCCGACGCCCCCTACCGCTGGGACCTCCTGGCCGGCGCCCGCGGCGTCCAGCTCGCCGAGCTGGGCCTGAAGTCCTCGGCCGAGGGCCGCCGCATCGACGTACCGGAGATCGCGCTGTGACCATCCGACTGCCGGACGCCGACGGCACCCTGAGGACCTACGAACCCCGCGCCGAACCCCTGGCCCTCACCCCGGGCGGCGGTCTCACGTCCCGTACGGTCTTCGCGGCGGCCCACGTGGTCGCCGACCCGTACGCCGACGTGACCCCCGACGGGCCCGCCGCCGTCGACTGGGACACCACCCTCGCCTTCCGCCGCCACCTGTGGTCCCACGGCCTCGGAGTCGCCGAGGCCATGGACACCGCGCAGCGCGGCATGGGCCTGGACTGGGCCGGCGCCGCCGAACTGATCCGCCGCAGCGCCGCCGAGGCGCGGGCGGACGGAGGCCGGATCGCCTGCGGAGTGGGCACCGACCAACTCACCGCCCCGGCGCCCACGCTCGCAGAGGTCCGCGCCGCGTACGAGGAACAGCTCGCACTGGTGGAGGAGTGCGGCGCACGGGCCGTCCTGATGGCGTCCCGCGCCCTCGCCGCCACGGCCACCACCCCCGACGACTACCTGGACGTCTACGGCCACCTGCTGCGCCAGGCCGCCGAACCCGTGATCCTGCACTGGCTGGGCCCCGTGTTCGACCCGGCGCTGCACGGCTACTGGGGGGCGTCCGACCTGGACGCGGCGACGAACGTGCTGCTGGAGGTCGTCGCCGCACACCCCTCCAAGGTCGACGGGGTGAAGATCTCCCTCCTGGACGCGGGCCGGGAGATCGCCCTGCGCCGAAGACTGCCGGACGGCGTCCGCTGCTACACGGGCGACGACTTCCACTACCCCGAGCTGATCGCCGGCGACGACCAGGGCTTCAGTCACGCCCTGCTCGGCGTCTTCGACCCGCTGGGCCCCCTGGCCGCGCAGGCGGTACGCGCCCTGGACACGGCCGGCACCGCGGACGCACGGGACGCGGGCGGCACGGCCGGCTTCCGCGCCCTGCTGGACCCCACGGTGGAGTTGTCCCGCCACCTCTTCCAGGCCCCCACCCGCTTCTACAAGACGGGCGTGGTGTTCCTGGCCTGGCTCGCGGGCCACCAGGACCACTTCACGATGATCGGCGGCCTCCAGTCGGCCCGCTCCCTGCCCCATCTCACCCGCGCCTACGAACTCGCCGACGGCCTGGGCCTGTTCCCCGACCCGGAGCGGGCCGAGGACCGGACGAAGGACCTGCTGGCGCTGTACGGGGTGACGCAGTGACGGAAGCCGGGACCGACGACCCTCTGTCGCGCTTCTCGATCAACCAGATGACGGTGAAGCAGCTGTCCCTGCCCGAACTGACCGGTGCCTGCGCCCGGCTGGGCATCGGCCAGGTGGGCCTGTGGCGCGAACCGGTCCGGTCGTACGGGCTGAGGGCCACGGCGCGGCTGGTGCGGGAGACCGGCCTGACGGTGACGACGCTGTGCCGGGGCGGCTTCCTCACGGCGGTCGACCCGGCGGAACGGGCGCGTGCCCTGGACGACAACCGCCGCGCCGTGGACGAGGCGGTCACGCTGGGCACGGACACGCTGGTCCTGGTCTCGGGAGGGCTGCCCGACGGCTCGAAGGACCTGCGCGGCGCCCGGGAGCGCGTCGCCGACGCGCTGGCGGAGCTGGGCCCGTACGCCGAGCGGCACGGCGTACGGCTGGCGATCGAACCGCTGCACCCGATGTTCGCCGCGGACCGCTGCGTGGTGTCCACCCTGGCCCAGGCCCTTGACCTGGCCGAACGCTTCCCGGCACGACAGGTGGGCGTCGCGGTCGACACGTACCACGTCTGGTGGGACGACCGGGCCCCGCAGCAGATCGCCCGCGCGGGCGCCACCGGCCGCATCCACGCCTTCCAGCTCGCCGACTGGACGACTCCCCTCCCCGAGGGCGTCCTCAACGGCCGCGGCCAGATCGGCGACGGCGCGATCGACATGCGCGAATGGAAGACGTACGTGGACGCGGCCGGCTACACGGGCCCCATCGAGGTGGAACTCTTCAACGACGCCCTGTGGGCGCGGGACGGGCGGGAGGTACTGGCGGAAACGGCGGCGCGTTTCGCCGCCCACGCGGCGGACTGACCGTTCCGGTCCCGGGCGGGTGCCCGGGCGGAGGCGGCCGACGCGAGGGAGGGCCGCCCCGGTCGCCGTCGCGACGGCGACCGGGGCGGCGCGCGGCTGACGTCCCTTCACGGCCCCGTACGTGTCTTCCCGAGGCCGGGGCGTCAGTGGCGTCAACGGCGTCAGCGGTGTCGGCGGTGTCGGCGGTGGAGGTGGGAGAGGCCGGGGGCGGGGCGGTGGTCCCGGCCGCCCCCGGCAGGAGGTGCGCCGGTCCGGGTCAGGCGGTGGCCAGGCGCACCTGCGCCGACCTGGTCCCGGAGTAGCTGAAGGAGAACTGCTCCCGCGTCCCGGAGCCGCAGGCCTGCCTGGCGTTGTACTGGCCGTTTCCGGCGTTGACGCGGACCACGGCGCACCTGCCGTCCCAGCGGGTGTCCTGGAGCCAGCCGGCCACCGTGACGCGGTTGCCGGAGCAGCGCAGCGTCCAGTGCGCCTCCGCTCCGGGGACGAGCGGCGAGGCCTCCGACGGGCACGTGGCCGCGTTCGCCGTGCCGGCGGCGCCGAGCGCGAGACCACCGGCGAGTACGACGGCCGAGAGGGCGGAGGTGAGAGTCTTGCGGACAGCGGACATGAGCGACCCCTTCGAGGCGGAGTGAGGTGAGCGGGAGCGGAACGGAGCCCCGTTCGCGGCATCAGGATGACCCCGGGGGCAGCCGGGCAGGAGGCGATGCCGACGGCCTGTCCAGGCACCTTCATGCGGCATCCCGGCGCACCGCGCGAAACACCGCTGACCTGCTGCTATGCCGCCCGCACCACCCATGCCCACCGCTCATGCCGCCCGGACCGGCGCCCATGCCGCCCATGCCGCCCGCGCCGGTGCCTACGCTGCCTCCGACGCCGACGAGGTCAGGTACGGCTCGACGGGCCGCGGGTACGCCGGGGCGCCCACGGGCGGCTGCTGGTTCACGAGCAGGGCCCGCCAGGTCTCCGGACCCGCCCTGCCCGTCACGGGCAGGCAGTACGTGCGCTGGAAGAACCGCAGGTCCTCGGCGGTGACCGAGGTGAAGGTCCCGGACACCGGGGTGCCGCCCTGGCCGACGTTGTCGAGCAGTTCCTGCAGGGCCAGGACTTGACGGCCCCGGGAGCCGGGCCCGACCGTCGGCACCAGCTCGGGCCAGGTGTCCTTGTCCACCTCGCCGTCGGGCGCCAGGTCCTGCTCGCGCTGGAATTTCACGACGGCGTCACGGGTCTCCCCGGTGAAGTAGCCGTCCTCCGCGACCGGGTAGCCGTACCAGTTCAGCAAGTGCTGAAGCGCACGGGCGCGGGTGTACTGGTCGGCCACGCCCATCCGCAGCAGCGGCCATGCGTACGGCGCCCCACTCGTCGGGGAGGCACCGGCGGTTCCCCCGGCCGGTCCCGCACTCGCTCCCGCGGCCGTGCCCACGCCCCCTTCCACGGTCGTCACCTCCCGGTCGGGAACGAGCAGCACGTGTACGGCGGCTCCCGCGGTGAAGGCCACCACCACGGCCGTCGTCATCAGCGCCGGCAACGCCCACTCCAGGCGGGGCCGGCCCGGCACGTGCTCCCCGCCCGCGACGGTCTCCGCCGCGCCGGTGTCCTCGGCCGCCAGGGTGTCGGTACCGGGTGCCGGCCGGCTGTGTGCCGGGCCGCGCTGACGGCCGGTCTGCGCCAGCGCGGCCCGGCATAACGCGCGGGCCTGCGGCAGCTCTTCCGCCGGTGCCCGCAACTGCGCGTGCAGGGCGTCCACCACGCGCAGGGGCGCGTTGGCCGGGTGCTGCGGATTCAGATACCGCGACAGCGTTGTCTGGTCGACCCCCAGCCTCGCGGCCAGCGCCTGCTGCGTCGGCCGGCCGCCGGGCGTCACCGCGGCCTCCACCCACCAGCGCCGCAGCAGCCGCGCCAGTTGCACGCCCGGCCGCAGGCTCTGCCGCTCCCGCTGTTCATCCCGCTCCCGGTGGTCCCTGTCCCGGTCGCGGTCCCTTCGTTCCTGCCTCATGTCCGTGTCTCCCCCTCAGCCGTGCGGACCCGCCGGGCTGCCACACCGCTGTGTGCGCACAGGACGGCACGACGGCGGTCCAGCCGCGTCGCACAGACGGTATGGACGCACGGGCGGATGCCTCGCGCCAGGCGGGGCGATGGCCCGAGCCGCGCGGCGAAGCAGCCCCCGTACCCCCACGGGTCCGCCCCGAAAACATTGCTTGAACCAGCATTCACCCAGAAGGCTGCCCGCCCCGGCCCACCCGGCATGCGGCGCTCACCCGGAAAGAGGACACGGTGTCCGGCCGGGGCCGGAACACGATGAAAATATTTCTGTGCACGCCCGTGCAACCTTTCCCGCGCATCGGGGGTCGTACATGGCGTCAGGACGCCTGACGGGGGAGATCCGGGGGGATCCAGGCGGTTCTGCGGGAGGGGAAAGCTAAGGGGGTCCGGTCGTCCTTCGACCGGACCCTCATAGCTTCACCCGGCACCCGGCTCCGCCCCGGCGCAGGCAACCTCCGCGACCTCCTCCGCCGTGGGGAACGACTCCTGAGCCCCCGCCTTCGTCACGGCGGCCGCCCCGACACGCACCGCGTACGCCGCCGCCTCCGCAAGGGACTCGCCCGCCCCGAGCCGCCGGGCCAGCGCGGCCGTGAACGCGTCACCGGCCCCGGTGGTGTCGACGGCTCTCACGGGCACGGCCGGCACCAGGGCCGTACCGCCGCCGCAGTCCGCCACGAGCGCCCCCCGCGAGCCGAGCGTCACCACGACCGAGCGCGGCCCCTTGGCGAGCAGGACGCGCGCCCACTCCTCGGCCGAGTCCCCGACCACGGCGTCGCCCAGGATCACCTTGGCCTCGTGCTCGTTCAGGACGAGCGGATCGCAGGCGGCGAGGACCTCGGCGGGCAGCGGCCGGGGCGGCGACGGATTGAGGACGAACCGGCTGCCGGGTGCGAGCGACCGCACCACCGCCACGACCGTCTCCAGCGGAATCTCCAACTGCGTCGATACGACACGGGAGGCGTGGAAGAGACTCGCGGCGGCGCGTACGTCGTCCGGGGTGAGCCGGCCGTTGGCGCCGGGCGAGACGACGATGCTGTTGTCCCCGGACGGGTCCACGGTGATGAGCGCGACACCGGTGGGAGCCCCGCCGACGAGAACCCCCACCGTGTCGACCCCGGCGGCCCGCTGCGAGTCCAGCAGCAGCCTGCCGTACGCGTCGTCACCGACCCGCGCGAGCAGCGCCGTGCGGGCACCGAGGCGGGCTGCGGCGACGGCCTGGTTGGCGCCCTTGCCGCCGGGGTGGACGGCCAGGTCGGAGCCGAGCACGGTCTCCCCCGCTGCCGGGCGCCGCTCGACGCCGATCACGAGATCGGCGTTGGCCGACCCCACGACCAGGAGGTCGTAGTCGTACATGGGAAGACTCCCTGCGTGTCAGTGGCCCCGGCGGGCCGTACGTCGTCCTCGGTGGTGTCGTCTGCGCCCGCCCCGGGCCGGGAGGACGGGTGGCCCCGCTCTGCCCTGCCCTGTTCCGCGTTCCGCGGCGCGGGACGACCGGTGCTCGTCGGCGCGGTGGGTGTGGCGACGGGGCTCGCGCTCGACGGACGCGACGGTACTGGAGTCGGGTGCGTGGCGTCGGCGGCGCCGGCTCATGGCCGGCCGCGGGCGCGGCAACCACACGGACCCGGAGTCCGAACGGGCGTGGCGCGGCGGAAAAGTGCCGTATGGGCGGTGCGCCCGGGGCGTTCTACTGACCGGCGTGGCCGGTCCATCCGGGGGTTGGCCGCAGGCCGACGCGCTGCCCATGCTGAGGGCACGGTCCATTTGCGCGGAGGGAGACCGGATGTCCACTCAGCACCGGCACCAACGGGTCGGAGTGTTAGGTGCGGGCGGTGAGGGCCTGGCCCTCGCCGCCCACCTGGCCGCACGCGGCGAGTCGGTGCACTTGTGCACCCGGGACCCCGGAAGAATCGCGGGCATCGCCCGCAACCGCTCGATCCGCGCCCGCGGGGCATGGGAAGGCGACCTGCCGCTCGTCGCGGTCGGCAGCGACCCAGGCGAACTGGCCCGGCACTGCCCGGTGATCTTCGTCGCCACGGTGACCACCGCGTACCCGGTCGTCGCGGCCCGGCTCGCCCCGTACCTGGGCTCCGGACACACCGTGGTGCTCTTCTCCGGCAAACTCTGCGGCAGCATCGAGTTCGCCCACGTCCTCGAACGGCACGGCGCCGCCGAGGTCGATGTGGTGGAGACCGACGCCCTGTTCGCCGCTCGGCCCTGGGAGGACCACGGGGTCACCGTCCACGGCGTGAAACGGTGGAACCTCTTCGCGGGCACACGCAGCGCCGTCACCAAGCGGCACACCGACCGGGTCCAGGCCCTCTTCCCCGGCCTGCAGCCCGGACGGAACGTCGTCCAGCGCGGGCTCACCGACTTCGGCGCCGTCGCCCACCCCTCCATCACGCTCGCCAACGTCAGCCGGATCGACCGCGGCGAGAAGCTGCTGTTCTACCGCGAGGGGCTCTCGGAGCGGACCGTGGTCCTGCTGGAGCGGGCCGCAGCGGAATTCCAGCAGGTCGGCGAGGCATACGACGCGCCCGTGCCGTCCGTCGCCGAACTCCTGGACATGTACTACGGCTGCGAGGGCGAGACCGCGCTCGACGCCATGCGCACCGTCGCCCCCTACCGCACGATCACCGCGCCGACCTCCCTCGACCACCGCTTCCTGCAGGAGGACGTGTCCTCGACGCTGGTGCCGATGACGGAACTCGCCCGCAAAGCCGGCTGTCCCACGCCCATGACGGACGCGTTGATCGACTTCGCCTCGACGCTCTCCCGCAGGGACTACCGCCGCAGCGGACGCACCCTCGCCAAAATCGGCTGGGACCGGCTGACGCACACGCAGATCCGCGACGTCCTCAACCACTGACGGAAGGGGCGCGCAGAGGGGAGCGCCTCGCGCCCGCCGGGTGCGTCCGGCGGATCGGCCGATGCACCGCACGCGTCGGCCGCCGGTGACGGCACGGGGGCCGTTGGGGACCGTCGGACGCCGGCCTCGTCCCGCACCGGTTCCAGTGGACGGGTCCGCGAAGCCGGACGCGGGCTGTCACCCCCCACCGGTACCGTTCCGACCATGCCCAGCCAGCCCCCACCCACTGCGGGAGAACGCCGACTCGCGGTACTCGAAGGCGTCCTCGAACGCATTACCTACGCCAACGAGGACAACGGCTACACGGTCGCCCGCGTCGACACCGGCAGAGGCGCCGGCGATCTGCTGACCGTCGTCGGCGCGCTGCTCGGCGCCCAGGTGGGGGAGTCCCTGCGGATGGAGGGCAGCTGGGGCTCGCACCCCCAGTACGGGAAGCAGTTCCACGTCGAGAACTACACCACCGTCCTCCCGGCCACGGTCCAGGGCATCCGCCGTTACCTCGGATCGGGCCTGGTCAAGGGCATCGGACCGATCTTCGCCGACCGCATCACCCAGCACTTCGGCACGGACACGCTGCGGGTCATCGAGGAAGAGCCCAAGCGCCTGGTCGAGGTTCCCGGGCTCGGCCCGAAGCGTACGAAGAAGATCGCCGAGGCCTGGGAGGAGCAGAAGGCGATCAAGGAAGTCATGCTCTTCCTCCAGACCGTCGACGTCTCCACGTCCATCGCGGTCCGCATCTACAAGAAGTACGGCGACGAGTCGATCTCCGTCGTGAAGGAACAGCCCTACCGCCTCGCCGCCGACGTGTGGGGCATCGGATTCCTCACCGCCGACAAGATCGCCCAGTCCGTGGGCATCCCGCACGACAGCCCGGAGCGCGTGAAGGCGGGGCTCCAGTACGCCCTCTCCCAGGCCACCGACCAGGGCAACTGCTACCTCCCCGAGGAGCAACTGATCAGGGACGCGGTGAAACTCCTCCAGGTCGACACCGGCCTGGTCATCGACTGCCTCGCCGAACTCGCCGCACCCCCCGAGGACGGCTTCGACCCCGGCGTCGTACGCGAGAAAATCCCCGCCCCGGACGGCGGCACCGGGGACGCGGACGGTGAAACCGTCACCGCCATCTACCTCGTCCCCTTCCACCGCGCCGAAATCTCCCTCTCCTCCCAGCTGTTGCGCCTGCTGCGCACCGGCCAGGACCGCATGCCCGGCTTCCGGGACGTGACCTGGGACAAGGCGCTGAGCTGGCTGAAGGGCCGTACGGGCGTCGAGCTCGCCGCCGAGCAGGAGGCCGCCGTCAGGCTGGCGCTGACGGAGAAGGTCGCCGTCCTGACCGGAGGTCCCGGCTGCGGCAAGTCCTTCACGGTCCGTTCCATCGTGGAGCTGGCCCGCGCGAAGAAGGCCAAGGTCGTCCTCGCCGCCCCCACCGGCCGTGCCGCCAAACGCCTCGCCGAACTGACCGGTGCCGAGGCCTCCACCGTGCACCGCCTGCTGGAGCTGAAGCCCGGCGGGGACGCGGCGTACGACAGGGACCGTCCGCTCGACGCCGACCTCGTCGTCGTGGACGAGGCGTCCATGCTGGACCTGCTCCTCGCGAACAAGCTGGTCAAGGCCGTACCGCCGGGCGCGCACCTGCTCTTCGTCGGCGACGTCGACCAGCTGCCCAGCGTGGGCGCGGGGGAGGTGCTGCGGGATCTGCTGGCCGACGGCGGTCCGATCCCCGCCGTGCGCCTCACGCGGGTGTTCCGGCAGGCCCAGCAGTCCGGCGTGGTCACCAACGCGCACCGCATCAACGCCGGGCAGCACCCGCTGACGGACGGCATGAAGGACTTCTTCCTCTTCGTCGAGGACGACACCGAGGAGGCCGGACGGCTCACCGTCGACGTCGCGGCCCGTCGCATTCCGGCCAAGTTCGGACTCGACCCGCGCCGCGACATCCAGGTGCTCGCGCCGATGCACCGGGGCCCGGCGGGCGCGGGCGCGCTCAACGGTCTGCTTCAGCAGGCCATCACGCCCGGGCGGCCCGGCGTACCCGAGAAGCGGTTCGGCGGCCGGGTCTTCCGTGTGGGCGACAAAGTCACCCAGATCCGTAACAATTACGAGAAGGGGAAGAACGGTGTCTTCAACGGCACTGTGGGCACGGTGACTTCGCTCGACGAGGTCGACCAGCGTCTGACGGTGCTGACGGACGAGGACGAGGAGGTGCCGTACGACTTCGACGAGCTGGACGAACTCGCGCACGCCTACGCGGTGACCATCCACCGTTCACAGGGCAGCGAATACCCGGCCGTGGTCATCCCGGTCACCACGGGCGCGTGGATGATGCTCCAGCGGAACCTGCTGTACACGGCGGTCACGCGGGCGAAGAGACTCGTCGTCCTCGTCGGTTCCCGCAAGGCGATCGGGCAGGCGGTGCGCACGGTCTCGGCAGGGCGGCGCCGCACGGCCCTGGATCACCGGCTGAGGGCGTCCTGACGGTCACGCAAGGACCTTCCCTCTCGCATTCCCGGCCATTTCGCCCGCCCGGCGCAGGGGAGTGGAAAAATGATCGATCACATGAGTCGCAAAGGTCACAGGGCACTTCCGGAACCGGGCGGGCAGCGGGCAGGATGGACAAGTTGGCGGCACTCAGTGCCGCCAATAGGCCCGATGGTCGACCCCGAGTGCACTCTCCTGAGCCAAGTGGGGGATGGTAGAGACAGTCAGGGCACCTCGAAGATGAGGCACTAGGTCGGTGAGGGAAGACGTGAGCGACAACTCTGTAGTACTGCGGTACGGCGACGGCGAGTACACCTACCCGGTGATCAACAGCACCGTCGGCGACGAGGGCTTCGACATCGGGAAGCTCCGAGCCCAGACCGGTCTGGTGACACTGGACAGCGGCTACGGCAACACGGCCGCGTACAAATCCGCCATCACGTATCTGGACGGCGAGGCCGGCATCCTCCGGTACCGCGGTTACCCGATCGAGCAGCTGGCGGAGCGTTCCACCTTCCTGGAGGTGGCGTACCTGCTGATCAACGGCGAGCTGCCGACCGTCGACGAACTCACCTCGTTCAAGAACGAGATCACGCAGCACACCCTGCTGCACGAGGACGTCAAGAACTTCTACCGCGGCTTCCCCCGCGACGCGCACCCGATGGCCATGCTGTCGTCCGTGGTGTCCGCGCTGTCGACGTTCTACCAGGACAGCCACAACCCGTTCGACGAGCAGCAGCGCAACCTCTCCACCATCCGGCTGCTCGCCAAGCTCCCGACGATCGCGGCCTACGCGTACAAGAAGTCCGTCGGCCACCCGTTCGTCTACCCGCGCAACGACCTCGGCTACGTCGAGAACTTCCTGCGGATGACCTTCTCGGTCCCGGCGCAGGAGTTCGACCTGGACCCGGTCGTGGTGTCCGCCCTGGACAAGCTGCTGATCCTGCACGCGGACCACGAGCAGAACTGCTCGACCTCCACGGTCCGCCTGGTCGGCTCCTCGCAGGCGAACATGTTCGCCTCGATCTCCGCCGGCATCAATGCGCTCTGGGGCCCGCTGCACGGCGGCGCCAACCAGTCCGTGCTGGAGATGCTCGAGGGCATCCGCGACGCGGGCGGCGACGTCGACTCCTTCATCCGCAAGGTGAAGAACAAGGAGGACGGCGTCCGCCTGATGGGCTTCGGCCACCGGGTCTACAAGAACTTCGACCCGCGCGCCAAGATCATCAAGGCCGCCGCGCACGACGTGCTGTCCGCCCTCGGCAAGTCCGACGAGCTGCTGGACATCGCGCTGAAGCTGGAGGAGCACGCGCTCTCCGACGACTACTTCGTCTCGCGCAGCCTCTACCCGAACGTGGACTTCTACACCGGCCTGATCTACCGGGCCATGGGTTTCCCGACCGAGATGTTCACGGTCCTGTTCGCCCTCGGCCGGCTGCCGGGCTGGATCGCGCAGTGGCACGAGATGATCAAGGAGCCGGGTTCCCGCATCGGCCGCCCGCGCCAGATCTACACGGGCATCGTGGAGCGCGACTTCGTTCCCGTCGAGGAGCGCTGAGCCACCGCGTCGCGCGGCGCCACGGCGCCGCGCCTCTTCCACGCCTCCGGGCCCCGCATCCGTTCTCGGGTGCGGGGCCCGCCGCGTACAGGGGGCTTTGCCCGCATCCGGTCCGGCCGGCGCGGTGCGTCATGAGTGAGGAGCGCCGGGCGGAAGCCTGCCTGTCCGGCCGTACAGCGCAGAAGGCGCCCCGGCGGCGGTCCCCCCACGGGCCGACGTCCGGGGCGCCTTCCCATGTCCCGGTGCGGATTCCCCCCACGGGATCCGGCCGGGCGCTTGAAGACAGCGCCTGAATCGCTGTTGTACGCGGCGGGCGGACCCGACGTGCACGGGATGGTGCTGGTGGTGCGCTCTGCCGGGACAGCGCACGACCGGGTGGGCCGCTCAAAGCTTCCCGGTGTTCGTGCCCCGGCAACGCATCGTGCGGGGAAGGTCCCCCAAGACAATCCCCAGATGTCGGGAAGCGCCCCCCAAGACGCTCCCGACATCGACAACTTAGACTTTCGAACCCCTTCGATGGTTACCTTCGGATGACTGTGATCTGCGTCTCCCGCACATGGTCATCCAGGCGCGCAAAAGCCCCGAAAAGCGAGGCACATCCCAGCGTAAGGAAGATGCGTGAGCCTTGTGAAGAGGATATGTGAGTCTGGGGCCGGACTCCAAGGGCTCCGGGAACCTGTCCTCAGGAAAATCGCCTGAGGCGCAGGCTGTTCGTCACCACGAAGACCGACGAGAACGCCATCGCGGCCCCCGCGATCATCGGATTCAGCAGCCCGGCGGCGGCCAGGGGCAGCGCGGCCACGTTGTATCCGAAGGCCCACACGAGGTTCCCCTTGATGGTGGACAGCGTCCGCCGAGACAGCCGGATCGCGGCGGCGGCCACCCTCAGGTCTCCGCGCACCAGCGTCAGATCCCCCGCCTCGATCGCCGCGTCGGTCCCGGTGCCCATCGCGAGACCCAGGTCGGCGGCGGCGAGCGCGGCGGCGTCGTTGACCCCGTCACCCACCATCGCCACAGTCCGCCCCTCGGCCTGCAGCCGCCGTACGACGTCGACCTTGTCCTCGGGCAGCACCTCGGCGATCACCTCGTCGATGCCCACCGCACGGGCGACGGACTCGGCGACCGGACGGTTGTCCCCGGTCAGCAGCACCGGCGTGAGCCCGAGGGCGCGCAGCTCCCGCACCGCCTGCGCGCTGGTCTCCTTCACGGCGTCCGCGACGGCCAGCACGCCGTGCGCCGCGCCGTCCCAGCCGACGACGACCGCCGTACGGCCACCGCGCTCGGCCGCGGCACGCGCGCGTGCCAGCTCGTCGGGGAGTTTCCCGTCGGTGCGGGCCTCGCGGCGGGCCTGGGGGAGCCGCGCGGGGTCAGGGCCGTCGTCCGCCCCGTCGTGCGCTCCGTAGAGGCGGCCGACCGCCACGTCGTGGCCCTCCACGCGTGCGCGCACGCCCCTGCCGGGGACGTTCTCGAAGCGCTCGGCCGCGGGCAGCCGGCCGCCGAGCCGCTCGCGGGCGCCGGCGGCGACGGCGCGGGCGACGGGATGCTCGGAGGCGTCCTCGACGGCGCCCGCGAGCCGCAGAACCTGCTCCTCGTCGGCGCCGTCCACGACGTACACCTCCTGGAGGGTCATGCGGCCGGTGGTGACCGTGCCCGTCTTGTCCAGGACGACCGTGTCGACGCGGCGCGTGGACTCCAGGACCTCGGGGCCCTTGATCAGGATGCCGAGCTGCGCGCCGCGGCCGGTGCCGACCATCAGCGCGGTCGGTGTGGCCAGGCCCAGCGCGCACGGGCAGGCGATGATCAGGACAGCGACAGCCGCGGTGAACGCCGCGACGGTGTCGCCGGTGACGCCGAGCCACCCGCCGAAGGTGGCCGCGGCGAGCAGCAGCACCACGGGCACGAAGACGGCGGAGATCCGGTCGGCGAGCCGCTGCACCTGGGCCTTGCCGTTCTGCGCGTCCTCGACCAGCTTCGCCATCCGCGCGAGCTGCGTGTCGGCGCCGACACGGGTGGCCGCCACGATCAGCCGCCCGCCCGCGTTGACGGTGGCCCCGGCGACCGTGTCGCCCACGGTGACGTCCACCGGCACCGACTCGCCGGTCAGCATCGAGGCGTCCACGGCCGAGCTGCCCTCGACGACCGTGCCGTCGGTGGCGATCTTCTCGCCCGGCCGGACGACGAACCGGTCGCCCACGGCCAGCCGCCCGACCGGGACGCGGACCTCGGAGCCGTCCCGCAGCACGGCCACGTCCTTGGCGCCGAGCTCCATCAGCGCCCTGAGCGCCGCTCCCGCGCGCCGCTTGGAGCGGGCCTCCAGGTAGCGGCCGAGCAGGATGAACGTGGTGACCCCGGCGGCGACCTCCAGGTAGATCGCGGAGGTGCCGTGCGTGCGCGAGACGGTGAGGGAGAAGCCGTCGCGCATGCCGGCCATGCCCGCGTCGCCGAGGAACAGCGCCCACAGGGACCAGCCGAACGCGGCGGACGTGCCGACCGAGACCAGCGTGTCCATGGTGGCCGCGCCGTGCCGGAGGTTCGTCCAGGCGGCGCGGTGGAACGGCAGGCCGCCCCAGACGACCACGGGCGCGGCGAGTGTGAGCGTGAGCCACTGCCAGTCGTCGAACTGGAGGGCCGGAATCATCGACAGCGCGACGACGGGGACGGCGAGGGCGGCGCAGACGGTGAGGCGCGTGCGGAGCGCGGCTGTCCCGGGGTCCTCGCCGGAGGCCGGCGTGACCCGCGATTCGGCTTCCGGTTCCCGGTGCGGCGGGGGCGGTTCCTCGGCGGTGTAGCCGGTTTTGACGACCGTGGCGATCAGGTCGGCGACCTCGACGCCGGGCGCGTGGGCGACCTTGGCCTTCTCCGTCGCGTAGTTCACCGTGGCCGTCACGCCGTCCATGCGGTTGAGCTTCTTCTCGACGCGGGCCGCGCAGGAGGCGCAGGTCATCCCGCCGATGCGCAGCTCGACCTCGGAGTGTCCGGGGCTCTGGGATGCCTCGGAGGGGGGCGTGCCGAGGTTCGCGGGGGTGCTCGGGTCTCCTGCGATGGTGCTGGTCATGTCCGGACTCCAGACGACGGACCGGGCCGTGCGGGGCCGGTGCGAACTGCCCGGCGCGGCCCGGACCGGGAGGGTGGTGCCGCCTGCCTCGGCGGGAGGCGATGTCTGCTTGCGCAGCGGGCCGCTCAGGCCTTGCCGGCGAGCTCGAAGCCCGCCTCGTCCACGGCGGCGCGGACCGCCTCGTCGTCCAGCGGGGACTCGGAGACGACGGTGACCTCGCCGGTGGTGGCGACGGCCTTCACCGACCGGACCCCGGGGATCTCGCCGATCTCGGCCGAGACGGAGCCCTCGCAGTGTCCACAGCTCATCCCGGTCACCTTGTAGACGGCGGTGACGGAACCGGGGGTGTCGGTCTGGGCGGTCATGTCGTTACTCCTCGTGGAGACGTGTGGGACGCGTGGGGTCGACGGGGCCCGTGCGGGCCAGGTGTCCCCACGGGAACCCACTTTATACCCCTAGGGGGTATCGGGCAACGTCTGGCCCCGGCCGTCGACCATCGGCTGCAGGTAGCGCAGCAGAACCTTCTTCACCTCCCGTACGTACGCCTCCCGCTCCGGGCCCTCGTGGCCGAGGATCAGCTCCAGGCCGGCCTTGTAGATCCCCAGGCAGACGTGCGCGGTGCGCGCCACGTCGGCGGCGGGCGCGTCGGGCAGGAACGAGGAGAGCAGCGTCTCGACGCGGGACACCAGCGTCACGTGCAGGGCGTCGTGCTCCTCGGCGATGCGGCCCGGGATGTCGGGGCCGTGCATCAGCGCGAAGAACACCGGATGGCGGCAGTTGAACTCGATGAACCGGTCCACCGCGGCGCCGACGGCCTCCTCCAGGGGTGTCGCCGGGCCGACGGGGGCGAGCGCCTCGCCGTACGTCTCCCGCATCTGGTGCATGAGCCGCTCGCCCAGCTCGATCGCGATGGCTTCCTTGTTCGGGAAGAACTGGTAGAGCGTGCCCGGCGAGACGCCCGCCTCGCGGGCGATGGCGTTGGTGCTCGCGGCCGTGTAGCCGCTCGCGCAGAAGACGGACGCGGCGGCCTCGAGCAGCTGGGCGACACGGCGCTCGCCGCGGGCCTGGCGGCGGCGCGGCCTCGTGGCGGCCGGCTCCTCCGCGCCTGGCCTCTCGGTGGTTTCGGGGTTCTCGGGCACGCGTCATCCCCAGCCTCTTCGAACGCGATTGACAAACGCGAGTGCTCGCTCGCATTCTAGAGAAACGCGAGCGATCTCTCGTGTTTGCCAGTCTATGGCAATGGCAGATCCATGCCTCCATGCCGTCTGCCTGCGTAAAGACGTCGGGCGCGGCCCGGATTCACGATGGATCTCACGGTGAAGGGGACACCGCAGGATGACCGAAGTCAACAAGCCGCCGCGCGCAGGAGGCTGGACCCGGCTCGTGACCGCCCGCCCACGCCTGTCGCTGCTCGCGGCCCTCGTGCTCACGGTGCTCGCCGTGCTGGCCGGCAGCGGCGTCGCCGACCGCCTCGGCAGCGGCGGCTGGGAGGACCCGGCCGCCGAGTCCACATACGCGACGCGGGCGCTGGAGCGCGAGTTCCCCGCCTCCCAGCCCAACCTCCTGCTCCTCGTCGACGCGGGCGGCGCCCCGGTCGACGACCCGGCCGTCGCCGCCGAGGCGAAGCGGCTCGCCGCCCGCCTCGCCGACGAGAAGGGCGTCACGGGCGTCGGCTCCTACTGGCAGACCGGCACACCCACCCTGCGCGCCAAGGACGGACACGAGGCGCTGATAGCCGCCCGCATCACCGGCGACGAGAGCACGATGGGCGACACCGTCGACCGCATCGCACCCCACTACCGGGGCACGCACGGCACGATCGACGTGACCATCGGCGGCCCGGTCGCCGTACGGCACGAGATGCAGACGATCATCCAGCAGGACCTGACCCGCGCCGAGCTCATCGCCCTGCCGGTCACACTCGTCCTGCTGGTCATGGTCTTCGGCAGCGCCGTCGCCGCCCTGCTGCCGCTCGGCATCGGCATCGTCGCCATCCTCGGGACCAACGCCCTGCTGCGGGGCCTCACCGAACTCACCGAGGTGTCGGTCTTCGCCCTGAACCTGACGACGGCCCTCGGTCTGGGCCTCGCCATCGACTACGCCCTCTTCATCGTCCGACGCTTCCGCGAGGAACTGTCCGGCGGGGCCGAGCCGCTGACGGCCGTCGGCACCACGCTGCGCACGGCGGGGCGCACCGTCCTGTTCTCCTCCCTCACGGTCGCGGTGTCGCTGGCGGCCATGCTGCTCTTCCCGCAGTACTTCCTGCGCTCCTTCGCCTACGCCGGGATCGCCGTCGTGCTCCTGGCCGCCGCCGCTGCCCTGACCCTCCTGCCGGCCGCGCTGATCCTGCTCGGCCACCGCGTCAACTCCGCGGACCTGCGCCGCCTGTTCCGCCGAGGCCGGCCCCAGCCCTCCGACAGCGCCGAGGAGGGCCGGGCCTGGGCACGCACGGCGACGCTGGTCATGCGCCGCGCCCCGTTCTTCGCGCTGGGCACCATGGCCGTCCTCGTCCTGCTCGGGCTGCCCTTCCTGAGCGTGAAGTTCGGCACCGCGGACGACCGCCAACTCCCGTCGAGCGCCGAGTCCCGCGTCGTCCAGCAGCACATCCGCGACGACTTCCCGGGCAACCCCGGCGGCAGCCTCGACATCCTCGCCGAGGGCCGCGCCACCGAGGCGCAGTACACGGCCTACAAGGAGCGGACAGCCGCCCTGCCCGACGTCCTGAGCGTGGCGGGCCCGCTGGTGAAGGGCGACTCGGCGTACTTCACGGTGCTGCCGAAGGGCGAGGCCGTCGACGAACGCGCCCAGGACCTGGTGGGTGACCTGCGCGCCACACCGGCCCCCTTCGACACGAAGGTGACGGGGGCGGCGGCCGTACTGGTCGACTCCAAGGACGCGATAGGCGAACGCCTCCCGTGGGCGGCCCTCTTCATCACGGTCGTCACCCTGTTCCTGGTCTTCCTCCTCACCGGCAGCGTGCTCATACCCCTCCAGGCGGTGCTGCTCAACGCGCTCAGCCTCACGGCGATGTTCGGCGCGGTCGTCTGGGTCTTCCAGGACGGCCACCTCTCCGGTCTGCTCGGCTTCACCAGCCCCGGCTCCATAGAGACCACCCTGCCGGTCCTGATGTTCTGCGTGGCCTTCGGCCTCTCCATGGACTACGGCGTGTTCCTG
Organism: Streptomyces sp. NPDC005925; assembly: GCF_040638805.1. NCBI lineage: Bacteria > Bacillati > Actinomycetota > Actinomycetes > Kitasatosporales > Streptomycetaceae > Streptomyces > Streptomyces sp. NPDC005925. The sequence continues at coordinate 107,388 of NZ_JBEXVL010000003.1, read as the reverse complement.
CTGTCCCGCATCAAGGAGGAGTACGACCACAGCGGCGACCACGAGCAGGCCGTCCGGCACGGGGTGCAGCGCACCGGCGGACTGATCACCGCGGCGGCCGTCATCCTCGCGGTGGTGATGGTCGCGATAGGCACCTCCCGCGTGACCAACACCAAGATGCTCGGCCTGGGCATCGCGCTGGCGGTGCTCATGGACGCGATGATCGTGCGCAGCCTTCTCGTCCCGGCGGGGATGCGCCTGACCGGGCGGGCCACCTGGTGGGCCCCCGCCCCGCTGCGCCGCTTCCACCGGCGCTTCGGCCTGAGCGAGGGCGAGGCGGCGGCCCAGACGCCCGCCCGGGTGGAGCCGGAGACCGGGATCGAGCCGGAGGCCGAGACGGAGACGGCGACCCGGGACACGGTGGGGGCGCGTGGTTAGTGCCGCCACCCGCGGGTGATGATCGCCGGAGTGGGGCGGGACACGCCGGCCCCGGCGGGAAGGCCCGCTGAACGGAGCCCGCGGGGCGGCTCCGGTGACGACGGAAGGCGAGGCGGGCAGCGATGCGTGCGGTGGTGTTCGAACGGTTCGGCGGACCGGTCGACGTGCGGAACGTCGACGACCCCGCCCCCGCCGGGCACGGGGTGGTCGTGCGGGTCGAGGCCACCGGACTGTGCCGCAGCGACTGGCACGGATGGCAGGGACACGACCCGGACATCACGCTGCCGCACGTGCCCGGGCACGAACTCGCCGGTGTCGTCGAGGCGGTGGGGCCCCGGGTGACCGGCTGGCGGCCCGGTGACCGGGTCACCGTCCCCTTCGTCTGCGCCTGCGGGACCTGCCCCGCCTGCGCGGCCGGGGACCAGCAGGTGTGCGAGCGGCAGACCCAGCCCGGCTTCACCCACTGGGGCTCCTTCGCGCAGTACGTGGCGCTCGACCGGGCCGACGTCAACCTCGTCGCCGTACCCGACGGCATGTCCTTCGCGACGGCGGCCGGGCTCGGCTGCCGGTTCGCCACGGCGTTCCGTGCGGTCGTCCAGCGGGGCCGGGTCGCGGCGGGGGAGTGGGTCGCGGTGCACGGCTGTGGGGGCGTCGGCCTGTCCGCCGTGATGATCGCGGCGTCAGCCGGCGCGCGCGTCGTCGCCGTCGACGTGGCACCGGGCGCCCTCGCACTGGCGCGGGAATTGGGTGCTGCCGCCTGTGTGGACGCCTCCCGCACCGAGGACACCGCCTCCGCGGTACGGGAACTGACCGGTGGCGGCGCCCACCTGTCCCTCGACGCCCTCGGCTCGCCCGTCACCTGCGCCGCCTCCGTCAACGGCCTGCGCCGCCGCGGCCGGCACATCCAGGTCGGCCTGCTGCCGTCCCCGAGCGGCACGACCCCCGTGCCCATGGCCCGCGCGGTCGCCCTGGAACTGGAAATCCTCGGCAGCCACGGCATGGCCGCGCACACCTACCCGCCGATGCTGGAACTGGTCGCGGCCGGAGTGCTGCGCCCCGACCTGCTGGTGACCTCGGCCATCCCCCTGGAGGCGGCCCCGGCCGCCCTGACCGCGATGGGGGCGGCCGAGAGGGCCGGGGCCGGGGCAGGGGTGACGGTCGTCGAGCCGTGGAGCTGAGCGCCCCGCCCGCGGCGACGGCGTCAGGTCTCGCCGCCGCCACGGCAGCGGTTGCGTGGCCGGGACGCCACCCATGCCCGCACGGTGTCCGCGTACCAGAAGGGCTTCCCGCCCTCGGCCACATCGGGCGGTGGCAGCAGCCCGTGTTTGCGGTACGAGCGGACGGTGTCCGGCTGGACGCGGATGTGCGCGGCGATCTCCTTGTAGGACCAGAGCTGTCGGTCCGTCATGTGGCACCTTCCCGCGCAGACCACGGCGGCGGTCGGGGACGACCGCCAGGAGAGCCGGGTGCTGCGCCGGCGACAGAGTCTTTACCCGGTGAACGACACAGAGTGACGGTTGGTGGTGTTCTGTGCGCCTGTGTGACGGAAGACGGGTAGAAGCGCGACATACGTCACACAAGGTGGGTGTTCGTGACGCAAATGAAATAAAAGGGGGTAGGTCGGTCTTTCGGAGCATCGCGCTGACTTGCGGGCGCGGGCGCGGGCGCGGGCGCGGACGCGGACGCGGGCACGGACGCGGACGCGGACGCGGATGCTCGGTTGCGCTGGTTTCGCTGGTTGGGTGGTCGCGCTGGTTGCTCGGGCTGCCGGCGTGCGAGGGGGCGCGGTGGGGCCCGGGTCTGGGCGGGGCGCGCCGGGGCACGGGTCTGGACTGGGCACGGGTCCGGACGGGGCCCGTGCCTGAGACAGGCGTGGCCGTGAGGCGCGGATCGCGGTGCGGGTGCCGGTATGCGCGGGCGATGGACGCCGCGGAACCTGCCGGGCGCGGCACGGCAGCCGAGCCGGGGCTGGTGCTGTGCACGGCTGCGGCGGGACGGGGCGGGCCCGGTGTTCCGCTGTCGACTGCGCTCGACGCGGAGAGACAGGAGTCTGCGAGAACCCCTGTTGACGTCACCGGGCCCGGCCCGCCGGCCCCCCCGCATTCCCCGGCACAAGGCCGAAGACTTGCGCCTCCCCGGGTTCAGTGGCCGGATGATCAGACTGCCGCGCGCCCGTCCCGTCGGTCTTGGAAAAATCCGCACTCGGTGAACTCTTGGCAGGAGACGGTCCGACGACACTGGCCGACATGGTCGTACGAGTCGACGACCCTCGCCGACCTGGTCGAATCGATGGGCACGACCGACGGAGCCGCTCCCCACCGCCACCTGTGCTGATGGTCCGGGCTGCGCCGTCGGCCGCGGCGCGGGGCGCGCCGTCGGTTTCGGGACGCGCCCTCGGTCACGTCCGAGCCGAGGCCGGGTCACGGTCCGGGGCGCCGCCTGCGTTCACGGTCCAAGCCGCTCTCTCGCACATGGTCCGCCTTCTCGGTCACGGTCCGGGCCGCGCTCTCGGTGACGGCTCGGGACGCCGCCCGCGTTCATGGCCCGGGGCGCCCGCTCCGAGCCATGACCGCGAGAGCCTCGGGACGCCCACTCGCTCACGGCTCGGGCTGCCGCCGGCGGTCACGGCGTCCGCTCTCCTGTTCACGATCCGGGACGCCCCCTCGGTCACGGCGCGGGCCGCCCCTCATCCGCGGCGCGGGCGCAGCCCCCATCATCGCCCTCGGGCCCCGTGCACCCTTCGGCGCGGGCGGTGCCCGACGCGTGCACGCCGGGCCCAGAACCCGTCTCCAGCGGTGAGGTCATGCGCCGCACCGTCGACACCTCGCCGCTGTAGCGGTGACGGGCGGACCCGTGCTTGCCCTACCGCGTGCCCTGCGCAGGGGCGAGTACCAGGCTCGTGGCCTCACCCGGGACGCGGTCGGGGCCCGGTGCGTCGGGCGGTTGCCGGCGCGCGGCCGTGAACTCGCGGGGGGTGAAGCCGGTCATCGCCTTGAACTCGCTGCTCAGGTGCGACTGGTCGTAGAAGCCGCAGAGCGCCGCGGTCTCGGCCTGGCTCCGGCCCGCCGCCAGCAGCTTGCGTGCGCGGGCCAGCCGCAGGACCCGGGCCGCCACCTTGGGGCCGAGGCCGATCTGCTCCCGGAAGCGGTTCTCCAGTTGCCGTACGCTCCAGCCGACGTGCTCGGCGAGCCGCGCCACCGGTAACGCGCCCCGCGACCGCACCAGCTCCGCCCAGGCGTTCACGACCCGCGCGGAACTCGGCGTACCGGCCGCCGACCACCAGGTGAAGACGTCGTCGAGGAGCCGGAAGCGTTCCGTCCACGTCGGTAGCGCGGCCAGCGCGGCACTCAGCTCGCCGACGCTGCCCCACCGGCCGCCTGCCCTGCCGCCCGTCCGGTTGCCGCCGAGGGTGTGCGGCAGCTCGTCGGGGTCCAGGACGCGGTCGGTGAGTTCGTACTGCGGGGTGCCGAACAGGGTGAACGCCGCCCACGGCATCAGCGTCACCTCGACACCGGACAGCCGGCCGGTGTGCTCGGCGAGGAACGCGGTGGTCGTCGGCCCGGAGTAGACGGACACCAGCGAGGTCGGGGCGAGGCCCGAGCGGGAGATGCGGAGCGGCTCGTCGAAACCGAACATCAGGGTCGCCGCCCCGATCGGCGCCTCCAGCCTGCGGCGGGGCGTTTCCAGGTCGAGCCGGATCCCGCGATAGCCCATCACGCCGGGCCGCAGCCGGGGGTGGGGGGCGGCGACGGCGATCTCCCAGGAGCCGTCGGGCCCGTGACCCGCCTTGATGTCCACCCGGCCGTCCGCCGTCGTGATGCTGGTCAGGCCATTCGTCATCGTCCGCCCCCGGTCTCTCCGCGTCCCCATCGCTCGGAGGGCCTCATGGTGCTACGCGGTGCGCCACGGCCGGAGGGGAACAGGCAACGCAGGGAAGCAGAACTGCATGAACACGCAACGAACCCCCGTCTCGTCCGAATGTCCGGACAAAACATTGACAGTGCTGCGGGTACGGGACTAGAAACCGGTTGACAGCCGTACGACACCGGCGGCCGACAGCCGTACGAGACGAGTCGGCGGCCGTGCGATGCCGGCCGACAGCCGTACGGCCGCACAGAACGCCTCCGGCGCGGGAGCCCACTTTCGCCCTGGCAGGAGCGAACCGCGAGCGACGACTCCCCGCCCGCCGCGGCCCCGCGCCGGAGGTTTCCGCCGACCGGACGAATCCGGCCGCCCGGACCACGCCGCCGACCCCCACATGTGTCTACGCGGGGCCCGAAACGGCAGACACTGTGTCGGGCGCGCCTCCGGTTCGGGCCTGGTGGGATGGGTCCGTGGCCGTGACCACGGCGCGGGCGTCGGCGGTCGGGGCTCGTGAGGTGTACGAACGGCATGTCTGTACCCGACGCCGCCATCTGTGAAGGAGTTCCCGGCATGACGAAGATCGTCAACCACTGGATCGGCGGCAAGACCGTCGAAGGTGCCTCGGGCAGCCACGGGCCGGTGACGAATCCGGCGACCGGCGAGGTCACCACGAAGGTCGCGTTCGCGTCGGCCGAGGAGGTGGACGCGGCGGTCGCGGCAGCCAAGGAGGCCTTCGTGACGTGGGGTCAGTCGTCGCTGGCGCAGCGGACCTCGGTCCTGTTCGCGTTCCGCGCGCTGCTCGACTCCCACCGCGACGAGCTCGCCGAGCTGATCACCGCCGAGCACGGCAAGGTGCACTCCGACGCGCTCGGCGAGGTCGCGCGCGGCCTGGAGATCGTCGACCTGGCCTGCGGCATCAATGTCCAGCTGAAGGGCGAGCTGTCCACGCAGGTCGCCAGCCGCGTGGACGTGGCCTCGATCCGGCAGCCGCTGGGCGTCGTCGCGGGCATCACCCCGTTCAACTTCCCGGCCATGGTGCCGATGTGGATGTTCCCCCTCGCCATCGCCTGCGGCAACACGTTCGTGCTGAAGCCCAGCGAGAAGGACCCCTCGGTGTCCCTGAAGCTCGCCGAGCTGCTCGCCGAGGCGGGTCTGCCGGACGGCGTCTTCAACGTCGTCCAGGGTGACAAGGTGGCCGTCGACCGCCTCCTGGAGCACCCGGACGTCAAGGCCGTGTCCTTCGTCGGCTCCACCCCGATCGCCCGCCACATCCACACCACCGCCTCCGCGAACGGCAAGCGCGTGCAGGCGCTCGGCGGCGCCAAGAACCACATGCTGGTCCTGCCGGACGCCGACCTGGACGCGGCGGCCGACGCGGCCGTGAGCGCCGCCTACGGCTCGGCGGGCGAGCGCTGCATGGCCATCTCGGCCGTGGTGGCCGTGGGCGCGATCGGCGACACCCTGGTGGAGAAGATCCGCGAGCGCGCCGAGAAGATCAAGATCGGTCCCGGCACCGACCCGGCGTCCGAGATGGGCCCGCTGATCACGAAGGCCCACCGCGACAAGGTGGCGTCGTACGTGACGGGCGCGGCGGCGGAGGGCGCCGAGGTCGTCCTGGACGGCACCGGCCACACCGTCGAGGGCCACGAGGACGGCCACTGGATCGGCATTTCGCTGCTCGACAAGGTGCCGACCACGGCGAAGGCGTACCAGGACGAGATCTTCGGTCCCGTGCTGTGCGTGCTGCGCGCCGAGACCTACGAGGAGGGCGTGGCGCTCATCAACGCCTCGCCGTTCGGCAACGGCACCGCGATCTTCACCCGTGACGGCGGCGCCGCCCGCCGCTTCCAGCTGGAGATCGAGGCGGGCATGGTCGGCGTGAACGTGCCCATCCCGGTGCCCGTCGGCTACCACTCCTTCGGTGGCTGGAAGGACTCCCTCTTCGGCGACCACCACATCTACGGCAACGACGGCACGCGCTTCTACACCCGCGGCAAGGTCGTCACGACCCGCTGGCCGGACCCGGCCGACGCCCCGACGGGCGTGGACCTGGGCTTCCCGCGCAACCACTGAGCCCGCTGCCCACGCCGTGTGGCGCCCCGCCCTCTCCCGGTCCCTTCCGGCAGGGCGGGGCGCCGCCGCGCTCGGCCCGTGCGTCCTCGCCCTTCGTGGCCTTCGCGACCTCGCCGGTGGGGCCGCCGGTCCCGCCGGCGGGCGGGGCCCCGCCGCCCCGGATGGCGCCGCACCGGTCGACGTGCTCACCGCGTGGCGCCGAACCCCCGCAGGACACGCCCGGCGCGGGTCTCCGCGGGCACACACGGGGCGACGGCCCGCCGCGTACCACGGACGCGGTACGGGGCGGCCGGCCGTACTCCACGGGGAGGGCCGCGGGCTCCGTCCACAGGCTGCCCCGGCTGTCGGAGGCGGACCGTACTGTTGACGCATGGATCTTCGACCGCCCGCGCTCCGAGGGCTGCTTCGGGGGCCCCGCCGGCTGCTGGCCGCCGGGGCCGCCGTCGTCGTGCTCGCCGGCGCCGGCACCTGGACGGCCGTCGCCTCCGACGACGCGCCGCCGGTGCACCGCGCCGACCGGATCATGAGCGTGGGCGACGGAGTGCGCGTCGACACCTCCTACTTCACCTCCGGCCCGGCCGGGCGGCGCCCCGCCGTGCTGCTGGGGCACGGCTTCGGCGGCAGCAAGGCCGACGTCAGGACCCAGGCCGAGCAACTCGCCCGCGACGGGTACGCGGTGCTGACGTGGTCGGCGCGCGGCTTCGGCAGGTCCACGGGGAAGATCGGGCTGAACGACCCGAAGGGCGAGGTCGCCGACGTCTCGCGGCTCCTCGACTGGCTGGCACGGCAGCCCCAGGTCGAGCTCGACGCGCCGGGCGACCCCCGGGTCGGCATGGCAGGCGGCTCCTACGGCGGCGCCATCGCCCTGCTCGCCGCCGGGCACGACGCCCGGGTGGACGCCCTCGCCCCGGCGATCACCTACTGGAACCTCGCGGACGCCCTCTTCCCGAACGGCGTCTTCAAGAAGCTGTGGGCCGGTCTCTTCGTCACCACCGGGGGCGGCTGCGACAGGTTCGAGCCCCGGCTGTGCCGGATGTACGAGAGGGTCGCCGAGTCCGGCACTCCCGACGCGAAGGCGCGTGCCCTGCTCGAGCAGCGGTCGCCGTCCGCCGTGGGCGACCGCATCAAGGTGCCCACGCTGCTGGTGCAGGGCCAGACCGACTCCCTGTTCCCGCTCGGGCAGGCCGATGCCGCCGCGGCGGCGATCCGCGCCAACGGCGCACCCGTCGACGTCGACTGGATCGCCGGCGGGCACGACGGGGGCGACCCGGAGACGGACCGCGTGCGCTCACGTGTGCGTGCCTGGTTCGACCGTCATCTCAAGGGCGACGAGAGCGCCGGTACGGGGCCCGCGTTCCGCGTCACCCGTACCGGAGGCGTCGACTCCACCGACGGCGCCGCCCTGCTCAGGGGCGCGAGCGCCGACACCTACCCGGGCCTGGACGCCGGGCGGCGGCCGGTCGCCCTGAGCGGCGGCGAGCAGACCTTCGCCAACCCTCCCGGCGGCGGCCCGCCCGCCGTCTCCGCGCTGCCCGGCCTCACCGGCACCGGCGGCCTCGCCCAGCTGTCCTCCCTCGGCGTCGGCATCTCCCTGGACTTCCCCGGCCAGTACGCGCGCTTCGAGTCCGCTCCCATGACGAGCGACCTGCGCATCACCGGTTCCGCCACGGCCACGGTCCGCGTGACCTCGACCGCCGGGGACGCGGTGCTCTTCGCCAAGGTCTACGACGTCGGCCCCGACGGCACCCGGCCGGTGCTGCCCTCCCAGCTGGTCACGCCCCTGCGCGTCGAGGACGCCGGGTCCGGCAGGGACGTCACCGTCACCCTGCCCGCCGTCGACCACGAGGTGCGAAAGGGCCACCGCCTCCGCCTGGTCCTCGCCTCCACCGACCTCGGCTACGCGTCTCCTGCGGCGCCCGCCACGTACACCGTCGCCCTGCGCAGCGCGCTGAGCGTGCCGACGGCGCCCGGGGTGGAGACGGCCGCGGCACCGCTGCCCGGCTGGGTGTGGTGGCTGCCGCTCGCCGGGGCGGCCGTCGCCCTGGCCCTGCTGCTGACCGCCCGCCGCCGGACGGCCGCCCTGGCACCCGACCCCGAGTCGGCCGAGGTCCCGCTGCAGATCACCGACCTGAGCAAGCGGTACGCGAAGTCCGCCGACCGGTACGCCGTACGGGACCTGTCGTTCCGCGTGGAACGCGGCCAGGTGCTGGGGCTGCTCGGCCCCAACGGCGCGGGCAAGACCACGACCCTGCGGATGCTGATGGGGCTCATCACCCCGGACGCGGGGGAGATCCGGGTCTTCGGCCACGCCGTGCGCCCCGGCGTCCCCGTGCTGTCCCGGGTCGGCGCCTTCGTCGAGGGCGCCGGATTCCTGCCGCACCTGTCGGGCCGGGAGAACCTGGAGCTGTACTGGCGGGCGACCGGCCGCCCGCCCGAGCACGCCCACCTGGACGAGGCGCTGAAGATCGCCGGACTCGGCGACGCGCTCGCCCGCGCGGTGCGCACCTACTCGCAGGGCATGCGCCAGCGCCTCGCCATCGCGCAGGCCATGCTCGGCCTGCCGGACCTGCTCATCCTGGACGAGCCGACCAACGGCCTCGACCCGCCGCAGATCCGCGAGATGCGCGAGGTGATGATCCGCTACGCGGCGGGCGGCCGCACGGTGATCGTCTCCAGCCACCTGCTCGCGGAGGTCGAGCAGTCCTGCACCCACCTCGTGGTCATGGACCGGGGCCGGCTCGTCCAGGCCGGCCCGGTCGCCGACATCATCGGTTCCGGCGACACCCTCCTCGTCGGCACCGGCACCCCGGTGGACGAGCCGGTCGCCGAGAAGGTCGCCGCCCTGCCGGGTGTGGCCTCCGCCGTGCGCACCGACCACGGGCTGCTCGTCCGCCTCGACACCGGCGGCAGCGCCCGGCGGCTCGTCGCCGAACTGGTCCGCCTCGAGGTGCCCGTCGAGTCGGTGGGCCCGCACCGCCGCCTCGAAGACGCCTTCCTCACCCTGATCGGGGGCTCCGCATGAGCACGCTCACCGACACGCTCACCGAGCGGACCGGACCCCGGCCCCAGGACGACGCCGCCTCCGGCTACCGCCCCGGCCGGACCCTGCCACCGCGGGTGGAGCTGGTCCGCCAGCTCAAGAGGCGGCGCACGCTGGTGATGGGCACGATCCTCGCCGTCCTGCCGTTCGTGCTGGTCCTGGCCTTCGCGATCGGCGGCGACCCGGAGGGACGCGGCGAGCGCATCACCCTCATGGACACCGCGACGGCGTCCGGCGTCAACTTCGCCGCCGTGAACCTCTTCGTGTCCGCGGGTTATCTGCTGGTCGTCCCGGTCGCGCTGTTCTGCGGGGACACGGTCGCCTCGGAGGCGAGCTGGTCCTCCCTGCGCTACCTGCTGGCCGCCCCCGTGCCGCGCACCCGGCTGCTGGCGTCCAAGCTCGCCGTCGCGCTCGGCCTCAGCCTGGCCGCGATGGTCCTGCTGCCCCTCGTGGCGCTCGCCGTCGGCACCGCCGCCTACGGCTGGGGCCCGCTGCACATCCCGGCCGGCGGCGCACTCGCCCCGGGCGCCGCGGCCCAGCGCCTCGTGGTGGTCGTGGCGTACATCTTCGTGTCCCAGCTGGTCACCGCCGGACTGGCGTTCTGGCTGTCCACGAAGACGGACGCCCCGCTCGGCGCGGTGGGCGGCGCGGTCGGCCTGACCATCGTCGGCAACGTCCTGGACGCGGTGACGGCTCTCGGCCACTGGCGCGACTTCCTGCCTGCGCACTGGCAGTTCGCGTGGGCCGACGCCGTGCAGCCCCGCCCCGAGTGGTCCGGCATGATCCAGGGCACCGCGATTTCCCTCACGTACGCGCTCGTACTGTTCGCCCTGGCCTTCCGGGGTTTCGCGCGCAAGGACATCGTCTCCTAGGCCCCGTCCGATGGGTCGTGGTACGCGTGGTGAGCCCGAGTTCAGTGCGAGCCCGGCGTGATCAGCAGTGCCGGCGGGCGGCATCCCCTGGCGTTCCGGCTCGTCGGCCACACAACCGGCCGTCGGCGATCAGGACGTGCGCGCCGACCGCGTGGACGCGACGACCGGCCCACCGGATCGCCGGGCCGCTGGTCGGCTGCTCCGAGGGCCGACGGCCGTCGTCGGGTGTGCGTCACCCATTGACCTTTTCTTACGCGTGAGTAAGTTGACTGGCCAGTAAGTGTGGGTGGGGTGCGAGTGGTCAGGCACGACCACGGCACGCCGGCTCGAGCCGAGACCGGGAGCCGTCATGGGCGTACGCAGGGATCTGAAACGGGCGAAACGGCGCACCGACCTGGTGCAACGCGGCCGGGTCGAGGTGATCACGGACGACACCGGCACGGTCCGCGAGGCGGTCGCGGCCACGCTGGCGCCGCGCCCCGCCACGGGCAGCACCGCCGACCTCCCGTACACCAACGCGGCGGAGGCGCCGGACGCCGTGGTCCTGCGGCGCGAGCGGGACGGCGGCTGGCAACCCGTGACGGCGGCGGCCTTCGCCCGTGAGGTGACCGCCGCCGCCAAGGGGCTGATCGCCGCCGGTCTGCGGCCCGGCGGCCGCGTCGCGGTGATGTCCCGCACCCGCTACGAGTGGACGGTCCTGGACTTCGCGATCTGGGCGGCCGGCGGTCAGACCGTCCCCGTCTACGCCACCTCGTCCGCCGAGCAGGTGGACTGGATCGTGCGCGACTCGGGCGCCCGGTACGTCGTCGTTGAGACCGCCGGCAACGTGGCCACCGTCCTGACCGGCACCGCCGGCCACCCCGAGCCGCCGCGCGTCTGGCAGCTCGACGCGGCCACCCCCGGCGACACCGCAGCCCCCAGTGACACCGCAGCTCCCGGTGACCCCGCAGCTCCCGGTGACCCCGCAGTCTCCGGTGACCCCGACGCCTCTCACGGCCCCGACGCCTCCCACGCCCGCGACGCCTCCCACGCCCCCGCAGTCCTTGGTGCCCTCGCAGCCCCCGCTGATACCGCCGTCTCCCACGACCCCACCGCCCCCGGTGATGTCGCGGGCCTCGACGCGCTCGTCGCCCTCGGCGCGGACGTACCCGACGAGGAGGTGACCAGGCGCCGTACGGCCCTGACGCCCGACACCGTGGCAACCGTCTGCTACACCTCCGGCACCACGGGCCGCCCCAAGGGCTGCGTCCTCACCCACGCGAACCTGCACGCCGAGGCCGCCAACACGGTCGAGCTGCTGCACCCCATCTTCAAGGAGGTCACGAGCCGGGCCGCGTCCACTCTCCTGTTCCTGCCGCTCGCGCACATCCTCGGCCGCACCCTCCAGATCGCCTGCCTCACGGCCCGTATCGAGATCGGTCACTGCCCCGGCATCAAGCCCGACGAACTCCGCCCGGCGCTCAGGGGATTCCGTCCCACCTTCCTGGTGGGCGTGCCGTACCTCTTCGAGAAGATCCACGAGACCGGGCGCGCGACCGCCGAGAAGATCGGCCGCGGTGCCTCCTTCGACCGCGCGCACCGCATCGGCGTCCGCTTCGGCGAGGCGAGTCTGAACAAGATCCTGGGGCGCGGCAAGGGCCCGGGGCCCGGTCTGTACGCGGCATGGGCGCTGTACGACCTGCTGGTCTACCGGCGCATCCGCAAGGAGATCGGCGGCCGGGTCCGCTACGCCATCAGTGGCGGATCACCCCTGGACCGCGACCTCAACCTGTTCTTCTTCGCCGCGGGGATCGTCGTCTACGAGGGCTACGGCCTGACCGAGACGACCGCCGCCGCCACCATCGTCCCGCCCCTGCGGCCCCGCCCCGGCACCGTCGGACGCCCGGTTCCCGGCACGTCCGTCCGCATCGCCGCCGACGGCGAGATCCTCGTCAAGGGCGGCATCGTCTTCGGCTCGTACTGGAACGATCCCGAGGCCACGGACGCCGTGCTCGACGACGGCTGGTTCGCGACCGGCGACCTCGGCGCCCTCGACCAGGACGGCTACCTCACCATCACCGGCCGCAAGAAGGACATCATCGTCACCTCGGGCGGCAAGAACGTCTCCCCGGCCGTCCTTGAGGACCGGCTGCGCAGCCGCCCCCTGGTCGGGCAGTGCGTGGTCGTCGGGGACAGGCGGCCCTTCGTCGCCGCCCTGATCGCGCTCGACCCGGAGGCCGTCGCCCACTGGCTGTCCGTCCGCAAGCGGCCCGTGGACACCCCGCTGTCGGAGCTCGTCCACGACGAAGGGCTGCGCGCCGACATCCAGCGGGCCGTCGACCACGCCAACGCGGCCGTCTCCCGGGCCGAGTCGATCCGCGCCTTCACTCTGGTCGAGGGTGAGTTCACCGAGGACAACGGCCTGCTCACCCCGTCCCTGAAGGTCAAGCGGCACGCGGCGACGACGGTGTACGCGGCACAGGTCGAGGCGCTGTACGGGCCTGCGTAGACGGCCTGTACGGTTCACGACGCTCTCCGGGCGGGCCGCGCCACGCCCCCGGGGGGAGCCAGGCACTGCCCCGCACGTGCGTCGGCGGGCCGCCGGAGTGACCGGTGACCCGCCGGTGCGCGGGGAGGCGTGCCGTCAGCGGTTTCCGGCGGCGCCGTCGCCCGCGAGGACCGGGGTGTCGCCGAGGATGTGCGACGGGGCTTCGTCGCGCCTGGCCCGGGTGGAGGTCCCGACGCACTGCCGGTTCTGTGAGGACAGCGAGGTCTCCTGGACGGAGGACGGGGCGACACCCAGGAGGGAACCGGCGTTGGCCTTGGCCGGCAGGCCGAGGCAGGGCCTGTGGAGGGCGCCCTTGATGAGCGCCGTCTGCGGGCTCAGGGTGCCGTACGTCGCCGAGTCGCCGAACGACTGCGAGGCGCCGCTGCCGCGGGCGGACGTGGTGCCGCCGTCGTCGCCGACGGCGAGCGCCCGCGGCGCGGCGGCGGCGGAGGCACCGACGACGGACGCGGCGACCGCGGTGGAGGCCACAACCTTCTTGATCACTTGCTGTCCCTTCTGAAAGACCCCGTCCACCGGAGCGCTCTGGTCAACTCGCGTGCGGCCGTTTGGTTGTTCCCGTTCACTCCGACGGAGCACAGCCGCCCGCCACCCTGCCGGGTGAACCCGACCCCGGGGATTCCGGGAATTCCGTGCCCCGACACGCGGCCGATCGGGTGACCTCACTCCGGCGCCCCGCAACCATTCCCCGTGACCGTGGTTGATGAGAGGGCAGGAACATCCGTCTGGTCGGCTCCGTCCTGGCCAGTTCCCTCTCGGTCACCGGCCGGGAAAGGAAAGCGAAATGCTGAAGAAGGCAATGGCCGCGGCGGCGATCGCCGTGTCCGTCGTCGGCGTGTCCGCCGCAGCGGCCCCGCAGGCCCTCGCCCTCGGCGACGACTCGGGCACCACGTCCGCCGGCGGCGACGGCGCCCATTCGGCGTTCGGCGACCAGGTGACCAGGAGCGGCATGAGCCCGCGGGCCGCGTTGGTGCATAGCGCGCGCAACAAGCCGTGCGTCGGCCTGCCGGCCAAGGCCAACGCCGGCCCGCTCGCCGGCCTGCTGGCGCCGGTTGCCGCCCAGGACGGCACCGTCCTGGCGTCGCCGCAGACCGAGGAGTGCGCGGAGTACTCCACACAGGCCAGGGGTGACGCAGCGCTGTCACGCATCCTCAGTGACATCTCGGCCCTGTCCCGAAACGACGCCGTCAACGGCTGACACGCATATCGCCGGACGATGGTGAACAACGCCGCATGGTGTCGGCCGACGTACCTCGATTGATCGTCGGCGGTCGTCCTTCGGTGTTGCTTCGCACGGTCGTACGTCGTTTCGCGCGCGGGGCGGATGCGTGGGTTCCTGTGCTGGCATTCGGGTGAATTCGTCCGCGTGCGGGCTATCCGGAGTTTCTTCGCCGTGCCATTCCTCGTTATTGACTGCGCGCAGGTCGTGGAGCATGGCCGCTCCGGTTGACCGGCGACGTGTTCACGAAGGACTGACGGCGTGACGCATGGACCGCCCCGGCGGTGCAGCACGGGCGGCCCCGGACAGCTCAGCGCTGGCTCCGGGGCCGGCCCTCCCATCTCTTCAAGCAGGAAGACCATGAGAATGCGACAGACCCTGAGCAGGGGAATGGTCGCGGCCGCCGCCGCGACGGGCGTTCTGTCCCTGTGCGGCAGCCCCGCCTTCGCCGATGCGGACGCGCTCCAGTCGTCCGGACCCGGCGCGTCGGCACAGGACTCACCGGACGCCGCGTCGAGCGAGGCCCTCACACCAGCGGAGGACCTGTACGGGGACTCCGGCGGCACGGGCTACGGCGACGACGGCGGCTATGGCGACGACAGCTCCGATGACGGCTATGGCCATGACGGCTATGGCGACAGCGGCTATGGCGACGACGGCTCCGGCGACAGCGGCTACGGCGACGACGGCTACGGGACCGGCTCCTCCGGTGGTTCCGGCGGTGCCTCCGCCGAGGCCGTCACCGAGGGTTCGCCCGGCGTCGTCTCCGGCAACAGCGTGCAGGTGCCGGTGGACGTGCCGGTGAACGTGTGCGGCAACAGCGTCGACGTCGTCGGCCTCCTCAACCCGGCCTTCGGCAACCACTGCGAGACGGGCTACGGCGAGACCACGCCGCCCACGCCGATGCCGCCCACGACCCCGACGACCCCGACGACTCCGACGACGCCTTCGGGCCCCACGCCGCTGACTCCGCCGGCCCCGACGCCCGCGGGCGGCCACACGCCGCCGGCGCTCGCCGAGACGGGAAGCGGTGCCCTGCTGGGCGCCTCGGCCTCGAGCGCCGCGCTGATCCTGGCCGGCGCCGTCCTCTACCGCCGCTCCCGCAGCGCGTAGTCCTCGTGTACCGCCGCTCCCGCAGGGGGCAGCCCCCGCAGCCCCCGTAGGCCGTGCCGGGTGCCGGACCCACCGTCCGGCACCCGGTTCTGTCGTCACCGGTGCGGGTGAGCCGGGCGGGGGAAGACGGAACGGTGGTGGCGTGAGGCCTCACCTGTGACCGAGTGTCGGCAGGGACGTCTGGGACGAGGAACGGGCAGGAACCGCATCGCCATGACGTCACGTCGGCGTGAGTGCGATGCGGCATGACGTCACGTCAGCGGAGGGGGAGGGGCTCGGACCCGGCGGACGGGTGTGTCGCGGTGACGGCCGCAGCGTCGGCCGTGCCGGTCTCCGGCCCCCGGTGAGCTGTTCGCCGCCGATCCTCGGCTCGCGGACCGGGTACGGGCTCGGCGGGAAGCCGTGCCCGCGCCTCGACTGGTGGCCCCGCACCCGGTAGCCCGCCCTCGTGGTCGTGACGCTCCCGCGGGCGGTCAGGAGGAAGCGGCAGCACCTCGGCGCTCCCGGTAGTGGCGCAGCACGTCCTTGCCGCGGTGCCGGGCGGCCACGTCGCACAGCACCGCGGCCATCAGTGGCGCCGTACGGCGCCGGGCCAGCAGCAGGCGCTGGTTGACGACCCGTTCGGGGCGCCAGTGGTGCTTGTACGGCTCGTCGCCGCGCAACAGGCTCAGCGTGTCGTACGTGCCGTCCTTGACGTGCGTGGTGCACGCGTCGAGCAGCATCACCGCCACGTCCGCCTTGTGTTCCCGCAGCACCGGGTGGGCGCCGTAGAGGTAACCGCCCGCGAGCCGCGGCGACAGCAGGGTCACGTCCACGGCCACCACCTCCCCGGCCGCGTCGTCCAGGCCGGCCGTACCGGTCGTGGCGTACACGGAGGGCATACGGAACTCGGTGACCACCGCGTCCCCGGACCGTGCCATCGCCCCCACCGACCGCAGCAGATGAGCGTGGAACCGGTCCCGCACATGCTCGGGCGTCACATTCCGGCCCCGCCACTGCAGCCGGTGCAGCGCCAGCAGCCGCTCCAGTGCCGCGTCGACCGCGTCCGGGCTCACCACGTGCCGCTGCACACCCAGCGCGTCCAGTCTGCGCAGCTTGGCCCACACCCGCTGCTGGGCCTTGGCCGAGGGCAACCGGGCGACCAACTTCCGCATCGGCACGGCCGGGAGTTCCAGGCACAGTGAATCGGCCACCCGGTGGCGGGGTCCGCGCCAGCACGCGTAGACGCGTTCGGCCGCCCCGCCCGGCCGTACCTCGCGCAGGTCGATCAGCGCGGTGCGGGCCGCCGCGGACAGGGCGTCGGTGAGCGCGGCGACCGCGGTCTCGCCCCGCTCGTCGTCCACGAGGACGTCACCGTAGTCGGAGATCGCGCCCCCGAGCGGCACCAGCGCCGGGACCGGCCGCCGCACCCGCATCAGGGGCGCCGCCGCCACGAGGTCGCCGCCCGGTCCGCCGTCGTACACCAGCAGCAGTCGCAGCCGGCCGCGCGCCCCGTACGACAGCCACCAGGAGTGCAGCCAGGCATGGCACTGGAAGGGGGTGGCGGCCGGGCAACGCCGGTACAGCCGCCCCCAGTCGGAGGCGAGCGCGGCGAAGTCGGCCTCCTCGGTGACGAGCCGGGTCGTGTACGTCACAGCTGTCCGTGCACGTCGGCGGCGCCTGCCGGGCCCGGCACCGGGGCGGAGCGCCCCGCCTCGTAACGCCCCGCCTCCGAGGCCGTACGACGCGGCCGGACCAGCAGCGCGAGGGCGCCCAGCAGGCCGCCCGCGCTCGCCCCCACCAGGCCCGTGACCCCGGCGGACGCCGACGACGGCTCGACGGGCGCGATGGCACGGGCGAACTGCCGCAGCACCACACCGGAGTCCGGGGCGTAGACGGCGTGCCGGGTCAGGGCGCGGGAGACGGCGTTGGCCATGTCGGCCGCGATGTCGGGCCGGGAGTGGGTGGCGGTGACGGCGACCATCGGCGCGTCCGGCGAGGTCGACGTGCGCACGCTGTCCCGCAGGGTGCGCACCGGTACGCCCGCCCACACCTGGGCGTCGCCGAGCACCGCGAGCTGGGTGGCTACCCGGCCGTAGGCCTGTGCGAAGCCCAGTGCCGTGGGCGGGTCGGACTTCCCGGTGGGTACGGCGACGACGTAACTGGTGGCCGTGTAGGCGGGCGGTGTGAGCAGTCCGTACCCGCCGCCGAGCAGTCCCCCGGCGAGGACGCCGGCCGCGAGCAGGAACCAGGGCGGCAGCGCCCGCGCACGGGCCGGGACGCGGGCCGGGACGCCTGCCAGGACTCCGGCCAGGATTCGGGCCGGGACGCTCATGGGGCGGTGGGGGTGTGCGGTGGTGTGGAGGCTGCCGGTGGTGCCGGTGGTGCCGGTGGTGTCGGTCATGAGGTGCTGGCTTCCTGACGGGAGCGGGATCGGGAGCGGAAGGAGAGGGAGGGGGAGAGGGGCGGAGGGGCGGAGAGGGCCTTCGCGTACACGTCCATGAGCCGGTCGGCGCTGCGGGTGATGCAGTACTGGCGGGCGGCCTCGGGCACGTCGCGCGGGCGCGGGCCCTGCCGTCGCACGTCGGCCAGGGCGCGGGCGAAGGCGGCGGGGCCGCCGGTGACGCGCCGGGCGGCGGGCGCCGCGTGCGGGGGCAGGTCCTCCAGCGCGGGGCAGGACGCGTACAGGACGGGCAGTCCGGACGCCAGCGCCTCGACGACGGCGAGGCCGAAGGCCTCCTCCGGGGACGGCGAGACGAGGGCGTCCATCGCGCAGGCGAGCGCGGGCAGGCCGGGCCCGCGGGAGCCGTCGGGCAGGCCGGGGCGTTCACCGGTCAGCAGCACCCGGTCGGCGACGCCGGCCTGCTGGGCGGCGCGGCGCAGGACGTGCTCCTGGGGCCCGCCGCCCACCAGAAGCAGCCAGCAGTCGCCCGGCAGCAGGGCGAGGGCGCGTACGGCGGTGTCGAAGCGTTTGCCCGTGATGAGCCGTCCGATGCCGCCGACGACGTACGCGCCCTCGGGCAGGCCGAGTCGGCGGCGGGTGCGGTGCCGTACGGCCGGATCGAAGCGGAAGCGGTCCACGTCGATGCCGTTGGGGACGACCGTGATGCGCCGCGCGGGTACGCCCCAGCGGGTGAGGCGGGTGGCGACCGTGGGGGAGACGGCGACCGTGGTGCGGCCCAGGCGCTCGCCCGCGAGATAGAGCGCGCGGACGCCCGCCGACAGGGGGCGGCCCTCCATCTGGGAGTCGCCGAGGGAGTGTTCGGTGGCGACGACCGCGCGGACGCCCGCGATCCGGGCCGCGACCCGGCCGTACAGACAGGCCCGGTAGAGATGGGTGTGGACGAGGTCGTAGCCGCCGGAGCGGATGATGCGGACCAGGCGGGGGAGAGCGGCCAAATCGCGGTTGCCCGCCATGCCGGCGTGGGCGACCCGCACGCCGTCCGCGCGCAGGCCCTCGGCGACGGCGCCCGGGTTGGTGAGCGTGACGACGTCGCAGTCGACGGGCAGATGCCGCAGCAGCAGCCGCAGTTGCTGTTCGGCGCCGCCGACGCCGAGACCGGTGATGACGTGCAGGGCCCTCACCGCGGGGTCTCCGAGGGCAGGTCCCGCACGGGCAGGTGCGGCACGGGCGGAGACGGGTCCCGTACGGGCGCGGGGAGGTCACGCACCGGAAGGTCCTCCCCGACGGGCAGGTCGCGCACGGGGCGGCGGCGCAGCCGGTGGAGCCGGTGCTTGAGGAACAGGCGTACCGCCGTGTCGTTCTGCCCGATGTGCACGCGGGGCAGCGCGTACCGTCCGCCCAGGGGGCCGGGATCGATCGCGCACGCGTACGCGTACCCGGCGTCCCGTACGGCCTCGGCGGCGCGCCGGTCGACCGTGCCGTACGGGTAGCAGAACCCGGCGACCGGCCCGCCCGTCACCTCCTCGAGCCGTGCCCTGCTGTCGGCGACCTCGGCGCGCAGCACCGCGGCGTCGGCCCGGGTGAGGTCCACGTGGCTCAGCCCGTGCGAGCCGATCTCGATGCCCTCGGCCGCCGCCTCCCGGATGCCGTCGGCGGTGAGCAGGGGGCGGCGCGGGCCCAGCGGGTCCCAGGCGTTGTCGCCGCCGAGCCGGCCCGGCAGGACGAACAGGGTGGCGCCGCAACCCCGGCGGCGCAGCACGGGAAGCGCGTGGTCGAGGAAGTCGGCGTACCCGTCGTCGAAGGTCAGCCCCACCAGGCCGCGGCCCTCTCCCCGGGTCCGCGCGGCGAGCAGCTCGGCCACGGACACGCCCCGCAGCCCCCACCGCCCGAGCCGGGCGAGCTGTTCGTCCAGCCGCTCGGGCGTGACGGCGATGCGGTACGGATCGTCCGTGCAGTCGCCCACGGAGTGGTACATCGCCACCCAGGGGACGGCGGGGGCGGGGCGGGAATCAGCGGAAACGGCCATGGACGAGCCTCCCGATCACGGATCGGACGAAGGGGCGGACGCGGGAGCGGACGAAGGGGCGGACGCGGGACCGGAAGAGCAAGCGGATGAGGGAGCGGGCAGGTAGGAGGGCAGGCAGGCGGGCGCGGGGACGGACGCAGCGGAGCGCGGGGGCGAAGCCCCGGACGCCGAGCACCCGGGCCGCCAGGACGAAGACGACGGCGACGGCACCCACCCCGGCGGCGAGCCCCGGCAGCGCGGCGGTGGCGGCGTGCCGCGCGGCGAACGCCCCGGCGACCGTCGCGGCCACCGCGGCGAGCAGCGCCCTGCCCAGCTCGGTGAGGACCCGTCGGGTGCGGACGGGGACGCTGCGCGGTCCCATGCCGTGCAGCAGGAGGACGGCGGTGACGGTGATGCCGGCGGCGTTGGCGGCGGCGATCCCGGCGACGCCCCACCGGCCGACCGCCCAGCCGCCCGCACCCGCGGTCACCACGATGCCCGCGGCCATCGCGCCCAGTGGGTACCAACTGGGGCGGCCCGCCGAGAAGTACGAGCGGACCAGCGCGCCGACCAGGGTCTGCGCGAGCAGCCCGAGCGCGTACACCCGCATGACACCCGCCGTCGCGGCCGTGTCGCGAGCCGTGAACGCGCCGCGCTGGAAGAGGAGCGCGATGATCTGCGGCGCGCACGAGACGACCGTGGCCGCGCCGAGCAGCACCACGCAGGCGGCCAGCGCCACGTCCCGCTCCACGCGCGCGCGTGCCCGTTCGGTGTCGCCGTCGGCCACGGCCCGCGCGACCAGCGGGTAGGTGACCGTGCACAGCATCAGCGACAGGGTCATGGGAATCTGGGCGACCTTCTGCGCGTAGTTCAGGTGCGAGATGGCGCCGGCCGGGAGGGACGAGGCGAGGAAGCGTTCGACGAGGATCTGGGACTGCCGGCACAGCGCGAACAGCAGCACGGCCGCCACCAGCGCGACCCCCATCGGTGTGCCGCCCGCATCGCCGACCACGCCCGGCGGCACCGCCCGGCGCCTCAACTGCCGCCACAGCTGCGGCAGTTGGACGGACACCATCAGGAAGCCGCCCGCCGCGACCCCGGCCGCCGCTGCCCGTACCCCCCACCGGCCGCCGAGGGTGACCATGCTCGCGATGATTCCGGTGTTGTACGCGATGTAGATGGCGGCCGGCGCGAAGAAGCGGCGGTGCGCGCGCAGGGCGGCGCTGCAGAACCCGGCGAGTCCGAAGCTCAGTACGCAGGTCGCGGTGAGCCGGGTGCAGTCGACGGCGAGCCCCGGGTCGGACAGGCCCGGCGCGAGGGCGGCGACGAGCTGCGGCGCGATGAGGACGATCAGCGCGGCGACGGCGGCGAACGCCAGCGCCAGCCGGGGCAGGGTGACGGCGACCAGGGCGCGCACCGGGTCGCCGGGCGCCCCCCGCGCGCGGCGGGCCAGGGCCAGGCTGAACACCGGGATCAGCGCGAGCGCCAGCCCGTCCTCGATGAGCAGCGTGGCCGCGAACTCCGGCACGGTCCAGGCCACGAGGAAGGCGTCCGTGGCGCCCCCGGCCCCGAACAACCGTGCCAGTGCCTGATCCCGTCCCAGCCCCAGCACGGCCCCGCCCACGGACAGGGCGGCGGTGAGAAGGGCGGCACGGGCGAGGAACCTGCCGGTGGCGGGGGCGAGTTCCTCACCCACGTACGCGTCACCGCCCACGTGCGCGTCACTGCGCACGTGCGCGTCACTGCGCACGTGCGCGTCATCGCCCACGTACGCGTCACCGCCCACGTACGCGTCACTGCTCACGTGCGCGTCATCGCCCACGTGCGCGTCACTGCTCACGTGCGCGTCATCGCCCACGTACGCCTCAGTGCCCACGTGCGCCTCGGCCGCCCCACCCCCACGACGTCCCCGGCCCGCATCACGGCCGTCTCCGCCCCCTCCGTGCACCTCGGCACCCGCGGACGCATCCGTCCGCCGGCCGGCCTTCACCCTCACCGGGCCCCCGCCCCCGCCCGCGTCCCCTCCGCCGTGCACGCCGCCCGGTCCGCACCCCGCGCCGTCACCTCGGCCGCGTCCCCGGCCATCGCCCACCGGGCCGCCAGGCCGAGGCACACCGCCGTGAGCACGGTCGTCGGCCCGCCGATGTCGGCGTAGGCGAAGTCGACGAGCAGCCAGACCAGCAGCCCGCAGGCGACCAGCGCGCAGTCCAGGCCGCCGACCGGCCGGCCGTCCTCCTCGCGGTGCACGTGACCAACCGGGCCGCCGCTTTGGCCGTTGGCAGGCCCCCGGTGCAGCCCGCGGTCCAGGTCACCGCCCCGACCGCCGACCGGCCGGCCGTCCCCCTCGCCGTGCGTGTGGCCGGCCGGGCGGTCGTCCGGACTGTGGGCCGGCCCGCGGTCCGGCCCCCACTCCTCCCGCCGTACCCGCCGTACCCGCCCTGTCCGCCCCGCGCGCACCGCCCCCCGCAGTCTCCGCACCCCGCACGCCAGCAGCGCCAGCCAGCCGCCCGCCAGGGCCAGCAACCCCAGAAGGCCCTGTTCGGCGAGGACGAGCAGGTACATGTTGTGCGGCGACAGCAGCGGCTGTCTGCGGTACGCGGCACCCGCACCCGCCGTGTCGCTGCCCGAGGACAGCGCCAGCGAGGCGTGCGAGTCGCGGTACTCCGGGAAACCCTTCAGGCCCACCCCGGTCAGCGGATGCTGGCGCCACATTCCGACGGCCGCCGCCCACATCGTGTACCGGTCGGTGACCGACTGGTCGGGGGCGGCGGTGACCTGCGTGATGCTGGTGATCCGCTCCTGCAGCATCGCCGTACCGACCCCGAACCCGCCCACCAGCACCCCGCACGCCGCGACCACGACCGCGCCCACCTTCAGCGCCCTCCGCAGCCCGGCCAGCAGCAGTTGGACCGCGCACGTCAGGGCGGTCGCGATCCACGCCCCGCGGCTGAACGACACCGCGAGCGGCACCACCAGCAGCGACGCGCAGCCGATGGCCACCGCCCGGTGCCGTACGGAGTCCCGGCCCAGCGCCAGGCCCACCGCGCACACCAGCCCGAGGGAGACGACGGTCGCCATCCCCATCACGTCCTGCGCCCCGAACGTGCCGACGGCCCGGATGTCCTCGCCCCGGTACGAGGCGCCGGTCCCGGTGACGTACTGGTGCACGCCCACCGCTCCCTGCCACCCGGCCAGCGCCACGAAGGTCCAGGCCAGCAGCCGGAAGTCGCGCCGGTCGCGGACCAGCAGCAGTACCGCGGCCGGCACCAGCACGAAGACCTGCGTATACCGGCCGAGCCCGGTCAGCGCGGCTTCCGGGGACACCGCGCCCAGCGCCGCCAGGGACACCCCGGCCACGGGCAGTCCGAACACCACGGCCGCCGTACGCGGCAGGGGGCGCCGCCGCTCCCGGACGAGACGGACCGCGCAGTACAGCACCACCAGCGCGGACGCCGCGTCGGCGGGCCCCGCGCCCGCACCTCGCCCGCCGCCCGCGCCGACCGGCAGGGCGAGCAGCGCGATCACCGCCGCCACCGGCAGGACCGGCAGCACCGCCCCGGCGCGGCGCGGTACGGAGCGCATCCGGTCCGTCCGGTTCATCCGGTCAGCTCCCCGTGGGCCGCAGGAGTGTCAGGGCCGTGCGCAGCAGGATGCAGACGTCCAGCCACGGCGACCAGTTGTCGATGTACGCGTTGTCGAACCGGGCCCGGTCCTCGATGGAGGTGTCCCCGCGCAACCCGTTGACCTGGGCGAGGCCCGTGATGCCGGCCCGCAGGCGGTGCCGGGCGGCGTAGCCGGGGTAGGTCCGGCTGAACTTCGTGACGAAGTGGGGGCGTTCGGGACGCGGGCCGACCAGGCTCATGTCGCCCCGGAAGACGTTCCACAGCTGGAGCAGTTCGTCCAGCGAGGTGCGGCGCATGAAGCGGCAGAACCAGGGCATCTGGCGCTCGTTCGCGACGCTCCACCGGGTCGCCGCCTCGCCTGCGTCGGCCGGGCGGTGGGTGCGGAACTTCAGCAGCGTGAAGGACCGGCCGTCCCTGCCGACGCGTTCCTGACGGAACACCACCCCCGGTCCGTCACCGAGGCGCAGCACCGCCGCGCACACCAGCAGCAGCGGACTGACGACGACCAGCAGCACTCCCGACACCGTCACGTCCAGCAGCCGCTTGCCGGCCCCGCCGCCCCGCCCGCCGCCCAGGTCCAGCCACCGGCAGGAGAACCCGGCGATCCGGTCCCGGCTCTCGTACGACGGCGAGTCCGCGTCCACCTCCCACACCGCGCAGCCCGACCGGGCGAGCGCCCGCAGTAGCGGCCCCTGCCGGGTGCGCACCGCCGGATGGACGGTGAGTACTTCGCGCACCCCGTTCTGGATGAGTGCCCGCTCCACCTCCTCACCCGTCGTCAGGACGGGCAGCGCGGGCGCGCGGAACTCGTGCGCCGGCACGTCGTGCGCGGGCAACCCGTCGGTGCCGCCGGGACGTTCGGCGACGACGCCGACCGGCCGCACTCCGCACCGGGGGTGACGCAGCAGCGCGGCGGCCACGCGCTGCGCGGTCGCGGCCGGTCCGACGACGAGAGCGGCGCGCGGCCGGCGCAGCAGGGCCGCGCGCCGCCGCCAGTGGACGACGCCGCGGCCCGCGCAGCCCGCCGCCGCCTGCACGGCGAAGCCGAGCAGCAGGGTGCGGGCGGACAGCGCGTGGTGCGGCGCGTACGCGGCGACGGCACTCGCCGCGGTCAGCCAGGCCACGGCGGTCCGGCCGCACAGGGCGGGCAGTTCGTCCAGCACGCCCGGCGGCCGGCGGCTGACGTGCGGTCTCAGCAGCAGTGACGCCGCCACCAGCGACGCGACGAGCAGCGGGCGGTGCTGGGCACCGGCCGGCACCAGGGCACCCAGCAGGGCGGCCACCCCGTCGGCGGTGAGCAGCGGAAGCGGAGTCGCGGCGCGCGCCGACGGCCGGGCGGCCGGAAACCGGAACCCGGCGTCGCCGCGCCGCGGCAGCAGCGCGCGGGACCCGGATCCGAGCCCCCGTGGCTGTCCCGGGCCGTGCGGTTGACCGAAGTCCCGTGCCGGTCCGAGCTCTGGTGACTGTCCGGGGTCCCGTGGCTGCCCGGCGGGGATGGGGAGGGCGCTTTCCGCGGTCACGTGTGCATGAACTCCCTGTACGGGCAGGGCGCGTGGCGCTCTGCCGGCCGGTCCGGCGCGGTGTGCCCGCCGGCGAGGAGGTCGCGGTAGACGCCGGCGAGGGCGGTGGCCGTGCGCCGTACGTCGTGCGCGGACAGGACGTGCCTGCGTCCCCGGCGCCCCAGCGACGTGCGCAGCGGCGGGTCGAGGAGCAGCGCGGCGAGGGTGCGGGC
This sequence comes from Streptomyces sp. NPDC005925, assembly GCF_040638805.1. Taxonomy (NCBI): domain Bacteria; kingdom Bacillati; phylum Actinomycetota; class Actinomycetes; order Kitasatosporales; family Streptomycetaceae; genus Streptomyces; species Streptomyces sp. NPDC005925. Next base: position 82,502 of record NZ_JBEXVL010000003.1, on the reverse strand, counting down.
CAGTGCGCCGGGGTCCTCCGGCGGCACCAGGCAGGACGCCGCGAGTGCGTCCGGCAGGCTCTCCCCGGCGCCGTCCACGTCCGTCACGACCACGGGCCGTTCGCAGGCCATCGCCTCCAGCGGGGCCAGCGCCATGCCCTCCCAGCGGGACGGCGCGACGACCAGGTCGGCGGCCCGGTACCAGGGGGCCGGATCGGTGACCGGCCCGGCGAACAGCACGGACCCGGCCGGCGCCCGCGCCGTCAGCCGGGCCCGGTCGGGCCCGTCGCCGACCAGCACCAGCCGTGCCCCCGGCACCTGTCCGAGCACCGCGGGCCAGGCCCGCAGCAGCACGTCCTGGCCCTTCTGCCGGCACAGCCGCCCCACGCACACCACGAGCGGTGCCCGCGGGCCGAGCCCCGCGACCAGCGGCAGCCGCCCGCGCGCCGACTCCGCCGGCTCGGGCCAGAAACCCGCGGGATCGATGCCGTTCGGTACGACGCTCCAGCGGGCCCGGACCCCGGCGCGCACCCCGCGCCGGCGCTCGGCCTCGCTCACGCACACCACTCGCCCGGCCCAGCGCGCGCCCCACCTCTCCCAGCCCGCCGCGAGCGCGGCCACGGCCCCGTCGACCGCCTCGAACGACCAGGCGTGCGGCTGGAACACCGTCGGAATCCTGCCCCGCACCACGAGCCGCCCCGCCAGGCCGGCCTTCGCGCTGTGCGCGTGCACCAGGTCGGGCCGTACGTCCCGGACGATCCGGGCGAGCCGCCGTACTTCACCGGCCAGCGCGGGACCCGGCGAACGCGTCGCCTCCCACGTGCTTACGTCCGCGCCCAGCGCCCGCAGTGCGGTGGCCCGCGGCCCGTCGGGGCAGGCCACGGCGACGCGCAGCCCGGCTGCCAGCTGTGCCCGCGTCAGGTCCGTCACGACGCGGGCGACACCGCCGTCCACGGGCTGGGTGAGGTGCAGGACCTGTGGCGGGAGGTCGGTGGGTGACGGGTGCATGCGCGGTTTCCTCGCTCACGGATGGCGCTCGGGAGGTGGACCTGGGCAGTGGCCTGCGCACGGGACCCGGGCGGTGACGGGGGCCGTCATCGGGGCGTTCCGGGGGCGCGTGCCGTCGGGTGTCAAGTGATCCGTAGGTAATCCGCACACTAGTCGTCAAGCAGACTAATTCGGACATATCGCTCACGTGTGTCGAGATGGTGAAGGGGGGTGAAGTGGGGTGGAGGGGAGTGAATAGGTGCGAAGCGGGATGAAGAGAACTGAAGGGGGTTATTTGCTCGGTATCACCCGTTCGGCGCACAACCTGAGGGCGGGCCACGCGTTGACACAGCGCCGGGCATCCGCCCGGGTGTTTGCGTCAACCCCAAGGAGCACCTCTCCATGTCGCGTATCGCGAAGGGCCTGGTCCTGACCTCCGTCGCCGCCGCCGCGGTTGCGGGCACCGCCGGCATCGCCGCCGCCGACAGCGGCGCCCAGGCCGTTGCCGCCCACTCGCCGGGCGTCCTGTCCGGCAACGTCATCCAGGTCCCGATTCACGTTCCGATCAACGTTTGTGGCAACACCATCAACGTCATCGGTCTGCTGAACCCGGCGTTCGGCAACACCTGCGTCAACGACTGACGTAGGTCCGCAGTCCTGTCACCGGCCGTCCTCCCGTGGTTCCCCCGCGGGAGGACGGCCGGTTTTCGCTGCCCGTACCCGGCCCCGTGTCCGGCCCCGAATGGGGGCCGGACACGCCGGCCCGGCCGACGGACGGGTGCGTACGCCCTCACCTGGTACGACGCGGAGACGGGCGGGCACGGCCCGCGCGACGGGAGTAGGCGTCCGGTTGCAGAGAGCGACGGCCGGTTTCACGGTGGACTCAAGAATCCCGACGCCCATCGAAAGGAACACCCATGCGTCTGCCCGTACGGCGACTCGCGTCCACCACCCTCAGTGCCTTCCTCCTGCTCGGTGTCACCGGGCCCGTCGCCCTGGCGGCCGGCAGTGACACGCACGGAGAGCAGGCCGCCGCGGTGGCCCAGGAACCCGTCGCCGACGCCGAGGTACTCCTCGCCCAGAGCCGGAGCCTGGGCGACCTCAGCGGAGTGCTGAAGCCGACCACTGAACTGCTGAACGCCGTGCTGAGGGCCGACGGCGGCAGGCTCACGCCGCGGGAGTCCGCCCGGCACGCCCGCGCCGTCAGGGGCGCCATCGCCAGGATCGGCGCCGCCACCATGCCCGCCCCCGCCTCCGCCGCGTCGGCCACGACCCTGCCGGCCCCCGTGTCCGCGCAGGCGGCAACCGGGTCCGACACGGCGTCCGACGCGCTCGCCGCGCTCCAGAAGTCCGTGGACATACTGCTCGAGGCCTCCACCGCCGGCGACGCCGCGGAGGTCCGGCCCGCCGCGGGCAACGTGGTGGCCGACCTCGTCAACGTCGTCGCGGTGACGCTCGCCAAGGGCGGGATGCCCTCGCCGGACCTGGCCGCCCCACCGGCCTCGCAGCAGCAGCCGACCTCCCGGCAGCCGACCTCCCAGCAGTCGGCAGCCCAGGAGTCGACGGTCCAGGAGTCGACGGTCCAGCAGCCAGCCTCTCAGCAGGCGGCGTCCGAGGCGTCGGCGTCCGAGCAGCAGGCGGCTCGGCAGCCTGCCGCCGAGACGCCCGCGCAGTGATGCCGGACCAGCAGGCCCCGGCGGAGGAGTCGGCCGCCCACCTGCCCGTCTCGTGACGCCTGACGCCTGACGCCTGACGCCACACACCTGTCGCCCGGGGCGTGGCGGTCGGGCGACACCGTCCGCATGTCCCGGGTGCCGTTGCGCCGGTCACTCCGACCGGCGCAACGGCATTTCATATGCCCGCAGAAACTCGTGCACGCCAGAGTTTCCGCACCGCGCGGGAATCGTTGTGCACGGCGTCAGGCATTCCTTCGGAAACCTCCGGAATCCCGGAACCTTCCGCAAACCCCGAATACCCGCATCCCGGAACACCGGAATTTCCCGGAGCCCGGATCTCCTCCGGCGGCCGAAGTCGCCGAAGAAAGGACCCCGATGAAGTCCCTGAAGGCTGCCGCTGTCGTCGCCGGTTCCCTGGTCCTCGCCGGTGCCGCCGCACCCGCGTTCGCCGCCGACGCCCCCCACCTTCCGCCCACCAGCCTCAGCGGTGGCGTCAAGACGCTGCTCACCGAGGGCCCCGACAACCTGATGCCGCTGCAGAACCAGGACAACTCCCTCGACACGGAGAACGAGAATTCCGTGCTCCACACCGTCAACGGCGCCACCGAGAAGCTGAACTCGAACGGCGGGCTGCTCGGCGGACTTCCCATGCGGGGCTGAGACGGGCCGGGCCGATACGGGAATCCGGTACGCCATTCCGCCTCCGCCGGGGGCACTGTTCGAGGACTGTCCCTCGTTCGTGTGGACGCAACGAGGGCCTTCCTCCGGTCGGGTGATGACACGGCCGGGTGTGTTCACGTACGCCGATAAGGTCGCGCGGTGACCTCATCCACTAGCGCAACGCGTCCGTCCCGGCCCGCCGACCTCGGCACGCTCGTCGTGATGGCCTGGAGCGGCGAGGCCCCCGGCGGCGACATGCCCTACCTGCTCGCCTACACCCTCGGGGACGCCCCGGCCGGCCCCGAGGCCGCGTCCGCCGCGCTGCGGAACATGCTGGAGAGCAACGGTCTGCCCGTCGGCGGCGACCTCGTCGACGGCAACGCCCGGCCGAACCTCCCCGTCAGCATGCTCGTCCAGGCGGAACAGGCCGTCGTCAGCATGCCGGGCTTCAACGCCCAGTGCATCCCGCCGCCGGAGTGGCTCGCGGCGGTGGAGGCCCGTGGCTACGCCTACTTCGTGTTCACCACGCGGCCCTGGCCCGAGGCACTGCCCGGCCGGCCGCTCACCCCCGAGGCCCTGGCCGCGTTCGTCGGCACCGACGAGACCCTGAACTCCGCGGCGCACATCGTCCTGCCGGCCCGCACTCTGCGCGGCTGATGACCGGGTCCTCGGCTCAGCACGCACGCCGCACCCACCGCGTCGCGGGCGCCGGACGCGGACTCGCCCTGCTGCTGGTGGTCACCGGCGCGGCGGGCCTGCTGGCCTCCTGGGTCATCACCCTCGACAAGTTCCACCTGCTCGAGGACCCGGACTTCGAGCCCGGGTGCAGCCTGAACCCGGTGGTGTCCTGCGGCAGCGTCATGGAGAGCGACCAGGCGGCCGCCTTCGGCTTCCCCAACCCGATGCTCGGCCTGGTCGCCTACGGCATCGTGATCTGCGTCGGCGTCAGCCTGCTGACCGGCGCCCGCTTCCCCGGCTGGTACTGGCTGACGTTCGCCGCCGGCTGCCTCTTCGGCGTGGGCTTCGTGTCCTGGCTGCAGTTCGAGTCGCTGTACCGGATCAACGCCCTGTGCCTGTGGTGCTGCCTCGCCTGGGCCGCCACCATCCTCCTCTTCTGGTACGTCACGTCCTTCGGCGTGCTGCACGGCCTCCTGCCCGCGCCCCGTTGGCTGGCCGCGTTCTTCGGCGAGTTCACCTGGCTGCCCCCGGTCCTGCACCTCGGAATCGTCGGGATGCTGATCCTGACCCGCTGGTGGGACTTCTGGACGAGCTGAGCGCCGTACGGACGGGAGAACCGACGGGACGGGGCCGACGGGACAGGCCGACGGGACGGTGGTTCGGTTGCCGACGGGGCGGGCCGGAGGGCCGGTGGCCCACGGTCCGGGCCGCGGTACGTCCGTCGTACTACTGGCGCAGCCGGGGGAATCTTCCGCCGGGTCCCGGTCCCGGCTCGTTACGCGGTACGGAGACCCCCGACTCCTGAAAGGGACAGTGCTGCAATGAAGTCGACCACCCGAGGAACCCTTGCCGCCGTCATCACCGGCATCGCTGCCGCCGTCGGCGCCACAACCCCCGCTGCGGCGGCCGGCACGCTCCCCGCGCCCGTACCGCTGGAGGGCGCCGAGCAGTCACTCGGCGTGGAACTCCCCGAGATCGACGCCGAGGTGCCCTTCCAGGCGGCGGGTGTGCCCGAGGCGCCCCGTTACGTCGCGGGCAGCGTCATGCCCGACCGCGCCGTCCCGCGGCTGCCGCTCGGCGGCACCCTGCCCGGCCTGAGCGTGCGCGCGCCGCTGCCGCACCTGGTCGGCGACGGTTTCGACCACGTGGGCGCCGACCTTCCCGCCTCCGACCTGCACGCCCTGTCGCCCGGACTCGACATGGACGCCCCGCTCACCCCGCCGGACCCCGACAACTTCGGCATGCCCGGCACCCGGCTGCCCGAGGCGGGTGTACTGGCCCCCGTCGTCGAGGCGGTGCCGGAAGCGAACCTCGGCGTCGGCCCCGGGCTGTAACCGGCCGCGGCGCCACCCGGGCCCCCTGCCCCGTACACCCCGTAGCGTCCGCGTGCGGGAGGTGCGGGGCCGCCATGTGCGGCACGCGTCCCTAGGCCGTCCGGGGCACGTCTCTCACCGCTTCGGCTCCCTCACGGTGACCGTGCGGCCCCGCGCCGCGTTGACCACTGACGACAGCAGAACCGGACGAGGGAGCACACCATGGTCGTCAGCATCGGCGGCGCGGCCGAAGGCGCGGAGCGTGAGACGGGAGACCACGGCAGACCGGGGCCGCGGCCGGAGTCGGGGCGGAGCGGAGGCGGCACCCGCAGGGGTGTGATGCGCGGGCTGTTCGCCTCCGCGGTCACCGTGGCACTGACCCCGCTCGTCACCGCCACCCGCCCGCTCCGCGGGGCGGCGGCGCCCACCGACGACGGTCCGCCGGACACGTCGTTCGACGAGACGTACCGCGGGCACCGCATCTGCGGCGTCCGCACCACCGAGGGCGGGACCGACGGGGCCGGCGAGTGGTACGTCACCGTGGACGGCCGGCCGCTGCACGTGATGCGGCGCGCCGACGGCACCTGGCTGACCATGGTCGACCACTACCGCTCGTACGCGACCCCGCTGGAGGCCGCCCGCGCGGCGGTCGACGAGATGGGGCCGGGTAGCCGGCTGCGCGACACGGGGCACGGCCCCGGTCACCGTCACGATCGCAGTCCCGGGCAGGGACAGGGGCGTGGGCAGGACTCCGGATCCGGGCACGAGGGGGGTCACCATGGCCTACACCCGTAAAGACGTCACCACGCTCACGAGCGGCGAGCGGCGCCGGTTCGTGAACGCGTTGCTGGAGGTGAAACGGCGCGGCGAGTACGACGAGTTCGTGCGCACGCACATCGCGTACTACACCTCCGACGGCGAAGCGGGCCTGCGAACGGCCCACATGGCGCCGTCCTTCCTGCCCTGGCACCGCCAGTTCCTGCTGGACCTGGAGCGCGCCCTGCGCCGGGTGGACCCGTCGGTGACCGTGCCGTACTGGGACTGGACCAAGGACCGCGACGCCACCTCGGCGCCCTGGACCGACGATCTGCTCGGCGGCACCGGACGGCGCTCCGACCGCCGGGTGACGACCGGGCCGTTCGCGCATTCCGAGGGGAACTGGCCCCTCAGGGAGAACGTCACCGACGAGGAGTTCCTCACGCGGGACCTCGGCCGGCGGAAGGACCCGCTCGCCCTGCCCACCCGCGGCGACCTCGAGGAGGCGCTGGACGACCCGGTCTACGACGCCTCGCCCTGGAACTCCACGTCCCGCACCGGCTTCCGCAACCGCCTGGAGGGCTGGGGATCCGGCCGCGGCAGCACCTCATGGCGCAACCACAACCGGGTGCACCGCTGGGTCGGCGGCGTCATGGTCGGCGGCGCCTCCGTCAACGACCCGGTCTTCTGGATGGTGCACGCCTTCATCGACCTGCAGTGGACCCGCTGGCAGCTCCGGCACCCGGACGCCCGCTACCTCCCGGCCACGCCACCCGCCCTCGGCGACGCGCAGCACGGCCGGATCGTCGCGCGGCACCAGAAGCTGCCGCCGTGGGACGTCACGCCGGACGAACTGGAGGACGTGAGCCGGATCTACCGCTACGCCTGATCCGGCGGGGTGTCCGTCGCCGACGCCGGGCATGAGGGGCGTACGGCCGTATGCGGACAGGGGAGAGCCCCGGTGCTCGTTGCCGAGTGCCGGGGCCCTCTACGCGCCGGGCGTGCGGATCGCTCCGCGTACGGGGCGCGAGCGGTCAGCGGCCGTAGCCGTTGTCGCTGTCGTCCGTGCCGTAGCCGTCGTCGTCGTGACCGTTGCCGTGGCCGCCGTGGCCGCCGTGCTCGTCGTCATCGTGGTCGATGCCGCCGTTGTTGATGCAGGTGTTGCCGAACGCCGGGTTCAGCACGCCGATCACGTTGATCGTGTTGCCGCACACGTTCACCGGGATGTGGATCGGGACCTGGATGACGTTGCCGGACAGAACGCCCGGGGAGTGGGCGGCGACGGCCTCGGCGCCCGCGTCCGCCATGGCCAGACCGGCGCCGCTGAACACCACGGCGCTCGTGCCGAGGACGACTCCAGCAGCCTTCGCGATGCGAGACATCACGTTCTCCTTTGACTCGGGGAGCGCGACAGCAGGACGAGCCGTCGCACGTCCCCTTCAACGCCGCACCTAAGGACGGGTCACGGCAATACCCCATGGATTACCCCAAATGGACACCCGTCCGGCGTACTCGGGTGTTCCCGCGCCCCCGCACGCTCACGCCGGCACCCGTCAGCCCCGCCGGGCCCGTGTGTCGCCGCCGTCGAGGCAGCCGGCGCACGGGGGAGCCGCCGAGGAACGCGCGGATGTCCTCGACCGCCTGCCCGTAGTACGTCGCGTAGTTGGCGCGCGAGACGTAGCACGCGGTCGGTCGGAGGAGCGCCAGTTCGGCGGCGCCGATCGCGGAAGGTCACCACCTCGACGTCGTCCGCGACGGGCGACCAGTCGGCGACGGACGTCGCCACGCCCAGGAAGTCGTCGAGCACGGCACAGCGCAGCGGCACGGTGATTCCCTTCCCGACGTCCCCACACCGATGTCGTGTTCGTCTCACGACCGGGCACCGACTCGACGAGATCACCGGCTGTCCCCGGTCAGCGGCAGTCCCCGATCACCGGAAGGCTCCCGATCACCGGCAGGTCACCGTTCCCCGGCATGCTCCCGGCCGGAGGGCGCGCGGCGGCCGGGACGCGTTCGAGCACGCCGCCCGCGAACACGTCGTACAGCGGCAGCGTCTCCAGGTGGACGTAGCCGATGTGGCAGTCGCAGACGGCGAGCGGGCAGGGGCGCGGGCGCAGCGCCCGCCGGTAGGAGCCGTCGTAGAGGTTGCCCAGCTCCGCACGGACGAAGTGGCAGCGGCGGACCGTGCCCTCCCCGTCCACCGAGACGACGGACTCCCCGGTCCGGCAGGGCAGTCCGGCGCTGCGGTGCGGGTGGCGGCTGTACGGGAACAGCGGGTCTAGGGCGGTCCATTCGTCGGCCTCGGCGTCCGTGTACGTGTGGCCCTCGGCGGCGTTGATCCACACATACACGGGGGACGGCAGGTCGGCGCGCAGACGGCGGGCCTGCTCCAGGTGCTCGGGGAGGCCGACGACGCCCACGCTGTGGCGGATGCCCCGGTCCGCCAGCTCGTGGCACTTGGCGAGGAACCGCTCGTACGGCGTCTGGCCCGGATGGAACGTGCACCACAGGGCGAGCGTGTCCGGGTCGGCGTCGGCCGTCCAGTCGGTGCGGCAGCTGAGGTTGGTCTGGATGGCGACCCGGCGGATGTGCGGCAGGCGGCTCAGCTCGGTGAGCGTGCGCCGGTACCAGGAGCGCACCAGGCCCTCGCCCCACGGTGTGAACAGCAGCGAGAGCCGGTCCTCCCGCTGCGTGGCGGCCCAGCCGGCGAAGCGCTCCAGCGCCGCCCGGTCCGCGGTCAGTTGGGCACGGGTGTCGCGGCGCTTGGCGAAGGGGCAGTACGGGCAGTCGTAGTCGCACGACGCCAGCGGGCCGCGGTACAGAATCGTCAGGTCCATGTCGTCAGGTCCATCGGGACTCCGCTCACTTGGGCTCGTACGCGGCCATGCGCGCCCGCACGGCGTGGGAGAACAGCTCGGGGCCCAGCGCGTCGGAGTGCGCGAGCCCTTCGGGGGAGAGCCGCAGCAGCTCGGGACCGGTGGAATCGTCCAGCCAGCCGCGCCCGGCGAACCGGTCCAGCTCGGCGCGGAAGTCGTCGCCGGGCGTCGTGCCGAAGCGGGCCCGGTAGTCCGCGACGGGCAGGCCCGCCGCCTGCAGCAGGGACTGGAGCAGATGGCGGCGCCGGGTCTCCTCGCCGTCCATCCGCCAGCCGAAGTCGGCGCGGCCGAACTCCTCGGTGGTGCGGGCCGCGTAGTCGTCGATGATCCCGCGGATCCGGCGCATGTCCACGGCGTAGTCGAACGAGTAGTGCAGACCGGAGGTGTACGAGCGGGCGCCGCAGCCGAGTCCGACCATGCCGTCGGTCTGGCACGCGTAGTCCTCGCCGCCGGTGGCGGGGGCGTCCGGGCGGCGGAACATGCGCATCGACACCTGCTCGTAGCCGTGGCCGAGGAGGTGGTCGCGGCCGTGGCGGTACAGCCGCAGCCGCTGGGCGTCCCACGCGGCGTCGCCGGTGTCCTCGTCCCAGCCGGGGTCCCCGGCGTGCCCGGCGTCGCCGGCCGCCCGCCCGCGGTGCCGGTCCGCCGGTCCGCGGTGGAGACCGGTGAGGGGGCGCTTGTACAGCGGGTAGAGGTACAGCTCCTCCGGCCGCCAGGCGAGCGCGGCGTCGAGGGAGCGGCGCCAGGACGCCTCGGTCTGGCCGTCGATGCCGTAGATCAGGTCGATGTTCAGGACGGGGATGCCCGCGTCGCGGATGCGGGCGAGGGACGCCTCGACGTCCGCACGGCGCTGGGGGCGAACGGCGGCGCGGGCCTCGGCGTCGTCGAAGCTCTGCACGCCGAGGCTCAGCCGTGTCGTGCCGCGCGCCGCGAGCACGGCCAGCCGGTCGGCGGTCGCCGTGGCGGGCGACGCCTCCACGGACAGCGGTACGGCGGCCAGGTCCGCACCGAGCCCCTGCTCGGCGATGTCGCACAGCCGCTCCAGTTCGGCGGCCTCCAAGAACGTCGGGGTGCCGCCGCCGAAGGCCGCGTTCGCGAACCGCGCGCCGTCGCCCAGGGCCTCGCGGACCGCTGCCGCCTGGCGCTCCAACGCGTCCAGGTAGGCCGTCGTCAGGTCGCCCGGCGCACCGATCCGCGTGAAGAGGTTGCAGAAGCCGCAGCGCACCTCGCAGAACGGAATGTGGAAGTACAGCGAGAGGGCGTCCTTCGGCTCGCCCGCCCACAGCGCGCGCAGGGCCGCCGCCTCGGGGGGAAGCGGGCGGTACGCCGTCTTGTGGGGGTACGCGTAGACGTAGTGCTGGTAGGGGCGTACGGCGGGCGGGGCCGCCGCCGCGGTGCTGGTCGTCGGGCTCATCGGGCGCATGGGGCCTCGTCGCTGTTCATCGGGGTTCGGGCCTCGCCGGACCTGTCGCCGCCGTCGAGGAAGAAGTGGGCGTAGGGAACCGTCCAGACGACGTCGTGGCCGATGCGATGACCGGTGTGGCCGTCCTCGCCGTAGGCGGTGCCGTGGTCGGAGCAGACGATGGCGAAGCAGGGCCGGCGGCTCGCGGCGGCGGCGAACAGCCGCCCGATGTGCCGGTCCACGTACTCCAGGGCGGCGGCGTGGCTGGCCCGGGTGTCGCCCGCCTCTCGGGTCGCGCCCGGCAGATGGAACCAGTTGGGCTGGTGCAGGGCCGACACGTTCAGGAAGAGGAACAGCCGCTGCCCGGGCGGCAGTCCCGCGACGACCTCCTCGGCGCACGCCACCTGCGCCTCGAACGACCTCGGCGACGGAACTCCGAATTCCGGCTCCCAGTGGCTCTCCTGGAACAGTCCCGGCAGCACCGAGCCCAGCGGCCCCCGCTTGGTGAAGAAGCCGACCCCGCCGATGCAGACGGTGCGGTATCCGACGGCGGCCAGTCCGGACACCAGGTCGGGTGTGTCGTAGACGAAGGTGCCGTCCGCGGTGGTCTCGCTGCCGGCGAACCGTGCCGCGAACAGCCGGGGGTGCGGGCCCGGCGCGGCCGGCGTGGGCAGGAAACCCGCGAACATCGCCTGATGGGAGGCGTACGTGAAGCTGCCGGGTGCGTGCCGGCGTTCCCAGCCGCCGCCGGGCAGATGCCGGGCGAGGTTCGGGATGCGTCCGGCCGCCGCCAGCTCCCGCGCCACGTCGAAGCGCAGCGTGTCGAGCGTGACCATCAACAGGTCGTGGCTGCCCACCACCTGGGTCATGTCGACCGGCGGCGCCACCGTCTCGGGAGGTGACGTCACCGGGCCGGGCGACGGCGTCGTCGCGTCACGCGGTGGGCCCGCGGTGCGGGGCGGTGGAGTCGTGTCAGGCGGTGGCGTCATGGTGCTCCTCGCGTTGTCGCTCTGCGGCGGCGGCCACCTGCGCGGCGTACGTGTCCCGCCCTTCGGCGCCGCTGCCGGGCAGGCCGGTCAGGCGGGGCAGCAGGTCCCCGAAGGCGTTCACCTCGCCGACGGCGAAGCGGCGCCATCCGCTCGCGGGCAGGACGTCCACGCCGACGCACAGCGTGTCCGGGAAGCGGGCCGCCGCCCGCTCGGCGATCTCCAGCACGTCGCCGAAGCCGCCGCCCGCGGCCAGCATCGCCGCGCGGGCCGCTCCCAGGTCGCCGCGGACCCCGCCGAGGTGCAGATTCGTCATGGGGTGCCGGCTGGTCCGTACCACGGCATGCGTGGCGCGTCCGGCGACCACCACCACCCGCAGGTCGGCGGCCCGGCCGTGCTGCGAGGCCTTGGGCAGCCACCGCTCGACGTGCAGCCCGTCGGGGGCGAGCGCGTCGATCAGGGCGCCGACTTCCCGCTCCGACGTGTACTGGCGCACCCGGAGGGAGTTGTACAGGCGGCCGTCGGGTGCGGTCTCCACGGACGTCGTCGCCTTCACCCGGCCGGGACCCGCCAGCGCGAGGGCCACGACACCGGAGGCCGACGAACCGTGCGCCGGTTTCACGAACGCGCGCGGGAAACGCGCGTCCGCCAGCCCGCGCCTGAGCTCCTCCCAGCCGCCGACCGGCCCCGGCAGCGCGGGAGGGACCGGGACGCCCGCGGCGGCCAGCCGGGCGTGGCAGCGCCGCTTGTCGAACAGCACGGCGACGTCCTCCGCGCCGGTGGACGCAACCGCCCCGGCCCGGCGCGCCGCGTCCGTCAGGTCCCGGACCGCGGCCGTGAACCGGTCGTACCAGCGGGCCGTGCCCTCGACCCGGGTGGGCTCGTCGGTGTCCCGCAGCAGCCGGTCCACCTCGGCGTTCTCCCCGGGGGAGTCGATCCGTACGTACGCGCCGGGCGTGAAGGCGTACGGGGCGCCGCGCAGCACGTCGGCCCACGCGAGCACACGCGGCCCGGGGCGGCCGGCCGCGCGGACGGCGTCGGTGAACATCGCCGTCCGGCGGTTCTCCGGATTGCCGACGACGACGAACGGGAGACCGGCACGGACGCGAAGGGAACGACGGGGCCGAAGGCCCGTACCGGAACGAGGGCCTTCACCCGACGGGGGGCCCGCGTCGGGCACCGGGGCTCCGGGGACGGGCCGGGCGGCGTCACTCCGAGACAGCGACAAAGCGCCACTCCTCGTCCCGCCGGCGGTGCGGCGTCTGCGCGTCCGACAGGTCCACGTCGGTCCCGGCGGAGGCGAAGGCCGCACGGACCCGGTCGGCCACGGCCTCGCTCAGGAAATGGTGGCCGAGGTCCAGCCGCCGGAGATGCGTCAGGGGCTGGCCGCCCAGCAGGGCTTCCGCGCCGGTGTCGGTGAGCGTGCCCATGGACAGGCTCAGCGATTCCAGCTGGGCGACGACCGGCGCCGAGGCGACCGCCGCCGCGATCTCGTCCTGCAACTCGCTGTTGCGCAGTGCCAGATGGCGCAGCGCGGCGAAACGCCCGCCGGCCAGCAGCGGCGCGAGGTCGGCGAGCGTCGCGTCGCCGCCGTACTGGGACACGCCGAGCCACAGCTCCAGCCGTTCCAGGGCGGGCAGTTCGCACGCGCTGACCGCCCGCACCACCTGCCCGGGCAGCCCGCCCGACTCGAAGCGCAGCACCCGCAGCGCCTCGTGCCGTACCGGGCGCAGCGACAGGGGTTCCTCGCCGAGGCCCTGCGAGTCGCCGCCGCGGACGCCGAACTCCTCCAGCAGCGGGAAGGTCTCCAGCACGGGCGTGACGTCGGTGAGCTGCAGCCAGGAGATCTCGCACTCCTCGCCCGTGACGTCGGCGAGGAACAGCGCGCGCAGCGCCGGGAACCGCCCGGCGTCGGCCAGGATCCGCTCAAGCGCCGGGCGCAGGTCGGCGTATTCGTCCTCCCACCAGGGGCCGACGACCAGTGCGCGCACGTCCTTGCTCGGCACCCGGTCGAGGAAGCTCTGCCACAGGTCGGCGAACGGCACTTCCCCGCCCGCGTAGCAGTCCAGGCGCCAGGCGACACCGGCGGTGTCCGGGAGCTCCTCCGCCACCGTGCCGTCCTCGGGCGGCTCGGGGAGGGTGAAGACGGGTAGTCCGTGGAAGGTGCCAAGATGTTGGTTGACGGTCATGTCGCGCTCCGTTCATTCCGCGACGGCGGTGAAGCGGTGGACGGTGCCGTCGTCGTCCCACTCCTCGCCCCGCTCGGAGAGGTCGACTTCCACGCCGGAGGGCTCCAGAGCCGCGCGGAGCCGCTCGGCCACCGGCTCGCTGAAGAAGTTGTGGCGGAGGTCGAGCCAGGTCAGGTGGGTGAGCGGCTGGCCGCCCAGCAGGGCTTCGGCACCGGCGTCGGTGAGCACGCCGAGGGACAGGTCGAGCGACTTCAGCTGGGCGACCACGGGCGCCGCGGCGACCGCAGCCGCGATCTCGTCCTGGATCTCGCTGTTGCACAGGCCGAGATGGTGCAGCGCGGGGAGGCGTCCTCCGGCCAGCAGCGGCGCGAGGTCGGCGACGGTCGCGTCACCGCCGTAGTTCTCGACGCCGAGCCAGATCTCCAGGTACTCCAGGGCGGGAAAGTCGCTCGCGGCGACACCGCGCACGACCTCGCCGGGCAACCCCCCGGCCTCGAAGCTGAGCGTGCGCAGGTGCGTGTGCCGGACCGCGGGGAAGCGCAGCTTGGTGCCGCCGCGGACGCCGAGTTCCTCCAGCAGGGGGTAGGCGTCGAGGACCGGGGTGACGTCGGACTGCTCGATCCAGGAGATCTCCGCCTCCTCCGCCTCCAGGTCCCCGAGGAACACCGCCCGCAGCGAGGTCAGCCGGTCCCGGGCGTCCACCAGGTGCTTCACGACCCCGCTGGAGTCGTTGTCGTACGGCTCGCCCCACTGGCCGACGACGATCGCCCGCACGTCCGCGGGGTCCACGGTGTCGAGGAAACGGGCCCACAGGCCGTCGAACCCTTCCTCGGAGTGGTCGCCGTAGGGGTCGACGGCCAGCCGCCAGGCCACGGAGTCCGCGGCGGGCAGCTTCCGGTCCGAGCCGGGCTCGGGGAAGTCGAAGGCCGGAAGGCCGTGCAGTTCCTGCAGATGGTCGACGCACATGTCGCGGTTCTCCGGTCTCCTGGTCGGACGGCGCTGCTCGTTCGGAGATTTGTACCAAGCGCCACTGACATCGGCGCCGACGGGCTGTGCGTGCGAGTGCCGCCGGGCCGGGCACGGGAGTTGGAGGGCGGGGCGTTGTCAGACCCCCCGCGTAGCGTCGTGGACATCGGTTGGCGGCGCGGTGCCGGCTGCCGAGGGCGAGGGGAGACGCATGTACCGGCAAGGGGATGTCCTGATCGTGCCCGTGGCGGAAGCCGCCGTGCCTGCGGGTACGGACGGACTGCCGAGGCAGCGCAGGGACGCGCGGGGAAGGCTCGTGCTGGCACTCGGGGAAGTCACCGGGCATGCCCACGCGGTGGTCGGCCCGGGGACGCTGGTCCGCGAGCCGGGCCCGTTCGGCGCCTCCTGGCTGCACCTCCCGGACGGCGGGCGCGTGGTGCACGAGGAGCACGCGGCGATACCGCTGCCCAAGGGCTGGTACCGCGTGGTCCGCCAGCGCGAGTACGCGCCGGGTGCGGTACGCGTCGTGGCGGACTGAGGAGGGGGCCATGACGAACGGGGCGACGCCGAGCGCGGCAGTCACGGGGACCACGGGGACCACGGGGACCACGGGGATCAAGGGGGAGCGGCTGATGACGGAGACGGGCCCGCAGACGGGGACGGGGACGGCAACCGGGGACGGGACCGGGGACTGGGTGGACGTGACGGCGACGTGGCGCGAGGTGGCCGCCGCGACCGGCCCGGCGGACCGCACGGCGGCCGAGGACGGCGTGCGCCTGGCCTACCGCCTGGCTGGCCTGCCCGAGCCCGGCCGCATTCTCTGGGCGGGCTCGCCCCGCGAGGGCGCGGAGCTGGCGGCGCGGCTCACCGCGGACGGCACGACGGGCGACAGCGTCCGAGACGCGGTGCGTACCCGGCCGTGGGCCCTCGCACGGGAGAGCCTGGCCGGCCGGCTGGGACCGGCGGGCTGGGCCGAGCACTGGTCCCTGACGGGCGCTCAGCTGTGGGACACGACGGTCATGCTGACCGAACGCCTGCGGGCCGGCGTGGTCGAGGGCACGGCCGGGGAGACGGCCGGCGAGCAGGAAGTGCGGCTCGTACTGCTCGACGCGGTCCTGGGACAGCACGACGCGGCCTGGCTGGCGGCCTTCGACGGCCGGGCCGGTTCGGAGACCCTGGCGGGCGTGGCGGCGGTGGCCCGGGCCGCGGGGTGGTGGTGGCCGTACGAGAGGACCGCGATCGTCTGCGAACGCCCCGTGGAACTGCACCGGGACGAGGCGGGCCGGCTCGACCGCGGGGACGGTCCGGCGCTTGCCTTCCCGGACGGTTTCGCCCTGCACGCCTGGCGGGGCATGCCGGTACCCGCCGCATTCCTCGACGGCCTCGCCGGGCTGACTCCGCAGCGCATACGCGAGGAGGAGAACGCCGAGCTGCGCCGCGTGATGCTGGAGCACTACGGCTACGACCGCTACCTCGAGGAGTCCGGCGCCGAGCCGGTGCAGCGCGACGAGGCAGGCGTGCTCTGGCGGATCGACCTGGAGGGGGACGAACCCCTGGTGATGGTCGAGGTGATCAACTCCACCCCGGAACCCGACGGCACCCACCGCACGTACTGGCTCCGGGTACCGCCGCGCACGAGAACGGCGCGAGAGGGCGTGGCCTGGACCTTCGGCCTGGAAGAGGCGGACTACACACCGCAGAAGCAGACCTGACGGCCCGCGCCCGGCCGGACCACGGGAGGCACCGGGGCACGGCAAGGTTGCCTCGGGTCTCCGCCCCGCCGGCCGCGCCGCCGGTCGATCAGGCCCCGGCGGGACACCCGGCGGCCCGCCGGGTTCGGGTTCGGGGAAGGGAGTCGTCGACGCCACGACGAGGGGCGTAGGTGTCCACGGGCATGGATACGCGAAGCCTGCCGTAGAGCCATGTGCATCAGACCTGGAAGAGCCCCTCACGCGAACCGCAGGTGAGAGGCTGTTGCGCCCCCGGCAGGACTCGAACCTGCGGCCAAGCGCTTAGAAGGCGCCTGCTCTATCCACTGAGCTACGGGGGCCCGGGTGTGATGGCCTCTGTCGTGCTGTCCCGGCCGTGACCGGAACCCGACGTTGCCGGGATCAAGGATAGGGCTCCCGCATCCCTGCCCTTGATGCTTCGCCTCCGCCCCTCAATGTGGAGGTTCGGTGAAGTGGTCCCGATAATCGCAGGCGGGTGCGAATCGTGCACTGTTTTTGGCCTCACGAACGCCGGGTGTTGTGCACTCGTTATGCCTGGCGCGCGCCTGCTCCCTGCTTGCCCCTTCCGCTCCTTGTGTCCGGTCGGCGCGCAGACATGCTCATATGCTTCAGAATTCCCCTAAAATTGGGCATTCTTCGCATGTGGTGACCTTGGACGTACGGCCTCAGCTGCTCGACGCACTCTCCGCGCTGCGCGACCGTGTCGCGGCCGCACGCTTCCCGCTCCCCCTGGCGGGGGCCCCACGCGCGCGTGCCAACCGCGACGAACTGCTCGCCCAGCTCGACGACTACCTCGTGCCCCGCCTCAGAGAACCCGAGGCGCCCCTGCTGGCCGTCGTGGGCGGCTCCACAGGGGCCGGGAAGTCGACGCTTGTGAACTCGCTCGTGGGACGGAAGGTCAGCGAGGCCGGCGTGCTGCGGCCCACGACCCGGACACCGGTGCTGGTCTGCCATCCGGAGGACCAGCACTGGTTCAGCGGCATGCGCATGCTGCCCGACCTCCCGCGCGTGTGGACACCCCGGCGCGCCCCGGACCCGGACGACGACCTGTCCCTCCCCGGCGAGGACCCCACGCGCGTGCTGCGCATCGAGACCGCCGACACCCTGCCGCGCGGACTCGCCCTCCTCGACGCCCCCGACATCGACTCGCTGATCTCCGACAACCGGGTGCTCGCCGCCGAGCTGCTGTGCGCCGCCGACATCTGGGTGATGGTCACGACGGCGTCCCGCTACGCCGATGCGGTGCCCTGGCACCTGCTGCGCACCGCCAAGGAGTACGACGTCACCCTCGTCACCGTCCTGGACCGCGTGCCCCACCAGGTCGTGTCCGAGGTGTCCCGCCAGTACGGCGCCCTGCTCAACAAGGCCGGGCTCGGCGACGTACCCCGCTTCACAGTCCCCGAACTGCCCGAGTCGGCCTGGGGCGGCGGTCTGCTCCCCGGCACCGCCGTGGCCGCGCTGCGGAACTGGCTCGTCCACCAGGCACAGGATCCGACGGCCCGCGGCCACGCCGTGACCCGCACCGCGTACGGCGTCCTCGCCTCCCTCAGGACCCGCATGCCCGAGCTGGCGAGCGCCGCCGCCGCGCAGTACGCCGCCGCCCTGCGGCTCGTCTCCGCGGTCGATGCGGCGTACGACAGCGAACACGCGCGTGTGCGGAGCCGGCTGCAGGCCGGGGCCGTGCTCGCCGGGGACGCCCTGAAGCGCTGGCGGGCCTTCCCCCTCGACTGCACGGCGAGGGAGCTCCTGGACGCCCTCGTGGAGAGCCTCGGCGCGCTCCTGCTGTGCGCCGTCACCGCCGCCGACGAGCGCGTGGCCGACGCCTGGCGCCGCGAACCCGCCGCCGACGGGCTGACCGGGCATGACCCCGACGCGGAGAGAGCCGAGCACCGCATCGGCCTGGCCGTACGGCGCTGGCGGCGCGAGCTGGAGGAGTACGCCGAGGAGGAGGTCGCCGAGCTCGACCGGCACGCCGTCCCCGACCCCGACGTGGTCGCCGCCCTCGCCGCCACCGTGCTGCTCGGCGGACGCCGGGCCCGGTCCGCCGGCGAGGCCATGGCCGAACGGATCGGCGTGCGCGGGGCGCTGCGGCTGCGCGACCGGGGCGGGCGGCTGCTCGTCGAGCACGTGGACCGCGTCGTCAACGCCGAACGCGAGCGCCGGCTCGCCCCGCTCGACGCCCTGGACGTCCGGTCCGAGTCACAGGCCGAACTCATCGCCGCGCTGTCCGTACTGCAGAAGGAGAGGTGACCGGTGACCGCCACCACTGATCAGGACCATACCGATCACACCGACCGCCCGGAGGGCACCGTGACCGGATCCGACGACGGCAACGGGCCCGGCGACGGCAACGGGTCCCGTACCGGTGCCGGCAACGGATCCGACGCCGACAACGCGTCCGGCACCGACGCCGACACCGACGGCGGTTCCGGCAGCGGCACCGACTCCGGCAACGACCGGCCGGTCGATCGCCGGGCCCGCGGCGGGCTCGACGAGGACGACGAGGACGAAGAGAACGACGGCGGGGAGGCCCCCGGTACCGGCGAGGAAGGACCCGAGCCCGCCCGCCGCGACGGCCCTCCCCCCGAAGCCGATCACCGGCGGGACCCCGAAGAGGACACCACGGATCCGACGGACCCCCCGGACCCCGAGGCCCCCACCGGCCTCGAAGACGCCTGGGACGACGGACTGATCGCCCGACGGGTGAACGAGGAGACCGCCGCACAGCAGTACTACACGCCCGCCGAGAGCCGGGCGTCCACCGCGCAGACCGCGGCACCCCTGATGTACGACCGGCCGCTGCGGGCGCGGCTGGATGCGCTGCGGGAACTCGTCGGAATCTCCCGCGCGCGGCTCGACAACCGGACGCTGAAGGAGGCGGGCCGGGTCCTGGAGGAGGCCGCCGCGCGGCGCAAACTGTCCGGGGAGCACACCGTCGTCGCCATCGCGGGCGCCACCGGCAGCGGCAAGTCGCAGCTGTTCAACGCGCTCGCCGGCGTGACGATCTCCGAGACCGGCGTGCGCCGGCCGACCACCGCCGCGCCCCTCGCGTGCGCCTGGAGCGACGGCACGTCCACCCTCGTCGACCGTCTCGGCATCCCCGGCCGGCTGCGGCGCCGCCCGCTGCACGGCGGAGACGCCGATCCGCAGCTGCGCGGGCTCGTCCTGATCGACCTGCCGGACCACGACTCGGCCGCCGTGCAGCACCGCGAACAGGTCGACCGCATCCTCGATCTGGTGGACGCGGTCGTGTGGGTAGTGGACCCGGAGAAGTACGCCGACGCGATGCTCCACGAGCGGTATCTGCGGCCCATGGCGGGGCACGCGGAGGTGATGTTCGTCGTCCTCAACCAGGTCGACCGGCTGCCCGGCGAGGCCGCCGAACAGGTCCTCGACGACCTGCGCCGACTCCTCGACGAGGACGGCATCGCCCTGGGGGAGTACGGCGAACCCGGCGCGACCGTGCTCGCGCTGTCCGCGCTGACCGGGGACGGCGTCGCCGAACTGAAGGAGGCGCTCGGACAGTTCGTGATGGAGCGCGGCGCACCCGGGCGCCGTATCGCGGCCGACGTGAACGCGGCGGCGGGGCGGCTGCGGCCCGTCTACGTCACCGGGCAGCGGACGGGGCTCAGCGAGGAGGCCCGCGAGGAGTTCTCGGCCCGGCTCGCGAACGCGGTCGGCGCGACGGCGGCGGGCGAGGCCGCCGAACGCGCGTGGCTGCGCAACGCCAACCGCGCGTGCGGGACGCCCTGGCTGCGGTTGTGGCGCTGGTACAGCGACCGGCGTGAACCTCCCACCGGCCGGCTGCCCCTGCGTTCCCAGGCCGACGCGGAGGCCACGGCGCGTCAGCGCGTCGAGCACGCGGTGCGCACGCTGTCCGAACAGGCCTCGGCCGGGCTGCCCGCCCCGTGGGCGCACGCGGTGCGCGAGGCGGCCGTCCGCGGCGCGCAGGGACTGCCGGAGGCGCTGGACAAGCTCACGGCCCGGATCGGGCTGCCGTCCGGTCGGCCGCCCCGCCCGGGTTGGTGGCCGGTGGCCGTCCTCGTGCAGGCGTCCATGACGGTCCTGCAGGCCGTCGGCGGACTGTGGCTGCTCGGGCAGATCCTCGGCTTCATGACGCCGAACCTCGGCGTGCCGGTGCTGCTCATGGCGGCGGGCATCGTCGGCGGTCCGCTCGTCGAGTGGAGCTGCCGGATGGCGGCGCGGGGACCGGCCCGGCGGTACGGGCAGGAGGCGGAACGCCGGTTGCGGGAGGCCGCGGCCGGATGCGGCAGAGCACGGGTGCTGGACCCGGTGGCTGCGGAACTGCTGCGCTACCGGGAGGTGCGGGAGCAGTACGGCAAGGTCACGGGCGTCGGGGCCGGCGTGGGCTGACCCCTCACCGGGCTGCATCACCCGGACGGGTGACGGAGTTTTCCACAGGCCGGACGGCCGTCCACAGCGCCCGGCGGCCTCGGTCCGACGGCGGCAGTCTGGACATCGCGGCGACCGGGCCCCGTGGACGGGGCGAGGCCGTCGCGTCGCGGCAGGCGGCCGAGGGTGCGACCGCCGGCGCGACAGACGCAGCCGTACGGGAAGGGCCCGTACGCGCAACCGTCCGGCGCTCGACGGCCGGACCAGGGAGGGGTTTGCTGTGCACGAGACGATGCTTTGCGCGGTGGGGAACGTGGCGACGCAGCCGGTGTACCGGGAGCTGGCGTCCGGCCCGTCGGCCCGGTTCCGGCTGGCGGTCACCTCGCGCTACTGGGACCGCGAGAAGGGCACGTGGGCGGACGGGCACACCAACTTCTTCACGGTGTGGGCCAACCGGCAGCTCGCCACGAACACGGCGGCGTCGCTGGCGGTGGGCGAGCCCGTCATCGTGCAGGGCCGGCTGAAGGTGCGGTCGGAGGTGCGCGACGGGCAGAGCCGTACGTCGGCGGACATCGACGCGGTGGCGATCGGCCACGACCTCGCCCGGGGCACGTCGGCCTTCCGGCGGGGCGGCAGGCCCGAACCGGCCGCCGCGTCACCGCGACCCGAACCCGAATGGGAGACCCCACCGACGACCGAACCGTCCGAACCCGCCGAACCGACCGCCACGGCCCCGCGGCCTTCGCGGACATCGGCCCCGGACACCCGGCCCAGGCATCCGGAACCGGCGTTGATGACGTGACGCGCACGATGACGCGCACGATGAAGAACCACACCGCCACCGAGACCACGAGGCCACCGCCCCGACCGAACTGCGGCTCATCGGCGAATGCACGCCGAACAGCCCACGGGATGTGTCCATAAGCCCTGCCCAGAAGGGGTGCGCGCGATAACGATTCCGATTCGGATCGGTCGTCCGGCGGTACCGCCGCGAAGCGCGGCCCACGGCCTCCCTAGGATGCCGGACGTAGCTCCCGGGGCTTTCTGATTTCTGCTGGTGGGACCGTTGCCCCGCGCCAACAGGTCCCGCTCGAAGGGGAATTTGCGTGTTTGCTTCGTTCTCTGCGCTGTCCACGCGGCAGCGAGGGGCGGCCCGTCTCGCCGCCGCCACGCTGCTGTCCGGGCTGGTCGCCGCCGGTTCGCTGACCGCGGCCGGCCCGGCTGCCGCCGGTGGCGAGACGGCACAGAACCCGGGCGGGGCGACCGCCTTCATCAACGGGCTGAAGACCTACGGCGCCGCCGTGATCCACGGCGACAACGGCGACCGGCAGGTGTCGGCGGGCCTGTTCGAGATGTCCGTCGAGGGCGGCGGGACGCTGCAGACGTACTGCGTCGACGTCCACAACCCCACGCAGAACGATGCCAAGTACCACGAGACGCCGTGGAGCGGCACCTCGCTCGGCGCCAACAAGGACGCGGGCCGCATCCACTGGATCCTGCAGAACTCCTACCCACAGGTGAACGACCTCGCCGCGCTCGCCGCGAAGGCCGGCGTCACGGGCGGCCTCTCCGAGCAGGACGCCGCGGCCGGCACGCAGGTGGCCATCTGGCGCTACTCGGACGGCGCGGACGTCGACGCCGTCGACCCGCAGGCCGAGAAGCTCGCGGACTACCTGCAGAAGAACGCGCGCGCCCTGCCGGAACCGACGGCCTCGCTGACCCTCGACCCGCCCGCCGTCTCCGGTCACCCCGGCGAGCGGCTCGGGCCGGTCACCGTACGGACCGACGCCCGCGGCGTGACGGTGGCGCCGCCCGCGGACGCCGCCGTGAGCGGAGTGCGCGTCGTCGGCAGGGACGGCAAGGAGATCACGTCCGCGGCTGACGGCAGCCAGGTCTTCTTCGAGGTGCCCGAGGACGCCGCCGACGGCACGGCCACACTGACCGTGCAGGCCTCGACGACCGTGCCGGTCGGCCGGGCCCTCACCTCGGAGAGCCGCAGCCAGACACAGATCCTGGCAGGCTCCAGCGAGTCGACGGTCTCCGCGGCGGCGAGCGCCACCTGGGCCGGGAGCGGCGCGATCCCCGCGCTGTCCGCGGCCAAGGACTGCGCCAAGGACGGCGTGGTCATCACCGCGGGCAACGAGGGCGACGAGGCGTTCACCTTCGCGCTGATGGGCGTCCAGTACACGATCCCGGCGGGCGAGTCGCGGACGGTGACGATCCCGCTCCGCGAGGACCAGGTGTACGACTTCACGATCGAGGGGCCGGGCGGCTTCGCCAAGCGGTTCACCGGCGTGCTGGACTGCCTGACCCAGGGCAGCGGGACCGGGATCACCGTCCAGTCCGGTGCCGAGCCGAGCCCGGCGACGGTCGGCGGCACAGCCGCCGACACCAACCTCGCCGAAACCGGTTCGTCCGACATGACCCCGCTGATCGCGGGCCTGGCGGTGGCCCTGGTGGTGCTGGGCGGCGCGGCCCTGCTGATCACCCGCCGCCGGAACGACCGGCCGAAGGACTGACCGGGACCGGGCCCCGCACACGCCCCGGGGCCCGGCTCTCACCTTCGTGGCGGTTGCCCCGCCCCGCCCCGCCACGCCGATCGCGCGAGACGAGAGAGACCCGAGGCGGGCCACGGAGGGCAGACACGCGCCGGGCCGCACGCGCGAGGCTCAGGCCCGAGGACCCGTACGCACAACATCACCCCGTTTTCATCCGGCGATGGGAGGTACTCGACGGCGCGGGGGTGAAACCATGAAACGTGCTCCGAAACGCACGCTCTGGCGCCTGATGTTCGCCAATCCCGCCTCGGCGGTCTACCTCGGTGTGGTCGGCCTCGCCGTCGGCGTCGCCACGATCCAGCCGCTCTTCGTGGACCACGGGATGGAATCGCTGATCTGGGTGTGGCCGGCACTGCTCACGTTCCCGACGTTCGCCCTGGTCGCGGCGGCGGGGGACGCGCTCTTCGGCGCCGACTCGGCAACCTGGTACCTGCTCACCGGGGTGGTCGTCGCCGCGCTGATCCAGTCTCTGGCACTGGGCGCCATCTGGAACGCCCTGCGCCGCCCGCGCCGCCGCCTGGACCCGACACGGGGCTGACCCCGAACCCGTCGCGCGGCTGACGGGCGCCACGGGGCCGACGGGTCCCACGGGACGGACCGGACGGGTCCCACAGGACCGGCGGGGCTGATGCAGACCGGCGGAAAAACCCCAGGTCCCTGCCCCCGCAGCCAACGGGTTACCACCCAACGGCGACGGTCAGGCAAGATGGGGTGTATCTGCCCACTGCCTGATCAAGCTGCCGGACGGTTTCTCTTGGCTGAGTACATTTACACCATGCGCAAGGCGCGCAAGGCGCACGGCGACAAGGTGATTCTCGACGACGTCACTTTGAACTTCCTGCCCGGTGCCAAGATCGGTGTGGTCGGGCCGAACGGTGCCGGTAAGTCGACTGTTCTGAAGATCATGGCGGGGCTGGAACAGCCGTCGAACGGGGACGCGTTCCTGGCGCCCGGCTACACGGCGGGCATCCTGCTCCAGGAGCCCCCGCTGAACGAGGAGAAGACCGTCCTGGAGAACGTCCAGGAGGGTGTCTCCGAGGTCAAGGGCAAGCTCGACCGGTTCAACGAGATCGCCGAGCTGATGGCGACCGACTACTCGGACGCGCTCCTGGAGGAGATGGGCAAGCTCCAGGAGGAGCTCGACCACGCGAACGCCTGGGACCTCGACGCCCAGCTCGAGCAGGCCATGGACGCGCTGGGCTGCCCGCCCGGCGACTGGCCCGTCACCAACCTCTCCGGTGGTGAGCGCCGCCGCGTCGCCCTGTGCAAGCTGCTGCTCGAGCAGCCCGACCTGCTGCTGCTCGACGAGCCGACGAACCACCTCGACGCCGAGTCGGTGAACTGGCTGGAGCAGCACCTCGCCAAGTACGAGGGCACCGTCGTGGCCGTGACCCACGACCGGTACTTCCTGGACAACGTCGCGGGCTGGATCTGCGAGGTCGACCGCGGCCGGCTGCACGGCTACGAGGGCAACTACTCCAAGTACCTGGAGACCAAGGCCACCCGCCTCAAGGTCGAGGGCGCGAAGGACGCCAAGCGTCAGAAGCGCCTCAAGGACGAGCTGGAGTGGGTGCGGTCGAACGCCAAGGGGCGCCAGGCCAAGTCCAAGGCGCGTCTGGCCCGCTACGAGGAGATGGCGGCCGAGGCCGACAAGATGCGGAAGCTGGACTTCGAGGAGATCCAGATCCCGCCGGGCCCGCGCCTGGGCAGCGTGGTCGTGGAGGTCAACAACCTCAGCAAGGCGTTCGGCGACAAGGTCCTCATCGACGACCTCAGCTTCACCCTGCCGCGCAATGGCATCGTCGGCATCATCGGCCCGAACGGCGTCGGAAAGACCACGCTCTTCAAGATGATCCAGGGCTTCGAGCAGCCCGACTCCGGCAGCATCAAGGTCGGCGACACGGTCAAGATCTCCTACGTCGACCAGAGCCGCGAGAACATCGACCCGAAGAAGACCCTGTGGGCCGTGGTCAGCGACGAGCTGGACTACATCAACGTGGGCCAGGTCGAGATGCCGAGCCGCGCCTATGTCTCCGCCTTCGGCTTCAAGGGCCCGGACCAGCAGAAGCCGGCCGGCGTGCTCTCCGGCGGTGAGCGCAACCGCCTCAACCTCGCGCTCACCCTCAAGCAGGGTGGCAACCTGCTGCTCCTCGACGAGCCGACCAACGACCTCGACGTCGAGACCCTCTCCAGCCTGGAGAACGCCCTGCTGGAGTTCCCCGGCTGCGCCGTGGTCGTCTCCCACGACCGGTGGTTCCTGGACCGCGTCGCCACGCACATCCTCGCCTACGAGGGCGACTCCAAGTGGTTCTGGTTCGAGGGCAACTTCGACTCGTACGAGAAGAACAAGATCGAGCGACTCGGAGCGGACGCCGCGCGGCCGCACCGCGCCACCTACAAGAAACTGACCCGGGGCTGATCCCGTGCGGCACATCTACCGCTGCCCGATGCGCTGGTCGGACATGGACGTGTACGGCCATGTCAACAACGTGGTCTTCCTCCGCTACCTGGAGGAAGCCCGCGTCAACTTCCTGTTCCGGCCGGACAAGAACTTCAAGCAGGGCTCCGTGGTGGCCCGCCACGAGATCGACTACAAGCAGCAGCTCGTCCACCGGCACGAGCCGGTGGACGTCGAGCTGTGGGTCACGGAGATACGCGCCGCCTCCTTCACGCTCACCTACGAGGTGAAGGACGGCGACCAGGTCTACGTCCGCGCCTCGACGGTGATCGTGCCGTTCGACTTCGAGCATCGGAGGCCGCGCAGGATCACCGACGAGGAGCAGGAGTTCCTGGAGGAGTACCTGGAGGAGCCCGAGGTCAAGAACCGGGCGAAGGGCAAGGGAAAGAAGAAGGACCAGGAGGCCGTCACCGTATGACGGTGCTCCACCTCGCCGACGAGGGGGAGGCGGCGGATCTCGCGGCCTTCCTCTCCCGGTTGCTCCACTACGACCGTGGAGCCGCGGTGCGCCTCCAGGCTGCGGGCACCGCGCTCGCCGTCTTCGGACGGCCCCCCTCCTTCGAGGTCCTGGCGATCCGCGCGACCCGCCTCGCGAAGCCCTACGAGAACGGCCTCGACGCCAGTCTCGACGCGACGGTCTCCGCGGGTGAGCTGCTGGAGTCGGTGGACGAGCGGGCCGCCACCGCCCTGCTACCGGCCGTGGTGACCGGCCCGCCGTGGACGGGCGTCCTGCCCCCGCGCGGCGGCTGGCAGCCCGAGCCGGGCCTGCCGGCACCGGACGAGCTGCGGGCGACGGTCGCCGCCGCCGTCTCCGAATTCCGCTCCCGCACCGACGGACTGGGCCCCGAGCGGCGCACCCGCGCCGAACTCGACGGCATCGGGCGGGAGATCTGGTCCCGCCCGATCGGGAACACCGGCCTGCCCGTCCGCGCGGTGCACGCCGCGCAGTCCCTCGGCTTCCTGCGCCCCACCGCCGGTCCCGACGACACGCCCGCCCTGTTCGCCTCGGGCGCATGGCTGCGGCTGCGCACCCCGTACGGCTCGGTCGCCGTACGACGTGCGGGACTCGCCACCCTGAGTGTCAGCGTGCGCTGACGCGGCGGCCTAGGGGGTAGGCGCCACCGGCGGCCGCTCAGCTCTCCGTGTTCACCATCGACGCCGCCGCGTACGTCAGGTAGTTCCACAGTGTGTGCTCGTGTTCCTCGGACAGGCCGAGTTCGTCCACGGCGACCCGCATGTGCCGCAGCCAGGCGTCGTGTGCCGCGCGGTCGACGGCGAAGGGGGCGTGGCGCATCCGCAGCCGGGGGTGGCCGCGGTTCTCGCTGTACGTCGTGGGGCCGCCCCAGTACTGGATCAGGAACAGCGTGAGCCGCTCCTCGGCCGGGCCGAGGTCCTCCTCCGGGTACATGGACCGCAGGGCCGGGTCCTCGGCGACGCCCTCGTAGAAACGGTGGACGAGCCGGCGGAAGGTCTCCTCCCCGCCGACCTGCTCATAGAAGGTCTGCTCCTGAAGCGTGCCGCGCCGAATCTCTTTCACGCCCCCATGTTCTCAGACCGGGGGACCGAGGACTCAAGACGTAGGACCAAGGCCGCCGGCCCCGGCCGACGGCGACCGGCTCCCCCGAGGGAGCCGGTCGGGTAGTCAGCCGCGTCGGACCGTGATCGTCGTCCATGCTCCGACGTGGACCCGGTCGCCGTCCTGCAGCGGTACGGGCATGAACGGCTGGATCGGCTCGTCCGAGCCGTTGACCGTCGTACCGTTCGTCGAGTTCTGGTCGACCACGGCCCAGCCGCCGTCCGGCTGCTGCACCAGCACCGCGTGCTGGTGCGAGACGCCCGGGTCCTCCGGTGGCACCGACAGGTCGATGTCGGGGGTCTCGCCGGTGGAGTGGCGGCGCCTGCCGATGGTGACCTGGTTGCCGGT
Organism: Streptomyces sp. NPDC005925; assembly: GCF_040638805.1. NCBI lineage: Bacteria > Bacillati > Actinomycetota > Actinomycetes > Kitasatosporales > Streptomycetaceae > Streptomyces > Streptomyces sp. NPDC005925. Next base: position 55,011 of record NZ_JBEXVL010000003.1, on the reverse strand, counting down.
GAGCGTGCGCTGCTGTTCCGGGGAGTACGCGGGCAGGTTCAGGCCCGCGGCCTCGGGGCCGGAGCGCTGCATCATCGCCAGGAAGTAGTCGCGGTCCGGACCGATGGTGGCCTGCCATGTCGCCGGGCCCTGGCCGAACGTCGGACCGCCGTGCGGCGGGGCCTGGGCCGGGCCGGGGGGCGGGTAGCCGTAACCGCCGCCGCCGTGCGGGCCGTTGGACGGAGGGGGCAGCGTCCAGTCGTCCTCGCCGCCGCCCGCCGGGCCGCCCGGCTGCTGCCGGTGCGTCTCCTGCGGGAATCCGGGCGGCGCCGGAGGGCCGGCCTGCTGGAACGCCTGAGGGCCGCCACCGGGGCCGGCGGGCGGGGTGGGGCCGGGAGGGGGCGGCACGGGACGCGACGGGTCACCGAAGGGGGACGGGGCGCCGGGGCCACCGAAACCGGACGGGCCACCGGGACCGCCGGAGCCCTGCGAGCCTCCGGGGGCGCCCGGACCGCCACCGTACCCGGGCTGGCCACCGAACCCGGACGGCCCGTCGGGACCGCCCTGCGGGCCACCCGTACCGCCGGGTCCACCCGGCCCCCCGCGTCCCGACGGGTCGCCGTAGGGCGACGGGCCCGGGGGGAGCGGCTCGGCCGGGCGGTTCATCTGCGACGGGCGCGAGCCCTGGTAGTCGAACGAGTCGTGACCGCCGTACGACGGACCGGGCGGCGGCTGCGGGAAGCGCATTCCCTGACCGGGCCCCGGCGGGGGCGGCGCGGCCGGGGTGTACGACGTCGCCGTGTTGGTGAGGAAGTTCCACCGGCACTCCTCGCAGAACGGCGCGCCGCCCTCACGGGGCGTGCGGCACTGCGGGCAGAGCTCCGGCTCGTGCTGACCACGAGGGCCACCGGGGCCACCGGGGCCGCCATGACCGCCGGGGCCGCCATGACCGCCGGGCGGCGGGAAGCCGTAGCCGCCGCCGGGCGGGGGCGGCGGGGGAGGGGGCGGAGGCACGGCACCGGCCATGCGGTGACCGCAGACCTCGCACCAGTCGTCGGAACCCGACTGGTGTCCGTTCGGGCAGGTCGGCATGTCGGCGCTTCCCCCTCTCCTTTTCCGGCCGCTCGGCCGGAGTTCTCCAGCCCCAGGGGGCCGGGCTCGCCGTGATCCGGATCGTCTTCCGGACCGGCTTCTCTTCGGTTCTTCTACGTCACTTCTTTACACGAACAGTCTTTGTCGACCGAGTCTCGAGCGTCATCTCATCGGCCTCATCGACCTTCGCCTTCAGTCGCACAGTACCTGTCGCGGCGTCGACCACGTCCACCACCTTCGCAAGCAGTTTCGCGGTGTCCGCGTTCCCCGAGGCGCTCGCGAGCTGAACGGCGCGGCCCAGTTTGGCCGTCGCTCCGTCCATGTCACCCACTTTGCGAAGGTCGAGACCCTGCTGGATGGCCCGTGCCAGTTCTTCCTGTCCGGTGTAGTGGGCGACCTGGGGGTTGATCGACGTGGACGCGACCATGTCGTCCGTCCACACGGCCCGTACGAGACCCTGCGCGCCGAGGTTGTGGACGCTGCCGTCGGGCTGCGGGACCACCAGCGAGACACGGGCCGCGAGCATTTCCCGGCCGAGGTCCGCGGGCGGTACCTGCACGCAGATGTGGTAGTCACGGGACTCGTCGCCCCAGGAACCGGTGGGGTAGTCGCCGGCGCGCGGGCCCGCCCCGGTGCGGCGGTGGGACAGTTCCACGACGGTGGGCGCGACCTGCTTGACGAACTGCACGGTCGTACCGACCGGGGTCCACAGCCGCAGCGCGACGTCCGCGACCTCCTTGCCCATCGCCGTCTCCATCATCTGCGTGAAGTCGGCGGCGAGTCCGGCCGGGTCGGCGACGATGTCCGCGCTGCCGAGCAGGGCGGAGGCGATCCCTGTGACTTCTTTCACTTCCCAGTCGGTGCCCACGCCACGGGCGTCACAGGTGAACCGTCCGGCACACGCGTCCAGTGCCGCCCGCAGATCCGTCGGCGACTCGTGTTCGTTGCGGCCGTCCGTCAGCAGAATGCCGTGCCGGATCTCGACGTCCGCCGAGGACAGCAGCCGGTCGGCGAGCCGCAGCCATGTGCCGATCGCCGTGCCGCCGCCCGCGCCGAGCCGGCGCAGTGCGTGCTTGGCCTGCTCGCGGGTTGTGGCGTCGGCCACCGCGAGGCGGCCGTTGCCCGGGTAGACCTCCCGGGCGACGTGCGTGCCGGCGACGACGGCGAAGTGCACGCCGTCGCGGAGGGTGTCGATCGCGGCCGCCGTGGCGTCGCGGGCGTTGCGCATCTTGGTCGGCGGGTAGTCCATCGAACCCGAGCAGTCGACCATGACGGCCACGGCCGCCGCGGGGGCCCGGCCGGAGGTGTAGAGGTGCGGTGCGCCGACCGCGCTGCCGACCGTGCCGCCGCCGGTCGCGGTCACGGTGACGACGGCGTTGACCTCACGGCCGCCTTCCGGCAGGTACTCGTTCTGGTAGACGTCCACCGAGAAGCGCGGCACGTTCGACTTCGAGAAGTTGGCCATGCCTACTCTGATCCCCCTGTCCCCCGGGCCGCCCCACCGGATGGGGCGGCCGCTGTCCTTGGGACCGCTGTCCGCGAGGCCGGTCCCCACCGGTCCTCAGCCCTGGGTCCTCACCCCTCGGTCCTCGTGAACCTCAGGCCGATCCTGCCCCCTGCCGCGCGGCCGGGAACGGCACGACGGCCACTGTTACGTTGTCGTGGCCCCCGCCGTCCAGGGCGTGACCGACCAGTACTTGGGCACTGTGCAGCGGGCGGGCCGCGGCGTCCAGGGGTACGACCGCGGCCATGTCCTCGGCGGCCTCGGCATAGTTCCACAGGCCGTCCGTGCAGACCACCACGACTCCCGGCCGGTCCGGCTTGAACGACGCGGTGTGCGGCTCCAGTTCGTACGCGTCGGCGCCGAGCCAGCCCGTGATCGCGTGGGCGCGCTCGTCGGCGTACGCCTCGGCCTCGTTCATCAGGCCGGCCGCGACCATCTGCGCGGCCCACGAGTCGTCCTCGGTGAGGCGGGCCGGGGGTGTGCCGCGGTCCACCGGAACCCAGTAGGCGCGGCTGTCGCCGACCCAGCCGACGACGAGGAGTCCGGGCGTCACCACGGCCCCGACCAGCGTGCAGGCGGGCGCGTTCTGGTGCGGTCCCTGCTCCAGTGCCGTCGCGGGCTCGGCGGCGAGGGAGTTGACGGCGTGGGAGGCCGCGACGATCGCCTCGTGCATGGCCTGCTGCGGGTGCGTGCCACGGGGCAGTGCCGTGAGCAGGGCCTCGCTCGCGGCGCGGGACGCGGCGAGGGAGGCGTCGTCGGGGCGGGTCGCCGACGACACGCCGTCGCAGACGATCGCCACGGTGGCGGGGGAGCCGTCGGGCAGCACGGCGCGGGTGATCGCGAACGCGTCCTCGTTGCGGTGGTGGCGCAGGCCCCGGTCGCTCACGGCGGCGACCGCGCCGGCGTCCTGCTCCATGTGGTCGCGCTCGCGGGGCTGGGCGTGCCCGCAGTTCTCGCAGTAGCCGTCGCTGTCGACCCGCCCGGCGCGACAGGCCACGCACACCTTGGCGGCGGGGGCCGGGGGCTGCGCCTGCGACGGTGCCCGCGCTGCCGGATCGGCGGCGATCCGGGGATCGGGCGCCTGCAGGGCGTACTCGTCGGGCCCCGGGGGAGGGGTGTCCGCACCGTCCGTCGCGAACGCCGCCGGCCCGCCGAAGCCGACCGCGTCCGACGGCCGGTCGAACCGCACGCCACCGCCGGACGCGGGCTCGGGAGCGGCCGACGGTGTGGCGGGTGCCGGAGGAGCGGCGGGCGGCGGTGGTGGGGGTGGCGGAACCGAGGCGTCCGCCCCCGCAGGCGGAGCCACCGGCGGTGGAGGCGGCGGCGGTGGAGGCGGCGGGACCATAGGACCCGCACCCGGCGCGGTCTGCCCGGCACCGCTCGGCGGAGCGGGTGGCGCCGCACCCGCCGGCGGCGTGACCGGCTCGGCGCGCTCCGCGGGCGGCGTCCCCGCGCCGGCCAGGGGCACCGTCGGGTGGTCGCCCGGTGGGGCCGGTACGGCGGACAGGTCGTATCCGCACGCTCCGCAGAAACGGTCGCCCGACTCGAGCGGTTCCTCGCAGCTCGGGCAGGTGGACAACTGGGGCATCTGTGACATCAACTACACCCACGTCCGGGGGCGGTAACGGTTGGCTCGTTCCACCAGGTCGATCCTCTCCTCGCCGCCTCGGGCGAGCCGGGCCAGCGTGCGGTACGAACGCTCCAGGCCGAAGCGCAGGCCCCGCTCCTCCAGCTCGCTGCCGAGCAGCACTCGCCGGGCGGCCGGGGCGGAACCCTGGCCACCGGAGAGTACCCAGTCCAGGGCGCAGCCGAGGACTTCCACGGACAACTGCTCGCGGCGCGCCGGATCCAGCCCGTACGCGTCCAGCGCCTCGATCTGCCCCGCGGCGGCCGACAGGTCGTCCAGGAACGGTCCGTCACCCGCGGTGGGCGTCCGCTGCCGCAGCCGGGCCCGTACGGCCGCCACGCGGGCCGCCGTGTAGTGGATGGACGACTCCGGCACCGACTCCAGCGTCCGTACGGCGCCGCGCCGGTCGCCGGACGCGAGCCGCACGCGCGCGAGGCCGAACGCCGCGCTCACGTAGCTCGGGTCGGTCGCCCACACCAGCCGGTAGTACTCGGCGGCGTTGTCCAGCTGCCCCAGCACCTCGGCGCACAGACCGAGGGCCAGCTTCGGGGCGGGCTCGCCCGGGAAGGCGTCGTACACCGCGTCGAAGGCGAGCGCCGCGCCCTCGTGGTCGCAGGTGACCAGCGAGGACACGCCCCGGTACCAGACGACCCGCCAGTCCTCGGGCCGTTCGTTCTCCACGCGCCGCAGGGCGTCGAGCGCGGTGCAGGAGTCGCCGTTCTCCAGCCAGGCGCGGATCTGCCGCAGCCGGGTCTCCACGGACGGCGACGGCGCCATCGCCAGCGCGCCGAGCAGCTCGCCCGGCGCGGACGTCATCAGGCCCGCCAGGAACCCCGCGTTGGGGTCGGACGGGTCGACCCGCGGGACCGGCAGGGCGAGCCCCGCGGCGGGCGCGGCGAGCGGCTTGACGAGACGCCGGGCACCGCCGGGAGCGGCAGCGCTCCCCGTCGGCGCGGACGCCGTGGGTCTGCCCCGGCCGGCCACCGGCCGCGCGCCCAGCCGGGACACCTCGCCGTCCAGCCCCGGGAACAGCTCGGCGTCGGTCACCTTCACTTCGGGCCCGAACAGGGTCGACAGGGCGGGCCGGGCGCGGCCCGTCTGGAGGGACACGACCTCCCGCAGCACGCCGGTCAGCTGCTCGGCCATCTCCTGCGCGGACGCGAACCGCCGCGCCGGGTCCGGGTCGGTGGCCCGCACCAGCAGCCGGTAGAACGACTCGTACTGCCGGAAGACCTCGATGTGGTCGGGGTCGGGCAGCGAGTCGGCGAAGACGGTCGTGTAGCCCTGGAAGTCGAAGGTGAGGACGGCGAGCGTACGGCCCACCGTGTACAGGTCGGAGGCCACCGAGGGGCCGACCTCCGCGACCTCCGGCGCCTGGTAGCCCACGGTGCCGTAGATGGCCGACTCGTCGTCGTCCATCCTGCGCACCGCGCCCATGTCGATCAGCTTCAGCTGGTCCTCGGTCTGTATCGCGTTGTCGACCTTGAAGTCGCAGTAGAGGAGATTGCGGCTGTGCAGGTGGCCCAGCGCCTCCAGGGCCTCGATGCCGTACGCGCACGCCTGCTCCACCGGCAGCGGGTCGCGTCTGCCCTGCGGGGTGCGGCGGCCGTTGGCGATCTCCTTCAGCGACCTGCCGCCGACGTACTCCATGACGATGTAGCCGTCGAGGGAGCCGGTGCGCTGGTCGAGATGCTCCACGAAGTTGTAGATCCGCACGATGTTGGCGTGCTCGATCTCCGCGAGGAACCGCCGCTCGGAGATCGCCGCCGCCATCGCGTCCTGGTCGCCCGTGTCGAGCAGGCCCTTGAGGACCACCCAACGGTCGGAGACCGCGCGGTCCACGGCCAGGTAGACCCAGCCGAGCCCGCCGTGCGCGAGACAGCCCACCACCTCGTACTGGCCGTGCACCACGTCACCGGTGCGCAGCTTGGGCACGAACGAGTAGGGGTGGCCGCACTTGGTGCAGAAGCCCTCCGTGCGGCCCGGCCTCCCGCCGCGGGCCCGCCCGACGGGCGCCCCGCAGTCCGACCGCGAGCAGAACCGCTTGCGCTCGGGCACCTCGGGGTTGGCCGGCACCATCGCGCGCGGGTCGGGCCGCGGGATCGGCGGCACCTGCACCAGACCGGCACCGAGCCGCCCGCGCGAGGCCGAACCGGTCCCGGAACCGGAGCTGCGCACCGACACCGACCGGCTCCCCGACCGCCCCGACACCGACCGCGACAGGCGGCCCGACACCGAGCGCCGTGACCTCGCCGACTGCGACGACGACGTACGGGAACTGCGGCTGCTCGGGCGGCTCGGGTGCGCTCCGGCCGACGAACCGCCGGAGTCCTGGCCGCCGGCCGGAGCGCCCCCCGGGTCCCGCGCGGCGACCGTGACCCCGGTCGGGGCCGAGCCCACCGTGCCGGCCGAGGACACCACAGGGGCGAGACCGCACAGGTCGCAGTACAGCTCGCCGCCGCCCACGTCCTCGTACGCGCCCTCGCAGCCCGGCCGCTGACAGCTCCGCCCGGCCGGACCGCCCGGCTCGTTCCCCGTCCGGCTCATTCCGCCGCCTCCCCCTCGCCGCTCACGCGCCCGGTCCCCCGCGGTCCTCGGGCCCGGCCCGGCCCGCCGTCCGCGCGGCGGCGCCGAACAGTTCGGCCGCCGCGTGCTGGTAGCGCAGCACCGCCTGCTCGGCCACCCGCAGGTCGCAGGGCGCGCTCCACAGCATGCGGCGCGCCTTCTCGTACTTCTCGACCAGCTCGGGGTCCTCCGCCAGCCCGTGCCGGGCGACCTTCGCCTTGTACGCGTCGAGCCGGCCGCGCAGCTCGGCGCGGACCGCCAGCGGAGCCGTGACGGCGGTCAACTGCTCCCGGGCCCTCAGCAGTTCGTCCTCCGCCTTGCGCTCCAGGGACTCCAGCAGCGGCGACAGACGGTGCCACCGCGCGTGCCTGCGGTACTCGGCGGCCGTCGACAATTGCTCCTGGAGCACCGTCGGCGGGCCGCTGACCACCGGGACCTCCGTCGCGGCGATCTTCGCGAGGACCTCGACGCGTGCGGAGCGGGCCTCGGCGAGCGTGCGGTCCGCGCGGGACAGCAGGTCCCGCAGCTTCAGGATCCGCGCCTCCGCGTCCTTGCGGACCTCCAGCACGGCGTCGATCTCCCGGCGTACGTCCTCCAGCGCGCGGGCCTCACGGTCGTACACCGTGGTGTCCGGCCTGCCGCCGCCCGGCGCCGAACTGCCCTCGGCGGGCTTCCAGAACGCCAGCGGGTCCGACACCACCTGCTCGCGCAGCCGCGTCAGCGTGCGCGTGATGCGCTCCAGGTCGTCGCCCGCCGGGTGCTCGCCGGGGCGCACGCCGACGGAGTGCGCGAGCTGCCGGGTGCGCTGCAGCTCGGCGGCGAGCAGATCGATACGGGCCGGCAGCGCCGACCAGACCGCGTCGGCGGCGACGACCATGTCGAGCGAGTGCGCGTACAGGTCGTTCATGCGGTCCACGAGCGTCGACAGGGAGTACCGCTCGCTCAGCTTCGCCCGCCCGCCGGGCAGTTCGGGCGCGGCGGCCAGCGTGACCGACTCACCGGTCAGCAGGTCGCTCAGTTCCACCAGGTCCTCGTGGCTGGACCAGCGGCGCCGGGTGCGGATCTCCCGGGCGGTGCGCAGCGCGCCCGCGTACGCGTCGAAGTACGTCCACAGCAGCGTGATCGCCGCGTCGGTGGCCGCCCACCGTTCCCTGGTGACGCCGGTGAGTTCGGCGCCTTCGAGGAGTCTGCGGCCCGCGTGGTCCTGGAGGGCGAGCAGCGAGGTCTCGATCGCCTCGTGCTCGGCGCCGAGCCGCGCCAGCGCACGGTCCACCTCGTCCCGGTCCAGTACCGGCCCGGTGGATCCCGTGACGCCCATCGATCACCTCTCGCTGCTGTAGTTGACTGGCGGTTGTGGTGCTTGTGGCAGGTGTGGCGGTGGTGGCGGTCGTTCCTGCGGTCCTTCGTCCGTCGGCGTGCCGTCAGCTCTCACGTTCGTACCGCGGGGCCGGCGGTTCCGACTCCGCCGAGTTCTCTCCCAGTGTCTCCGACAGCCACCTGTCGTAGGACGCCTGCCATCCGTTCGAGGTGTCCTCGCGGTAGTCCTCCAGGACGTGGTTGACGCGGCGGACCAGATCGTCGGCGTCCCTCTTCATCGCGACGCCGTAGTACTCGGTGGTGAACGCGTCGCCCTTCAGCTGCACCATCGGGTCCTGCGCGGCCTGGCTCGCCGCGAGCGCGCCGTCGGTCACCACCGCGTCGACCTCGCCCAGTTGCAGCCGCACCAGGCAGTCCAGCTGGTTGGGCACGGTCGTGGAGATGTCCGCGGAGGTCGGCAGATCGCCCGTCCTGAGCCCGTCCGTCAGCGTCGAGTACGCGGTGGAGCTCTCCGCGGTGCAGATCCGCATGCCCGCGAGCGAACCGTCGTAGCCCTTGATCCCGGACGACTTGGGTGCCAGGACCTGCTGGCCCGTCTTGAAGTACGGCGCGGAGAACGCGACGTCGGAGATGCGGTCGCAGTTGATCGTCATGGTGCGTACGACCATGTCGACGCGGCCGTCCTGGATCGCCCGGATGCGCTGGTCCGTCGGGATCGCCTTGAACTGCACCTCGTCGGGGTCGCCGAGGATGTCCTCGGCTATGCGGTGCACCAGGTCGATGTCGAAGCCCTCCAGGTCGCCGGACGGGCCCCGGTTGGGGTTGCGGTAGCCCCAGCCGTAGCTGTTCTGGTCGACGCCCACGATCAGCTTGCGCTTCTCGCCCTGCCGGTTCTTGATCGCCTCGATCGCCGACCCGTCCTCGTCGGACGGGGACAGCGTCTGCTTCTCGGGGTCCACGCAGTCGGGCTCCGCGCTGATGCGGGTGCCCTCGGCCACGCCGGCACCGTCGGTGTCCGCGCCGCCGCCCCCACCGGCCCGCCCCGCGTGCGGCAGCAGCAGCGCCGAGAGGACCGCCAGGGCGCACACGAGCGCCATCGCACTCACACCGCCCCAGCCCTGCAGGCCGGCCCGCAGACGTCGTGCACGCATCGTCACGCCCCCGTTCACCGATACTCCGACAGCCTGCGGCCGATGCCCAGCACGGCCCCCGCCGCGCCCAGCACGGCGAGCACACCGGCGCCCGACGGCAGGCCCGTCATGGCGTCCAGGCCGTCGCCGGCCGCCGACTCGAACTCCGCCGTCTCGTGTCTCAGCGCGCTGGCCAGGTTGTCGTCCACGCTGTCGAAGCACTCGCCGGTCGCGCCCTTCGCGCCGATCACCTTGTCCAGCGCCGCGTCGTAGTTGCCGTACTCGTCCTGATCGCGGGCGGCCTCGTGGCGCTTCCGCCACTCCGCCATGTTGCTGACGGCCGTCGCGACCGGCTGCTCGCCCGCCCTGTCGTCCGCGAGGCGCCGCGCCTCGGCCAGGCCCTTGCCGAGGAGGCGCATCTCGGTCCGGAAGTCGTGGTCGTAGGCGTCGACCTCGTCCGCGCCGACCTTGACGGTCTCCGCGCCACGCGCCACCAGCGTGAGGTTCTCGTTGCCGCGGGCCTTGAGGGAGGCGATACGGGCGTCGTGCAGCACGTTCAGCGAGCGGACGCCGTGGTCGTAGGAGTCGTCGAGGGACGCCCGCGCGACGCTGTGGCCGACGATCAGCCACAGCAGGACCACCGTCGACGTCGCCGTCGCCGCGACCAGGCCGTGGTTCAGGACGCGGTTCGTGCGGCGGTAGTTGCGGTGCTGGGCCCAGCCGAGCGCGGCCAGCGTGAGCACGCCGAGGCCGATCGCCGCCCAGGGGTAGGGCGTGGCCCGCGCGTAGTCCGCGCGCAGCCGCCGGTTCTCGTCCGTGTACAGGTCCTCCGCGGCCGGGAGCATCTGCTGGTGCATCTTCTCGTTGGCGTACCGCAGGTAGGCGCCGCCGACCGGGTAACCCTGGCGGTTGTACGTCCTGGCCCGCTCCACGAGGCCCTTGTACTCGGGCAGCAGGCGGTTGAGCCGGGCGATCGTCTGCGCGGAGGGTGAACCGGGCTCGGAGTTCGCCGCGGCGTTGACGAGTTTGTCGGCCGCCGTGCGGATGTCCTTCTCGTAGCTGTCGCGGGAGGCCTTGGGCTCCTGCCCGCCGGCGAGGAAGCCGCTGGAGGCGGCGGTGTTGGCGTCGGCGAGGGAGCGGTAGATGTCGGCCGCGTCGGAGCTGAGGGGCTGGCTGCGGTGCAGGACGGCGTCGGCGGCGGACGCGCGGTCGCCGGTCTGCCAGGCGGTGACGGCGCCGAACGCGACGACGAGCACGGCGAGCACGGCACCGATGACGCGCAGCCGGCCGGGCTCGGTGGTCGCGGCCGTACGCAGCCGGTCCGCGCCCTCGGCGAGGGCGGTGCGGCGAGGCGCGGCGGGGGCACCGCGGCCGGACGCTGCGCCGGGGCGGCCGGCCGCGGTGCCGGAACGCTGGGGCGGGACGGCCGGCAGGACGGGCGCGCCGCTGGGCGGGCCGTCGGCACCGGCGGCACTGGCGGTGGGGTCCGGGCGCCCCCGGCCCGGTGGCGCCGTGCTGTTCGTCGGCGGCTGCGTCACTGCTGACCTCCCCCATGGTCATCCGTCGCGGCAAGTATCGCCGCCGGGACCGGCATCCGCACCGGGCTTCACTGGATCTTGCTCGGATCCGGCGCGGTTCCCCCATGAATCCAGTGGGTCCCTTGAGGGATACGCCGGAGGAAACCCTTCGGTTCCCCCGGAGGAAGACCGGCCTGTTCCAGGAGGCCCGTCAACCAGCCTCCGCGTCCATCGGTTTTCGAGCCGGTTTTCCGGCGGGAGGTGCCGAAGGGGTTCGGGGCCCAGGACGCAGACGGGGGCGACGGGACCGGTGGCGAGCCGGGTCGCCCACGTCCGCCGGGAACTTACGGCCGGCGGAACGCGGGCTGCCGCGGACGGGACGACGCCAGGGGTACGCGCGTCGCCCTCCGGGCGCGGGGTCTACTTCGTCGTACTGGGCGGCGGAGTCAGCGGGGACGCCGCCACCGACTGGGGCGAGGCGGTGCTCGCGTAGGCCGAGGGGGCCGCCATCCCGGCCGTCGGGTCGGCGGCCGGGGCCGCGTCCTCGGCCGCCGTGGGGCCACCGACGATGCGGATGCCGGCCGCGTCGAAGGCCCGCTTGACGCGCCAGCGCAGTTCGCGCTCCACCGTGAGCGACTTGCCCGGCATGGTCTTGGCGGAGACCCGGACCACCATCGAGTCCAGCAGCACGCTGTCCAGGCCGAGGACCTCGACCGGACCCCACAGCATCTCGTTCCAGGGCTCCTCCTTGCCCAGCTTGGCGCCGACCTCGGTGAGGGCGGCCCGCACCTCGTCCAGGTCCCCGTCGGAGCGGACGGTCACGTCGACACCGGCCGTGGCCCAGCCCTGCGAGAGGTTGCCGATGCGCTTCACCTCGCCGTTGCGGACGTACCAGATCTCGCCGCTGTCGCCACGCAGCTTCGTCACCCGCAGGCCCACCTCGATGACCTCGCCGGAGGCGACGCCCGCGTCGATGGAGTCGCCCACGCCGTACTGGTCCTCGAGGATCATGAAGACGCCGGAGAGGAAGTCCGTGACCAGGTTGCGGGCGCCGAAGCCGATCGCCACGCCCGCGACCCCGGCGGACGCCAGCAGCGGGGCGAGGTTGATCTGGAACGTGCCCAGCACCATCAGGGCGGCCGTGCCCAGGATCACGAAGCCGGCCATGGAGCGCAGGACCGAGCCGATGGCCTGCGAGCGCTGCCTGCGCCGCTCGGCGTTCACCAGCAGACCGCCGAGCGGGGAGCCGTCGACGGACTGCGCCGTGCGGCTCATGCGGTCTATCAGCTTGGTGATCGCGCGCCGGACCATCACGCGCAGGACGGTCGCTATCGCCACGATCACGAGCACCCGCAGGCCGATGGCCAGCCACGTCGACCAGTTCTCCTCGACCCAGCCCGCGGCGTTCGTCGCGTGCTCCTGGGCCTTGTGCAGCGAAGGGACGACGGGCGCCGGGCTTCCGGCCGGGGACGTACTCCCGGACGGGGACGGCGACGGCGAACCGGCGGCCGTCAGGACGGCGGCGGACAGGGACACGGCAGGTACCTCCAGATGCAGCGGTCTGCCTCCGGCGCGGGGGGCCACGGGGTCCACGGTGGTCCAGGTCACGGAAAGGTCACCGGAAGGGCAGGTTTCACCACACTAACGGGGCATCGCGTGCCGATCGGCGTCATGGTGCGGGAACAGACCGTGCCCATTCATACGATGAACAGGTGGGATGAAAGCCGCATCATTCGGGGGATGAATGAGATGTGGTCGAAAACACTCCCAGCCCGTTACCGGGACATGGTGGCGCGTCCACCAGGCATGAGGGGAGACTGACTACGAAATCGTCCCGGCGCGAGCCACGCGCCGCCGGCGTACAAGGAGGCATCCGTGCCGCATGTCCTGGTCCTCAACGCGTCGTACGAGCCACTCGGCGTCGTACCGCTCCGCCGCGCGCTCGTCCTCGTCCTCGAGAACAAGGCCGTATGCCTCGAGGAGTCCGGCGCCCATGTGCACAGCGCGACCGTCACAGTCCCCGCACCCAGCGTGGTCCGGCTCAAGCGATTCGTCCGGGTTCCCTACCGGGGCCCCGTTCCTCTCACCCGTCGGGCGCTGTTCGCCCGTGACGGCGGCCGGTGCATGTACTGCGGTGGTGTCGCAACCAGCGTCGACCACGTCATCCCGCGCAGCCGCGGGGGCAAACACGTCTGGGACAACGTGGTGGCGTCCTGCCGCCGCTGCAACCACGTGAAGGCCGACCGTCATCTGTTCGAGCTGGGCTGGCGGCTGCGCCACAAACCCGCCCCGCCCACCGGCCTGGCCTGGCGCATCATCGGCACGGGTCACAGGGATCCGCGCTGGCTGCCGTACCTGCAGCCGTTCGGCGCGGACGACGCCCTGGCCCGGATCGACGGCATTTCCGCCTGACGAGGATCCGGGCCTTCGTGTTGCCGGGCCCGCCCGGCCCGGAGCCCGGCCCGGGGACCTGAGCGCCCCGGGCCGGGCTCGCGCCGTCACATGTGGCGCAGCTCCGCCGGGTGCGCCGTGCGGCGCAGCAGCGGCAGCGCGGTCGCGGCGGCCAGCAGGCAGCAGGCGTACACGCCGACGGGTACGAGGAGCGCCGCCCACGGCAGGGACCCGCCACCGGCGACGAGCGCGTAGCCCGAGCCGATCGCCATGCCCGCGACACCCGCCACCAGCACCGTCGGTGCCAGCGGCAACGCCGTCTCCAGGAGCATTGCCCGGCCCAGCACCTGGTGCGGCACCCCGGCCGCGGCCTGCGCGGCGAGGCCCCCGCGGCGGGCCGCGACCGATTCGGCGGTGCCGACGGCGAGACCGGACAGCGTGATGGCCAGGGCGACGCCGAATGCCGCAGTCGTGAGACCGATGCCCGTGGTGTAGAAGGAGCGGTTCGCCACCGGCAGGCTGTCCAGCAGCGCCTCCCGGACGCCCACGAAGGCCGTCCCGGCGACGGTCGCCAGCAGCACCGCCGCATGCGTACGGGCCTGGGCCCACGGGTCCTCGCGCAGCCGTTCCGCCGCGATCAGCACCGCGGGGCGGTCCGTGCGGCCGGCGAGCACCCGCCCGGTCAGGCGTGCCGTCGCGCCCGCCAGCCACAGCACGAGCGCCCCGGCCGGCACCACCAGGGGCAGCACCAGTGCGGGCGACGAACCGGGCCCGCCCGGCGACCGGCCGTCGTGCGTCACGGCGTACGAGAGACCCGCCACGGCGACCGACAGCAGCAGCACCGCCAGGAACACCGGGACGGCACGGCCCCGCGGACGCACCCGGCGCACCGTGCCCAGCGGTGAGGCCACCACCCGGCGCAGCGCGAGGACGCTCACCAGCGCGCCGAGTGCCGGCACCGCGAGCAGCACCACCGCGAAGCCCGCCCAGGCGGTGGCGGGCGCGTCCGGCCACCGGGTCCGTACCAGCACCGCGCAGCACGCCGCCGCGAGGGCCGAGCCCGCCAGGCACGTCAGCCCCGTCTCGGCGGCGGCGATCCGGCGCACCTGACCCGGCGAGGCGCCGGCCAGCCGCAGCCGGGCCAGCCGCCGGTCCCGGTGGACCGCCCCGATCCGGGCGCACTGGCCGAGGAAGCCGAACGCCGGCACCAGCAAGAGCAGCAGCCCGACGACGATGCCCTGCCGCTCGCCGGGACGGTCCAGCAGACCGTTCGCGAACGGCACGGGCCGTCGGCCGCGCAGCGAGACGACCGCCACGGCCGCCAGCGCGAGCCCCGTCGCGAGCAGCGCGCCCACCCCGGTGAGCGCGACGCGCCACCCCTCGCGCCGGCCGGAGCCCCGCACCAGCTGCCAGGCCAGCCGCAGGTCGCCCGTCACCACGTCACCCCCGTCGTCACCGCGGCCCCGGTCACGACCGCGCCGTCCCGCAGCGACAGCTCACGGTCCGCGTACGCCGCGACCTGCGCGTCGTGCGTGATCAGCAGTACCGCGGTGCCCGCCTCCCTGGCGGTGTGCACCAGGGCCGTCATCACCTGCTCGCCCGCCAGTGAGTCCAGCGCACCGGTCGGCTCGTCCGCGAACACCACGCGCGGCCCGGTGACCAGGGCCCGCGCGAGCGCCGCCCGCTGCGCCTGGCCGCCGCTCATCTCGCCCGGCCGCAGGTCGCCCCGGCCGCGCACCCCGAACCGTTCCAGCCACTCACCGGCGCGCTGCCGTGCCCGGGCGCGGGCCGTGCCGGCCAGCAGCAGGGGCAGGGCCACGTTGTCGAGGACGGTGAGCTCGGGGATGAGCTGCCCGAACTGGAAGACCACTCCGAAGTCGGTGCGGCGCAGCTCGCTCAGCCGCGCCTCCGGCAGGCCGTCCAGGCGCTGCCCGTCGTACGTCACCGAGCCGCCGTCCGGGCGGACGATGCCCGCGAGGCAGTGCAGCAGCGTCGACTTTCCGCTGCCGCTGGCCCCGGTGACGGCGAGGACCTCGCCCGCCCGCAGCTCGGCCGAGGCGCCGCGCAGGGCGTCGCTCCTGCCGTACGTCTTGACGAGATCCCGGGCCGCGAGGAGCGGTTCCCGGGCGTCTCGGGGCGCCGTGTCGTTCATGTGGGGTCGACCTCCGCGGTCAGGGTGGACAGCCGGGCCGCCGTGGTGGTCATCCAACGGAGGTCGGCGTCGAGGTGGTTGAGGGCGTAGTCCGCCGAGAGCACGGTCGCCAGGTCGGCGGCGGGCGAGGTCTTGACGGCCGTCAGCTCCCGCATCCGCGCCATGTGGGCGGCGCGCTGGGCCCGGAGATAGGCGGCGGGGTCGCCGCCGCCGAGGATCGAGACGACGACCTTCGCGAAGATCTCGTTCGTCACGAAGGGCGCGGGCGGCGCGATCTCGGCCGCCCAGCGGGCGAGTTCACGGGTGCCGTCGGGTGTCGACCGGTAGGCGGTGCGCTCCGGTCCGCCCTCCGATCCGGTGCCGTCGACCTCGGCGAGGCCGTCCCGGACCAGGCGTTGCAGCGTCGTGTAGACCTGCCCGTAGGCCACCGGGCGGGCCTGCGGGAAGCGTTCGTCGTGCCGTCGCTTCAGGTCGTAGCCATGGCTCGGCCCCGAGGCGAGCAGCCCCAGCAGGATGTGGCGGGTGCTCATGGAGATCAGTATGCACTGAGTACATGTACGGAGTGAATAGTGGGCGGAGTCCGGTCTCCGGGATGGGGGAGAGCCTCGGCCGCCCGGGTGGTGTGCCGGTGGCGTCCGTCGGCGGACGCGGCGGACGCGGTGGGCGCGGTGTGCGGCGCTGCGAGCGAGGGTCTCTCGACCCTCCTGCCTCCCGGCGCCGCGCCGCACGCCGCCGCTCCGTTGCCGTACCCGTACTCCGTCCGGGTCCGTCTTCCCTGGTCAGGTCGGCGCCTGCGGCCCCAATGCGGCGTCACTGCAGTAGGTGTGCGTGGTGCGGGCCGCGTGCGGCGTGGCAGCCCGGACAGACGGACCCCCGCGACCGTGCGACCGGTCCGGGGGCACGAACCACCCGAGGAAGCAGGAAGCCGTCATGTACCTAACAGGATTGCCCGAACGGGTGGGAGCGGTGTTCCGGCGACATGCCCCCGGCAGGCACAGCCGTACGGCGATGCCTCCTCAGGCACGCCCCGCGCGCTTCCCCCGGCCCTCGCCCTCCGTCCACGGCGCCCGCCCGGCCGCCGCCCCCGGGCACGCCCGCGGGCGGCACACGCCGGGCACGCCGACGGCCCGCCCGCGCGGCCCCCTCCCGACCCCGCCGCCCGATGACCGCACGCGCCGCGGCGCTCCGCCGCGGCGCTGCGCCGCGCCGCGCACCCCGGCCGGGCGAGACACCGAGGGCGGGCCGGCGCGTCCCGTCCCGGCGCGTTCGTCCCGGAGTAGTGAGGCGTGATGCACGACTGCGCGCAGTGCCGGGAACTCGAAGCGCTCAAGGCGTCCACCCGCGACAGGAGCCTGCAAGTGGACTGCGCCGTCCTCCTGCGCCGTCACCCGGACCACACCCCCTACCCGGCCTCCGTCGTCCGGGCCCTGCGCACCGCGCGGGGAGGAGGCCGGTGAGCCCCCGCCGGAGCCGGCACGACGCCAGGACCGGCACGCCGCACCGCGACCCCGTGGCGCGGGCCGGCGTTCCCACCGCCGTGCCTCCGCGCCCCGGGAGCGGCGGCCGGGCACGGACCGTGCCCGTGGCGGACGTCCAGCCGGTGACGGAGGCCGGGACACGGAGGCCTCAGCCGGCCCCGTCCTGCCCTTCCGCGACCGCGTACGCCTCCACCGACCACAGCGAGTAGCCGTACCGTGTCGCCCGCCTGTCACCCTGTACGCGTACGTACCGCACGTCCGGCTCGTCCATCCGGAGCGACTCCCGGCCCCCCTCGCCGTCCCGGACGGTCGTCGCCGTGCGCCAGCGGCGGCCGTCGGGGGAGACCTGGACGCGGTAGGCGGCGGCGTAGGCGTCCTGCCAGTGCAGGACCACGCGGCCGAGCCGGACCGGGCGGGGCAGTTCCAGCTGCCACCAGGCGCCGTCCTCCGGAGGGGACGACCAGCGGGTCGAGTCGTCGCCGTCGTTGGCCGCCGACGCCGGGAAGGCGGGCGTCTCGTCGGCCGACGAACGCGCCGTCGCGGTGCGCGCCAGGTCGGGCCCGTCCGTGCGCGGGAACGCCCGCACGATGAGGGTCCGCGTCACGCCCCCGAAGGCGATCCGGATGTCGTACGACCGGGCCGGCGAGCCCGCCGCCACGCTCACCTCGACCGGGACGTCCACCGTCGTGCCGCGCGGCAGCGTCAACGGGGCCTCCGGGAGCCGCACGCGGACGCCCTCCGGGGCCTTCGCCGTCAGCCTGCCGCTCACGTCGGACGGGCGCAGCGAACCGAGGTGCGCCGTCAGGTGCTCCCCGCCGCCGATCTCCACGTCCGTCCGCTCCCGCGTCAGCTCCATGGACACGTCGGGGGAGTCGCCGAACCACGGCACCACATGCCGTATGCCGCCCGGCCCGGCGCCGGTGACGCGCACGGCGTCGGCGGGCAGCCGCGCGGGCGCCTCCGTGGCACCCGCCCCGTCCAGCCGGCCCACCCGGCGCCAGCCCTCGCCCGGCACATGGATCTCGACGTCGCCCTCGGTGCCCGGCTCGGCCAGCACCGTCACGGCCGTCAGGGGCCTGGCCCGCGGGAAACGTACCGTGTGGTCCCCGGCCTCCGCGTCCCGCGGCTCCTGCGCGCCGCCCGTGCCGCTCCCGTCGCTCGCCGCCGGTTCGTGGTCGATGCCCGTCCACGCCCGGTACGCCTTCCGCGCCCGGCTCAGGAACGGGTCCAGTACGCCCTTGCCGACCGTCACGCGGGCCGAGCCCAGCCGCTCCCGCTGGCCGCCCAGCCTGCGGTACGCCGTCCAGGCCGCCGCCGCGTCGCCCGAGCGCTGCGCCCGCAGCATGTCCAGCGCCGTCGTGCCGGCCTCGCCGTAACGGGCCAGCTGCTCGGCCCACGGCGCGACCTCCCGGCCCAGCGCCGTGCCGGACAGCCGACCGGGCAGCTCCCGCAGGACACCGAAGGCATCCCTCAGACGGTCCTCCTGACGGAGGGCGGCGCGGTTCGCCGCCCTCGCGCGCGCGTGCCAGTACGCCTCCATCAGCGGACGCAGATACGCCGACTCGTCCCCGCCCAGCACCGACGACGCGTCGTTCCCGGCCAGCGCCGCCAGAGCCTCCTCGCGGCCCTCGTCGCCCGCCGACAGGTCGTCGATCGCCGCCCGCCAGGACTCCCGCGGCCGGTACGCGCGCGGGTTCCACGCGTAGTCGGCGGCCGTGAACAGCGGGATGCGGGACGCCTCCGGCTGCTCCATCGCGTTGGCCAGCAGGGCGGCCGAACCGGTCGCAACGGCCGGTTCGCGGCCCTGGTAGGGGCCCAGGAAGACCCGGCCGGGCGCGTAGTCGTTGACCGGGTAGTTGTCCATCGTGACCAGCGGATGCCGGCCGAAGGCCGCCCGCGCACCGGCCAGTTCCCGGCCCGTGATCGTGCGGGGCACCACGCCCACACCGGTCCACGCCACCTCGACGCCCGCCGCCAGCTCACCCGCCAGCGCCCTCCGGTACGGCGTCGCACCGTCCTCGTAGTACTCCGTCGGCATCAGGGACAGGGCGGGGGAACCTGGGTGACGGGCTGCCAGGTGCCGTGCCACCGCGTTCGCCACCCGCGCCTGCGCCCGCGCCGCCGCCCCGGGTCCCGAACCGAACCGTGCGGCGTCCGCGTCGCAGTGCCACTCGCTGTAGCTGACGTCCTGGAACTGCAGCTGGAAGGCGCGGAAACCCAGCGCCCACATCGCGTCCAGCTTGCGCGTCAGCGCCCGCACGTCCTGGTCCGACGCGAAACACAGCGCCTGACCCGGCGACACCGCCCAGCCCGGCGTCACATGGTTCGCGCGGGCCCGCTCCGCCAGCTCCCGGAACTGCGCGCGCCGCTCGGCCGGGTACGGCTCACGCCAGCGCGCCTGCCGGTGCGGGTCCTCGCCGGGTGCGTACAGGTACCGGTTCTGCTTCGTACGGCCCATGAAGTCCAGCTGCGCCAGGCGCTGCGCGTGCGTCCACGGGGTGCCGTAGAAGCCCTCCGTGATGCCGCGTACGGCGGTGCCCGGCCAGTCGCGCACCTCCACGGCCGCGACCGTGCCGTCCTCGCGCACCAGCTGCCGCAGCGTCTGCACGGCGTGGAACAAGCCGTCCGGGCCCGCGCCCACCAGCACGATGCCGCCGGGGCCGGGGCCGGGGCCCGCGTCGCCCGCGACGGTCAGGAGGTAGCCGCCGGGCGGCAGCTCGTGCCGCGGGTCCCCGTGCGACCTCTCCCGGCCCGCCCGCACCACCAGCGCGCCCGCGGGCAGGGGCTCACCGGCGGCGACCTCGGTGATCCGGCGCGCGCCCGCCTCCCGCAGCAGCGCCCGGAGCGCCGCCAGGGCGTGACGGTCCGCCGTGCCCTCCGCGACCAGCGCGACCTCGTCCGTGACCGCGACGGGCGCGCCGTTCGCCCGCAGCGACTGGGGGCGCGGCCACACCGAGACCTCCGGGCCGGCCGAGTCCGGCGAGGTGGTGGCCGTACCGGGGGAGGGCGGCGCCGCCACGGCGCCGGGTGCCGCGCCCAGCGTGCCGGTGACGACGGCGAACGCGAGGGCCGCCGCCCTCTTCCCACGCCCGAACTGCACGAGCCCCCTCCTCGTCGCTCCACGTGCCCCGCGTGCTCCACGCGCCCCACGCGCTCCCCGTGGTTCCGGGTGACTCCGCTCCACGCGGCGCGGGCCTCACATTGCGCCGCGTGCAGGTGCCTGTCACGGAGAGCACACGGCTCCGAGCCCACCATCCGTGCGGTGAAGGTGTCAACGACACGGGCGTGTGTGGGGGCGTTTGCCCCTGACTGGGAGGTGGGCAAGGCTGAAAGATGTGACCAGGAACACGATGTCCGGCTCAAGGCGCCTGCCCTCGCGCGCACTGGGTAAGGGCTGCATCAGCCCCCGGGTCGCCCGCCCGCCAGAACGAGCACCCCGCACCCCGTGACGACCCACCACCCGCACAGAAGCCGTGCCCACAAGGAGACCACCGTGGCTGTTCCGGTTCGCGTACCGATCCCCACCCCGTCCAAACCCGTGGCGGAGCCGTCCGCCGACATCGACACCACACGCGTGTGCGTGTTCAGCGCGGAGGGAAACTGCGCCGAGGCCCCGCTGACCAGCGAGCCGCCGCTGCCCGACGCCGAGCCCCTCACCAGCGAGCCGCCGCTCGCCGACGCCGCCCCGCTGGCCAGCGAGCCGGACACCTACCCGGAGGCGTCGTACCCGGACTACCCGGGCCACGACTACCAGGACTTCCCCGACAGCCCGGACCTGCTGCGCCCGGAGCCCTAGATGGCAGCGCCCGAGCCGGCCGAGCCCCCCGCCGAGGAACTGTCGCGGCTCGCCGGCCTGCACGGCGTCGCCACCTCCTACAGCCCCTCCCCGGACCGTACGGTCACGGCCTCGGCCACCGCGATCACCGCCGCCCTCGGGGCGCTCGGCGTCGACGCGAGCGGCCCCGCGGCCGTACGGGCCGCGCTGGCCGTCCGGGAGCGGGAACTGCGCGAGCGGCTGCTGCCGCCGGCCGTGGTGTGCTGGAACACCGCGGAACCCACCGCGCCGGCCGCCCTGGCCACCCTGCCCGCCGGCACCCGGCTGCGGATCGAGACCGAACAGGGCGAGACCCGTCAAGGCGAGATCCACCGGGGCGAGACCCACCCGGGCGGGGCCCGCGCCGTCGCCGCACACCTCCCGCCCGGTGTCCACCGGCTCACCGCCACCGCCCCCGACGGCCGCACCGCCACCGCCCACCTGATCGCCGCCCCGCCCCGGCTGCCCACGCCGCCCGAGCGCTCGTACGGCCTCCTCGTCCAGCTGTACTCCGTCCTGTCCCGCCGCTCCTGGGGCATGGGCGACCTCGGTGACCTCGCCGAGCTGACCGCCTGGGCCGGGCGCACCGTCGGCGCCGGATTCGTGCAGGTCAACCCGCTGCACGCGGCCGTGCCCGGCGGCGGTGCCCCCACCGACCCCTCCCCGTACCGGCCCTCCTCGCGACGCTTTCCCGACCCGGTGCACCTGCGCGTCGAAGACGTCCCCGAGTTCGCCCGCGTCGCCGGCTCCGACCGGGTGCGCGGCCTGCTCGACCGTGCCGCCCTGCTGCGCCGGGCCGTCCTCGGCCACGGCGCCCTCATCGACCGCGACGCCGTGTGGGAACTGAAGCGGCAGGCGCTGGAAATAATCCTCGACGTGCCGCTCGCCCCCGCGGGACGGGCCCCCTACGACGACTTCGTGGCCGAGCAGGGCCAGGCCCTGCAGGACCACGCCACCTGGTACGCCCTCGCCGAGGCGCACGGCCCCGACTGGCACCGCTGGCCCGCCGGCCTCCAGGACCCCCGCTCCGCGGAAACGACCCGCGCCCGTACGGACCTGAAGACCCGCGTCGACTTCCACCGCCGGCTCGCCTGGCTCACCGACGCCCAGCTCACCGCCGCCCAGCGCACCGCCCGCGAGGCCGGCATGCCCGTCGGGATCGTGCACGACCTCGCCGTCGGCGTGCATCCCGGCGGCGCCGACGCCTGGGCCCAGCAGGACCACTTCGCCGCCGGCATGTCCGTCGGCGCCCCGCCCGACGCCTTCAACGCCCGCGGCCAGGACTGGGGCCTGCCGCCCTGGCGCCCCGACCGCCTCGCCGCATCCGGCTACGAGCCCTTCCGCCGCCTGCTGCGCGCCCTGTTCCGCTACGCGGGCGCCCTCCGCATCGACCACGTCATGGGCCTCTTCCGCCTGTGGTGGGTCCCCCACGACCGGCCGCCCACCGAGGGCACCTACGTCCGCTACGACGCCGACGCCATGCTCGCCGTCCTCGTCCTGGAGGCCTCCCGCGCCGGGGCCGTCGTCATCGGCGAGGACCTCGGCACGGTGGAGGCGGGCGTACGGGAGAGGCTGCGCGAACGCGGCGTGCTCGGCACCTCGGTGCTGTGGTTCGAACGGGACTGGGACGGCGACGGCCGCCCCCTGGCCCCCGGCCGCTGGCGCGCCGACTGCCTCGCCACCGCCACCACCCACGACCTGCCGCCCACCGCCGCCCGCCTCACCGGCGAGCACGTCGCACTCCGCGACCGCCTCGGCCTGCTCACCCGCCCCGTCGAGCAGGAACGCTCCGAGGCGGCGGCCGACACGGGGGAATGGCTCGCCCGGCTGACCGAACTCGGCCTGCTGCACGACCGGGGCGCCGGGCACGGCACGGATGCCGGGCGCGGCACGGGCACGGGGGTGGACCTCGGCCCGGGCGCCGGGCACGCTACGGGCGTGGACCTCGGCACGGGCGTGGACCTCGGCACGGGCGCCGGCCGTGCCGCGACCGACGAGGAGGCCCGCGTGCAGGCCGTCCACCGGTTCCTGACGCACACCCCGGCCCGCATGATCGGCGTCTGGCTCCCGGACGGCGTGGGCGACCGCCGCCCGCAGAACCTGCCCGGCACGTCCGACCAGTACCCGAACTGGCGCCTCCCCGTCGCCGACGCCGACGGCCGCCCGGTCACCCTGGAGGAACTCACCGCGTCCCCCCGCCTGCGCGCCCTGACGGACGTACTGCGGGAAGGGACGGGCAGAGGAGGAGCGACGGGAGCGGCGGGGGGAGCCGGCCGGCCGGGAAAGACCGAGTGAGGCCCCAGCCGGGGTGGCCCGAGGGCTCCCCGAGGGCGGGGAAACCGGCGGACGGGTTCCGTACGGCACCCCGGGCGCGCGACCCGTTCGGGCGTTCGCTACTTTTGCTGCGTGGACAAGAAGAACGCCCTGCGCGCCGGCGCCCTGGCAGCCGGTACGACGCTGATGATGCTGCTCATGTCGTCCCCCGCGCTCGCTGTCACGCGCGACGACGGTGACGACCCCGGGCCGGGCCTGAGCGTCATCGAGACGCTGGGCTTGTACGTCGTCGCCCCCCTCGGGCTGTTCCTGATCATCACGGCTGCCGTGCTGGTCCTGGACAAGTCGACCATCCGCCACACCAAGCCGAAGACCAAGGCCGAGATCCAGACCCAGGCCTGACACCGGCCGGGCCCGGCACACCCGGCCCGGCACATTCGTCCCGAGGGCGCCGTCCTCGCCGTCGTACGCATGCGCGTGCCGCACGTACGACACCGAGGCCGGCGCCTTTGGCGTGCGCCGAACGCCGTGGACTCAACCGGACGTGAACTCGTACCGCAGCTCGTACAGGTGCCCCGCCTTCACCATGACGGTGGCCTCCACCGGACGGTCCCCGTCGCTCTGCACCACGCGCAGGGTGCGCAGCACTGGCAGGTCACCGGGGAGGCCCAGCCGCCGATACTGCTCCTGGGTGGGGACCCGGGCCGAGACCCGGTCGACACTCAGCCGGGGCGGGAATCCGAGCTCGCGCAGGAGCGTGGGCGTACCGCCGCGGATCTTCCGCGGCTCGGCGAGGGCAGTGCCCCGGGCGATCGCCGAGGGGTAGTACGACGTGACCAGCTCGACCGGTTCGCCGTCGACGGACAAGAGCTGATGACGTGAGACGGCCGGCTCACCCTCACCGAGACGCAGGGCGGCCGCCACGTCGGCCGGGGGACGGGCCTCACACACGTCGAGCAGCGCGCTGTCCGCCCGGCTGCCGGACTCCGCGATCCGACTCAGCCACGGGTACGGCTCTCCTGGGGCGGCGGGTGTGAGGGAGCCCGCCGGGCTGACGGTCAGTTGCCGGTGCGCGCGCACGGTGACGGCGGCCCCGGCACGGCCGACCACCAGCCGCTCCTCCTTCAGAATCTGCAACGCCTTCTGAATCGTGGCGTTGGAGGCGCCGAACCTTTCCTTGAGCCGGGCCGTGGACGGCAGGGCTGCATCGGGCGGAAGGTCGCCGGTCATGATCTCGTCCCGGAGGTCGGCGGCGATGCGCTCGTGGAGTGAGCGGCGGTCCGGGGAATCGGGGCTGGTGAGGGGCATGGTCATCCGATCCGGATCTCGTAGCGCAGTCGCTGCCGGTGGGCCGGCATGGTCATCAGGTCGACCTGGATGGGCCGGTCGCCGCTGTCCAGCGTGACCCGGCTCAGCAGCAGAACCGGCTCGTCCGGCCCCAAATGGAGGGTCTCGCGCTCCTCGTCCCCGGGCACCCGCGCGGTCACGTCCTCCTGGACACGGACACCGACATGCCCCAGCTCGGCGAGAAGACGCACAGTCCCGCCGGGGATCTTCCTCGTCTCGGCGAGAGGTGTGCCCCGGGCGATCTCCACGGGGTAGTAGGTGTCGGTCGACTCGCACGGCACCCCGTCGAATTCGATGACCCGACGCCGTACGACGACGGTGGCATCCGCGTCCACCCCCAGCAGAAGGGCGACGTCCGCCGAGGCCGGGACCTCACCCGCGCACACGATCCGCTGCGTACCCTTCCCACCCCGACTGGCTGCCTCGGCCTGCCACGCGTCGGGCTGTCCGGAGGGTGTCAGATACGTCAACGAGGAACTCACCCATGCGTTGTCTCTCACCATGTCCTCCAGGGTGTGGGCACGACCTTGCCGCTTTACACATTAAGCGACGTGCCTAGGCGTGCAGCCCGCTCAACCTGTCTGCTTTTCGCGAATAGTGGTACGTTTTCGCTGTCTCCGTACACCACTGGAACAAGGCGGTGGTCCGCCCGTGCTTCTGTCACGACAACGTCGATTTCCCCGAGCCCGCGACTCCGTGCGTGCCGCGCGCGCCTTCGCTCTCGAAACGCTCGCCGAGTGGGGCTGCGTCGACCGGTGCGACGACGTACGCCTCTGCGTCTCCGAACTGGCCACGAACGCGCTGCTGCACGGCGTGCCACCGGGCCGTGAGTTCTCCCTGACGCTGGTCGCCGACGGCCCGTTGATCCGGGTAGAGGTGCGGGACAGTGGCGACGGGATACCGCTGACGGGGCGCGGGGAGGTGGAGGACTGCGGCGGCAGAGGGCTCCGCCTCGTCACGGCCCTCGCCGACGATTTCGGCTTCACGCCATGTCCCCCGGGGAAGACGGTCTGGACGGTCTTCAAGGTGCGGGAGGTCACGCGCTGATCCCCCCTCAGGACGAGGGCCGGCCGGGGGGGGGTGCCCCGCATGACCGGGTGTTGCGGCTGTTCCTGCCGCGACAGCCGCGATCTCGTAGGGTCCGGCGAGACGCCTTCGCGTCGCCGGCAGGAGAGCGCGAGACGGAGAGCGACAGCCCTCGGCGGAAGGTCATGACCGCTGCTGAACGCACGTACGGCCCTCGTTTCCTGCCGCCGGCAAAGCCGGCGAAGCCAGGGGCGCCCGGCCTGCTCGATGCCGGGCGCCCCTCGTACGTACCGCCGGCCGGCTAGGCCCCCGCGTCCGCGGTCTGGGCCCGCAGGGCGCGTTCCACGCCCGCGCGGGACTCCGAGACCAGGCGGCGCAGGGCCGCGTTGGGGGCGGCGTCGGTCAGCCAGGTGTCCGTGCGGGTCAGCGTGTCCGCGGAGACCTGGATCGACGGGTACAGGCCGACCGCGATCTGCTGGGCCATCTCGTGGGAGCGGGACTCCCAGATGTCCTTGACCGCCGCGAAGTACCGCTCCGTGTAGGAGGCCAGGAGCTCGCGCTGGTCCGTCTGGACGAAGCCCGCGATCACCGCCTCCTGGAGGGAGTTCGGGAGCTTGTCGGACTCCACGACCGACGCCCACGCCTCCGCCTTGGCCTCCGGCGTCGGGCGTGCCGCGCGGGCCGTCGCCGCGTGGCGTTCGCCCGCCGCCGTCCTGTCCCGCTCGTACTCGGCGGAGATCTCCGCCTCGTCGAACCGGCCCACCGCCGCCAGCCGCTGCACGAACGCCCAGCGCAGCTCCGTGTCCACGGCCAGGCCCTCGACCGTCTGCGAGCCGTCCAGCAGCGCTTCCAGCAGGTCCAGCTGCTCCGGCGTACGGGCCGTCGCCGCGAACGCCCGCGCCCACGCCAGCTGGTGGTCGCTGCCGGCCTCCGCCGCCCGCAGGTGGGCCAGCGTGGCGTCCGTCCAGCGGGTCAGCAGCGCCTCCCGGGCGGACGGGTCGGCGTACTGGTCGATCGCCAGCTTCACCTGCCGGTGCAGCGACTGCACCACGCCGATGTCCGACTCCTTGCCGATCCCGGACAGGACCAGGGACAGGTAGTCGCGGGCCGGGAGTTCCGCGTCCCGCGTCATGTCCCACGCCGACGCCCAGCACAGCGCGCGCGGCAGCGACTCCGTGAAGTCGCCCAGGTGGTCCGTGACCACGGCGAGCGACTGCTCGTCCAGGCGGACCTTCGCGTACGACAGGTCGTCGTCGTTGAGCAGGATCACCGCGGGGCGGGGCCTGCCCGTCAGCTGCGGGACCTGCGTCAGCTCGCCGTCCACGTCCAGCTCGACGCGCTCGCCGCGCACCAGCTTGCCGCTCGCGTCGAGGTCGTAGCAGCCGATGGCGACGCGGTGCGGGCGCAGCGTCGGCTCGCCCTTGGCGCCGGCCGGGAGCGCCGGGGCCTCCTGGCGGATCGCGAAGGACGTGATCAGGTCCGCCCCGTCCGTCTCGATCTCGGGACGCAGGACGTTGATGCCGGCCGTCTCCAGCCACGCCTTCGACCAGGTCTTCAGGTCGCGGCCGGAGGTCTCCTCGAGGGCGCCCAGCAGGTCGGACAGGCGCGTGTTGCCGAACGCGTGGCGCTTGAAGTAGGCCTGCACGCCGTGGAAGAACGCGTCCTCACCGACGTAGGCGACGAGCTGCTTCAGGACGCTCGCGCCCTTGGCGTACGTGATGCCGTCGAAGTTGACGAGCACGTCGTCCAGGTCGCGGATGTCCGCCATGATCGGGTGCGTGGAGGGCAGCTGGTCCTGCCGGTACGCCCACGTCTTCATGGAGTTGGCGAACGTCGTCCACGAGTGCGGCCAGCGCGACCCGGGCGCGTCGGCCTGGCAGGCGGCCTCGGCGTAGGTGGCGAACGACTCGTTCAGCCACAGGTCGTTCCACCACTCCATGGTGACCAGGTCGCCGAACCACATGTGCGCCAGCTCGTGCAGGATCGTCGAGGCCCGCACCTCGTAGGCGGCGTCCGTCACCTTCGACCGGAAGACGTACTGGTCGCGGATGGTCACCGCGCCCGCGTTCTCCATCGCGCCCGCGTTGAACTCCGGAACGAACAGCTGGTCGTACTTGGCGAAGGGGTACGCGTAGTCGAACTTCTCCTGGAACCAGGCGAAGCCCTGCCGCGTGACCTCGAAGATCGCGTCCGAGTCGAGGTACTCGGCGAGCGACGGGCGGCAGTAGATGCCCAGCGGGACGGACTGCCCGTCCTTCTCGTAGGAGCTGTGGACGCTGTGGTACGGGCCGACGATCAGGGCCGTGATGTACGTCGAGATGCGCGGCGTCGGCTCGAACTCCCAGACACTGTCCTTGGGCTCGGGCGTCGGCGAGTTGGAGATGACGGTCCAGCCCTCCGGCGCGCGCACGGTGAACTGGAACGTCGCCTTCAGGTCGGGCTGCTCGAAACTCGCGAACACGCGGCGGGCGTCCGGCACCTCGAACTGGGTGTAGAGGTACGCCTGGTCGTCCACCGGGTCGACGAAGCGGTGCAGGCCCTCGCCGGTGTTGGTGTACGCGCAGTCCGCGACGACACGCAGGACGTTGCGGCCCTGGCGGAGGCCGGGCAGCGCGATCCGCGAGTCGGCGAAGACCACGGCGGGGTCGAGGGCGTCGCCGTTCAGCGTCACCTCGTGGACGGCCGGGGCGACCAGGTCGATGAAGGACTCGGCCCCGTCCTCCGCGACGTCGAAGCGCACCGTGGTCACGGACCTGTAGGTACCGCCCTCCTGCGCGCCGGAGAGGTCGAGATCGATCTCGTACGAGTCAACGGCGAGCAGCTTCGCCCGCTGCTGAGCCTCTTCGCGAGTCAGGTTTGTGCCAGGCACGCGGTCATCTCCTCGGTATGTGTGGGTTCGGACATCCTTCCATGGGCGGGGTCCGGTCCGGGGTGGCCGGTCGCGGTCTCCCGGTCGGCCGTGGTCCACGCCGCCATGGGGATGCCGCGGCAGTCACCACTGGAGCACCAGTACGAACCCGCCTTCGCCGAGTGGGACGAGAGGGGCGGGAGAGGCGAGATCGACGCGGCCCTCCGGTGGCACCTCGCCCCCCGGCCCGTGCGGAAGGGGGCGCCCACCGTTCACCGGTGGGCGCCCCCTTCCGCACGTCCATGCCTGCTTACTTCTTCAGCTCCGCCGCCACCAGCTCCGCGATCTGCACCGCGTTCAGGGCGGCGCCCTTGCGGAGGTTGTCGTTGGAGACGAACAGCGCGAGGCCGTGGTCGACGGTCTCGTCCTCGCGGATGCGGCCGACGTACGACGGGTCCTGGCCGGCGGCCCGGAGCGGGGTCGGCACCTCGGTCAGGGCCACCCCCGGGGCGCCCGCCAGCAACTCCTTCGCGCGCTCGGCGCTGATCGGCCGGGCGAAGCGGGCGTTGATCTGGAGGGAGTGGCCGGTGAAGACCGGCACGCGCACGCAGGTGCCCGACACCTTCAGGTCCGGGATCTCCAGGATCTTGCGGGACTCGTGGCGGAGCTTCTGCTCCTCGTCGGTCTCGTTCAGCCCGTCGTCCACGACCGACCCGGCCATCGGCAGCACGTTGTACGCGATCGGCGCCACGTACGTGCCCGGCTCCGGGAAGTCCACGGCCGCACCGTCGTGCGTCAGCTTCGGGGCCTCGTCGCCGACCTTCCTGACCTGCTCGAACAGCTCGTCCACGCCCGCGAGACCCGAACCCGACACGGCCTGGTACGTCGCCACGACCAGCGCCCGGAGGCCGGCCTCGTGGTGCAGCGGGCGCAGCACCGGCATCGCGGCCATCGTCGTGCAGTTCGGGTTGGCGATGATGCCCTTGGGGCGGTCGGCGATCGCGTGCGGGTTGACCTCGGCCACCACCAGCGGCACCTGCGGGTCCCGCCGCCACGCCGACGAGTTGTCGATCACGACCGCGCCCTGCGAGGCGACCTTCTCGGCCAGCGCCTTCGACGTGGCCCCGCCCGCCGAGAACAGCACGATGTCCAGGTCCGCGTAGTCGGCCGTCGCCGCGTCCTCCACCGTCACACCGTCGATCACCTTGCCCGCCGAGCGGGCCGAGGCGAACAGGCGCAGCTCGTCGGCGGGGAAGTTCCGTTCCGTGAGGATCCTGCGCATGACCGTGCCGACCTGACCGGTGGCTCCGACGATTCCGACCCTCACGGCGACTCCCTTTGCGTCTCTTCTGCGTGCTTGTTGCCTGGCCGAGGCATTTCCCCTTCCATCATGCGGCCCACCGCCGTCCACCTCCACTTCTTTGCCCCCGGGTGTCCGGGGGGTGGGACGGGGCGCACGCGGTGCTCCGCACGGCGGCCGCGGGCATTGCGCCCTCACCCCCGCCGGAATGCAGGAATTCAGGCGGAACGGGCCCCCGGCCGCAAGCTGTGCCGGTCGGCACCTGCCCAGCGCCCTTCCGCGCACACGGCGGTGTGACGTACACCTCCCCCACCCGTCGAGTCCGTACCGAACGTTCCGGGCCGCCGCGGCGTCGTAGGGGGGACGCGGGGAGGGAAGGGGTGGCCGTGCTGCGCAGAATGACCCGCCGGGGCCACGGGACGGGCCACACGGTGGACGACCCGCTGGACGCGGCCCAGGAACGCCGGGTACGGGCGGTGCTCGCGCTGGGCGGCGTACCGCAGGCGGACCTGCCGGACGGGGTGCAGCAGGTGCGGCTGCGGCTGCTGGAGCGGGCCGCGAGCGGGCGCGAGGCACCGCGCGACGTGTCCGCGTGGGCGGCCGTCGTCGCCTCCAACCTGGCCATGGACTGGCACCGCGCCCGGCGCCGCCAGGAACGGCTCGGCGAGCGGCTCGCCTCGCTGCGGCAGCCGGACCACCACCCTTCCGGCGAGGACACCCGCCTGCTGTCCCTCGCCGTCGCCCGCGGCCTGGACGAGCTGCCCGACCCGCAGCGCCAGGTCGTCGTGCTGCGCTTCTACGCCGACCTGCCGGTTCGCTCGATCGCCGAGGAACTCGGCGTCCCCGAGGGCACGGTCAAGAGCAGGCTGCACACGGCGGTCCGGGCCCTCAGAGCCCGCCTGCACGAGGACGAGGTGGTGTGACATGCCCGCCGAGCAGGAATTTCCCGAGCACGGGCACGATCTCCCCGAGCAGAATCCGCCCGGGGGCGTCGACCCCCTGATGGCCGTGATCGGCGGCGAGCCGCTGCCCCCGGCGGCCCGCGCGGACGCCGGTCTCGTCGCCGCCCACCGCGCCGCCGCGGCCGACGTGGCGCTGCTGCGGGAACAGCTGGGCCTCCTCGGCGACGCGCTCGCGGACGCCGCAGTCGACGGGGAGGCCACCCCCGTACGGTCTTCCGCCCCTGCCCGTGCCCGGCGCCGCCGTCCCTTCGCCGTCGCCCTCGGCGGGCTCGCGGTGGCCTGCGCCGCCGCCCTCCTGTCGGGCACGGCCTGGCTGCTCACGCAGTCCGGGAGCGCGGGCGGCGCCGGTGCCGACGACGCGGCGGCGGGCTCCCAGGAGGCCGGGGGTGTCCTCTTCGGGTCCCCGCGCCACCTGGCCTGCGCCCGGCTCGTGGCCGAGGGCACGGTCACCGGCACCGAGCCGGTGCCCGGCACCGACCGGACCCGGATCACCCTGCACGTGACCCGCGCGTACAAGCCCCGGGTGGCGGCGAAGGACGTGGACCCGGTCGTGTTCCTCGTCCGGGACGGCGTCCTGGGCCCGCTCCACGAGGGCGACCACACCCTGATCGGTCTCCCCCGACAGGGCGACTATCCGGACGCCCTGTTCACCGACGAGGAGGAGATCGCGACCGAGCGGGCCGCGATCCTCCGCTTCCTGCCCGCGTCCCGCGGACTCACCTGCCCGCGGGGCTGACGCCGGGGACGCGAAAGGGGGCGGGCGTCCGACCGGACTCCCGCCCCCTCGCCGTGAACCCCGGGGGTTACGGCGTGACCTTCTCCAGGGCCACGCTGCCCGAGCCCGCGACCGTGCCGCGTGCGTTGACCAGCTGGACCCGGCCGAAGAACTCGCGTCCCTCGGGGGCGGACGCCGCGGCGGTGACGCTCGCGGTGACCGTGGCCGAGTCGCCCGTGCCGAGCTTCACCGGCGTTGCCCCGTCCACGGAGACCGTGCCGAGCGTCGTGGCGAAGAACACGTCCCGGTAGTCGTACGCGGTCGTGCCGGCGGGCACGGAGTAGCCGACGACCTCGATCGTGTACGTGCCGGCGGCCGGCGTCGGGATGGAGACGGCCTCCTCCGAGTCGCCGTCGGCGGAGCTGCCGACCTGGGTGCCGTCCTTGTCGTACACGGCCAGGTCCAGGTCGGCGGCCGTGTCGGAGACACCGCCGATGGCGACGTCCAGGGACTCGGCGCCCGCGGGCACCTCGACCGTGATGGTGTGCGTCTCGCCCTGCTTGATGCTCGGGCGGGCCGACTTGGCGGAGCCGAGCGGGCCGCCGGTGAGCTTGCCGTCGAGGGCGGCGAATCCGTTGGTCACCTTCCAGGACGCGTCGACGGGGGTGCCGACCTGCGCCTCGGGGACGGTGACCGTCTCCGGGTCGAAGGTCGCCCCCAGGACGGCGACGCCGACCTTGTACGGGTTGTCGAGCAGCGGCGACGTGCGGCGCGACTCGACCTCGATCTCCCACACGCCGGCCTGCGGGTCGGCGTACGAGCGCAGGTCGGGGCGGCAGGTGTTGTCCGGGTTGGCGTAGTCCGGGTAGCAGTTGACCGTCGAGGTCGGGTCGGACGGGACGCCGTACGGGTGGATGGAGATGAACCGGGTCTGGCTCTTGGCCTTCAGCCCGCTCAGGGCGACCTCGAGGGTCCGGGCGCCCTCGGGGACGGTCACGAAGTACGACGTGGTGCTGTTGCGCTGCACCGAACCCGAAGCGGAGAAGGTGTAGTCGACCGGGG
Source organism: Streptomyces sp. NPDC005925 (assembly GCF_040638805.1). NCBI lineage: Bacteria > Bacillati > Actinomycetota > Actinomycetes > Kitasatosporales > Streptomycetaceae > Streptomyces > Streptomyces sp. NPDC005925. The sequence continues at coordinate 22,911 of NZ_JBEXVL010000003.1, read as the reverse complement.
AGGCGACGACGACGGTCGCCAGGACCTGGCGGTCGACGCCCTCGGTGCGCGGGTCGTCCACCTCGAGGACGGCGCTCTTGACGCCGCCGGAGCGCGGCGCGGCCTGCACCTGGACGGTGACCGGTTTGTTCAGCGGCAGACCGACCTCGTCGGAGCCGACGATCCGGAAGGTGCCGGCGGCGTTGTTCGCGAGGTGCAGGTCGTGCCGGATCGTCCGGTCGGCGCCGGACGTACGGGTCAGCGTGATCTCGTACGTCTTCTTCTGGCCGGCCTTCAGGCCGCCCTCGCGGTCGTAGAGGCCGGTGCCGAAGCCCGGCGTCTTCAGGAACTGGTCGATCGCGGTGTCGACCGGAGCCTTCACCGTGTACTGGTGGGCGCTCGCGTCGTGCCGGATCGCGTCCCAGGCGTCCACGACGTCGATCAGACCGGCGCCTTCCTCGTACGCCTGGACGCCACGGATGTGGTCGGCGGTGGAGGTGAGCGCGGTGCGCAGCTTCGCGGGCGTCAGGTCGATGCCCTTCTGCCGGGCGGCGCTCAGCAGCAGCGCCGAGGCGCCCGTGGCCTGCGGGGAGGCCATCGAGGTGCCCTGGAGCATGGAGTAGCCGGGCGGCAGGGAGTAGCCGGCCTCGGCGACCGGGCCGCCGGGCAGCCACGTCTGCGTGGTGTTGATGGCGGCGCCGGGCGCGGTCAGCGTCGGCGTGAAGCCGCCGTCCTCACGCGGGCCGCGCGAGGAGAACGGCATCATCGCGTACCGCTTCTCCACGACGGAGCCGTAGTTGGCGGCCCAGGTCGCCCGGGAGACGGACGCGCCGACGGAGATGACCTTGTCGGCCAGGCCGGGGTCGCCGATGGTGTTGGCGCCGGGGCCGGAGTTGCCGGCCGAGATGACCAGCTGCACGCCGTAGTCGTCGATGAGGCGGGTGTACAGCTCGGAGCGGGCGTTGTTGCCGTCGTTGAGCGCGGGCAGGCCGCCTATCGACATGTTGACGATGTCGACGCCGCGCTTGGTGACGAGGTCGATCATGCCCTCGGTGAGCGCGATGTTGGTGCAGCCGCCGCTCCAGGTGCAGGCGCGCGAGGAGACCAGCCTGGCGCCGGGCGCCGCGCCGTTCATCCGCCCGCCGAACAGGCCGTTGGCGGCGGTGATGCCGGCGACGTGCGTGCCGTGCTCGGACTCGATGACGCCGATGTTGACGTAGTCGGCCTTGGCGCCGGCGGCGTTGTAGACGACGTCCTTGCGGATCTCCACGACGAACGGGATGCTCTCGGCGATCGCGGTCGCCGGGTCGTCCGTGCCGAAGTGGCCGACCTGGTGGCCGTCCTTGTACGGCTTCATCGCGGTGTCGTCGGTGAAGTCGAGGTTGTCGTTCAGGTCGACGCGGGCGGTGCCGGCGGCGGCGTCGTACAGCACGCCCCAGACGTCCGTCTTGTCGCCGTCGCGGTTCAGGTCGCCGGCCATGTCGCCGCCGGTGGTGGCGGACTCGGAGAAGTAGTTGAACTTGTAGTCGCCCGCGGGGGCCTTGAACGTCTCGGTGCCCAGGCCGGCCGTGGTGATCGAGAAGGCCGGCCCGGCGACCGAGGTGGTCATCCGCCGCCAGGTGCCGTCGCCGTCGCCGACCGGGTCGGTCGCGGTGACCCAGTCGACGATCTTGCGCTCGCCGGTGGTGGTCTTCTGCAGCGCCGGGTGGCCGAGGTCGACACCGGAGTCGAGGATGCCGATGGTGATGCCGCGGCCGTCCGCCTTCGGATGGTCCTCGACGAAGTCCACGGCACCCGTCTCGAAGGACGGGTTGTACGGGTTCTCGGCGGGGGTGTGCTTCCCCGGCGCCGGATAGCCGCCCCTGGAGCCGGTGGTCGCGCCCTCGGCGCGGTCCCCGGCCGGAGTCGGGTCGTCCAGCGGGATCTCGTCGCGCAGGTCGATGCCGTGCACGGAGGACAGCTTGGCGGCGGCGGCGATGGCGGCGTCCGCCTTCGCGGTGGGGACGGTGGCGCGGACGTAGCCCAGCTTGTCGTCGCTGCGGCCCACGATGCCGCCCTGGACCGCGTCCAGCTGCCCGGCGACCTGTTCGGTCCGGCCGGGCGCGGTGGCGATCATCATCGTGACGTTCTTCTCGCCGTCGGCCTTGGCCTCGGCGAGCAGGTCCGCGTCGGCGGAACCGAGTTTGTCGTGCGCGGACTTCACGGAGCCGTCCGCGGTGGGGGACGGCTCCCCGGCCGAGAAGGCCATGGGTATGGGACCGGCCGCGGACAGCGCGGCCACCAGACCCGCGGCCACGGCTATCCGGGCCACGCGTCTCGCGCCCGATGTCGGAGCGCGCTCAGGGGTGAAGGTCATCGGCATCCCTTGTAGCTAAAGGAACGAGAGTGGAGCGACAGAAGCCGACCGGCTCCGGTCGCGACAGTCCGGAATGCGACCCCGGACGATCGCTCAGCTTTACCCGAAGGGGGGACGTTTGGGGAGAGTCGCCCTGGCCGAGCCCGGCGTATGGCGTACTTCCGCCATACGCCATCGGGAACGTACTGGGGCGCAACGGGGTAATTCGGCGCCCCTCGCGTCCTGTTACGCGCGTAGCCCAGGCCGTTCCGCCGCCCCGGTACGGGACTGGCCGATAATCATCGGTGGGGAACGGCGTTCGCCGTCGGCGTCCGTGGGACGGACACCGACGTGACGCGACCCGCCGGGACGGCGGCCGCTCCTCCGTCAGCTCCCGGCGGCCCGCTCCTGACGCTCGTGGATGTGCTGGGACCCGCCCTGTACGGCGAACACGGTCGCGGAGTCCCGGGCCGTGTTCGTCTGCCGCACCACGCCCGCACGGGGATCGTCGGCCGGGAGGCCGCCGAGGGAGGCGACGAGCCGGGCGAGTTCATCCCGGCCCGCGGGATCCTGCCGCAGCAGCGCCGCCAGCTCCTGCGCCCAGTAGCCCAACAGCGCCCGGCGTACGTCGTCGGGGCTCGGCGAGTCCCGCACCAGCTCCGCGTTGCCATCGAGCTGGGCCTCCAGCGCGGCCCGGCGGCCACGGCGGAACAGCCCGGCCATCGCGCCCCTCGTTTCCTGCCACGTGTCCGTGGCCATGGCCGCGACCAGCGCGGCGGCGCCCGCCTGCGCGAGTGCGGTCAGCTCGTCGTGCACAGCGGCTCCCTCACCCTTCCTTGACGACGCGGATGTGCATGTCGCCGTTCTGCGTGGCGTGGACGACGCCCTTCCGGGAAGCCTTGTTGACCTGCTGGGAATCACCCCGCGGCCGCTCGCGCCTCCGGCCGGCCGCCTTGCGCGCGGAAGCCTTCGCCTCACGCGGCGGCGTCCACCCGGGTGTGTGGAGCCAGGCGTCGGTGGTGAGTTCCTTCAGGGTGAAACCCACCCGGTGGAAGGTGTCCGGATCGATGCCCTCGTAGCCGTGCCGCGCCGTCTCGTCGTAGAAGTGCTGCGACATCAGCAGCGCGACGGGCACCGTCCGCGGCGCCCTCTGCAGGGCCTTGCGCGCGGGACGCGCGTCGAGCAGCCGAGCCAGCGTCTCCAGCGGCGCGCCGGCGACTTCGCCGTCCGGCGTCAGGCACACGTCCCCGGCGTGCAGTGCCGCACGGACCCGGATCCGGGTCGACGGCCCCGGGCTGCCCGCGTTGTGGTCGCGCAGCAGCTCGGCCAGTTCGGGCACGAGCGGGTGGACGAGGCTCGCCTTGCGCGTCCCCGCGGGCGCGGTCACCCGCAGTCCGTCACCCAGGTCCTCCCGTACGCACGCCCCCCAGTCGAGGCCGCTGCGCACGAACGCCGTACGGAGCAGGGCCCGCAGCGTCGCGCGGTTGTGGACCAGCGCCACGTTTCCCCGCCCGGACGACTTCTCGATGTCCACGGCCAGGACGGCCCGGTACTCCCACTGTGCTTCCATACGGCACCTCTCGGCTCGGCGGCGGACGGACGCGGTACGGCGTGGAACCCGGCTGCACGGGCCCCACGCCACCGTCCCCTTCCTCCACTGTGCCCGTGGTGCGCCGCGCGCATCTCGTAGGAATACGGGGTTCGGGGACACTGGGTCCGGGCGATGTGCCGGACCGGGGAGGAGAGGTGGGACATGGAAGGCGGATGTCACAGCCGCACGGGGAACGGGCGTCGGCCCGCCGAACAACGGGCCTGGCATCCGGCAAGCCTGCTGGGCCGCCTCGACCGGGCCGACCGCGACCGGTTGCTCGCGCTGGGGACACGGGTGCCGCACCCGGCCGACCAGGTGCTCCTGCGGGAGGCGGAACACACGGACCACGTACTGGTGCTGCTGCAGGGCCTGGTCAAGGTCACCGGGCACGCCGACGACGACCGCGAGGCCCTGCTCGCCGTGCGCGTGCGCGGGGACCTGCTCGGCGAACTGGCCGCGCTGGACGGACAACCCCGCTCGGCCACGGTCACCACCTGCGGGCCCGTCGTCACGCAGGTGGTGACCCGGACCGCCTTCCTCGCCTGCCTGCGGGACCGGCCCCGGATCGCACACGCCGTCAACGAGGCCGTCGTGGCCAAGCTGCGCGCCGCCACCACCCACCGCGTCAACTTCATCGGCTGCGACGCCGCCACCCGGCTGGCCCGGGTGCTCCACCACCTCGCCATGACCTACGGGGAGCGCGACGGCGACGGCGCGGTGATCCGGTGGCCGATCACCCAGCCCGAACTCGCCACCATGGCGGGCGCGTCGGAGCCCAGCGTGCAGAAGGCGCTGCGCAGACTGCGCGCCGAGGGAGTCGTCACCACGGGCTACCGCTCCATCCGGGTCGAGGGCCTCGCGCGCCTGCGGTCGATCGGATACCCCGACCTCTGAAGTCCCCCTGCCCCACAGGGCCTCGTTCCAGTTGTGTGCGTCGGGCGACGAAGATGAATGGGTCATCACAAAACCCGTAATTTGACGGTGGGTCCGTGTGAGCCTGTGGCTAGCGTGCCGCCTGGACAAACGGACGCGACCACATCAAACGGGGTAGTCATGGCGAGCATCGACGACGACAACGAGCAGAACGGCGGCGGTCGGCACGCGGACGGGGAACAGCCCGGGGCACGGACGCCCGTCGGCGACGGAACACCGGACGAGGGCGGGGCGGGTGACGGTGGGGCGGCCGACGACCGGCCGACGGTCAACCGGATCACGATCGGCGGGAACGCCACCGCGCCCGTGATCGCCGGAAACCACGTCGCGTACATCGGCGCACACCACGGCTCCACCGTGAACGTGCTGGTGGAGGGCGAACGGCCGCGGCCGAGACGCCGCACACGGGTCGACCTGCTGCCCCGGCGGCAGAGCGCCCCGTTCGGCCGCGCCGCCGACCTCGCGTCGATCGACGCCGCGCTCCGCGACGGCGACACGGTGCAGCTGTGGGGGCCGCCCGGAGTCGGCAAGAGCGCACTCCTGCGGCACGCGGCCCGCACGCTCGGCGCGGGACCCCACGGAAAGCTCTTCCTCGACGCCGCCCGGCGCGAACCCGAGGACCTGGCCCAGGACGTCTTCGAGGCCTGCCACGAGACCCACGGCTACGCCCCGTCGCGCACCGAGATGCGCCGCCTCATGGCGGGCATGGAGGTGACGGTGTACGTCGACAACGCCGACTACACCGCGGAACAACTGCGCACCGTCATGGACGCGGCCCCGGACGCGACGTTCGTCTTCGCCGCGCGGAACAGTTCACTGCAGGGAGCCGACGGCAGGGCGCAGCGGCTCACGGGCATCGACCGTGCCGCCGCGCTGGAGCTGCTGGCACGGGAACTGGGCCGTCCCGTCGACGGACCGGACCGGCAGGACACCGCCGCCGCGCTGTGGGAGACCGCGGCCGGCACGCCGCTGCTGCTGCTGCGCGCGGCCGCCGTGGCCCGGCTCGACCCCTCGGGCGAGGCCGTGCTGCCCAAGCCCGGCGCGGTGCGGGAACTGCTGCCGCTGCTGTTCGACCGGCTCGACGACCCCTCGACGCGCACCCTGCACCTCCTGGCGACCTTCGGCGACGTCGACCTCGCCCCCGTACACGTCGGCGCCCTGACCGGCACCTCGGACCCCGCGGCGCTGTGCGGGGACCTGGCGAGGCTGGGCCTGGCACGGGAGACGGAACGGGGGTACCGCGTCGCCCCGGATGTCGTCGGGGCCCTGCGGCAGCGCCCCGGCCTGGTGCCGTACTCACTGGAGCGGCTGTGCGCCTACTTCGCCGACTGGGCGGCGCGGCCCACGACCGGGGCGTCCCAGGTGGCCGACCACGCCCCGGCACTGGAGGCGCTGGCGGAACTCGCCGAGCGGTCCGGCCGGGCAGACCTGGCGGTCCGGATCGTCCGGGCCGCCTCACCCGCCCTCGCCCGCTCGCTGCGCCTCGGAGCCTGGGGGCGCCTCCTCGACCAGGGTGTGCGGGCGGCGCGGCACGCGGGGGACCGGCGGTCCGAGGCGTACCTCACGCACGAGCGCGGCATCCGCAACATCCTGACCGGCAACCGGGCCCTCGCCGCGGTGCTGCTGGTGGAGGCGGGGGTCCTGTGGCGGCAACTGGGCGACACGCAGGGGGCCGACGCGGCGTCGGCGGCCCAGCAGTACGTCCCCGGCCAGGCGCCGCCCGCCGACGCGGGTTCCGGGGCGCTGCCGCAGGGCGACGCGGGTGCCACACCGGATGCGGGCGGAGCGACGGACGGGAGCGGCGCCGGGGACCCGGGCGGCGCGGGTGACGCCGGCGGTGTGCCGGACGGGAGCTCCTCGGCGGCCGGTCCGGCCCCGGCGCAGGACCCCGGGTCCGCGTCGGTCGATCCGTCGCCCGCGCCGGACGTGAGCGGGGCCCACGACGTGAGCGGCGCGGCCGCGCCCGATCCGGCATCCGTGCCGGACGTCGGTTCCACGGTGCCGGACCCCGCCTCCGGGACGCCGGACGTCGGTTCCGCGATGCCCGACCCGGCCTCCGCGCACGGCACGGTCGCCCAAGGGACCGGCATGCCCGTCGACCCCGGAACGGCCGCCTCCCCCGGGATGGTGCCACCGCCCGGTGTCGTGGAGGGGGCCGGCCTCGGCGCCACCACAACAGGCGTGACCGGAACCGGGATCGCCGCCGCGCTCAAGGTGGCCGCGGTGGTCGCCGCCCTCGTCATCGGCGCCGTCGCCGTCGAGCAGCGGCAGAACTCGTCGGACTCCGGCGGAGGCAGTCCGGCCGTGACGGTCACCGAGTCGGGCCGGGACGGCGGGGCGGGTTCCACGGGCGCGGCCGAGGGCGAGCCCACGCCGGATCCGACCGGTCTGGAAGGCGTATGGCTGAGCAGCAGGGGCGGCGGGATCGAATTCGTCGACGCGGGCGGCGGGACCTACTCGGCGGCGACGAGGGACGCCTGCGGCGACACGGTCACCGTCCGGTTCACCGGCAGCGGCAGTACCTACACCTCCACCGCCCCCGTGTACGACATGGCCGACGGCTCGTGCGGAGACATCCTCGGTGAGGTCACCACGACCATCACCATCAACCCGGACGGCGACACCGCCGACGGCACGCGCGAGATGACGGACTCCGTCAGCGACGCGGTGACCTGCTACGACTGCACCCCGTTCACCCTGAACCGCCTCTCCTGACCGACGTTCCCCCTTTCCCTCACCCACTTCCAGCCAAGGAGCCCACCCATGGCACGCCGGCCCTCCAGCCAGAACAGGATCCACATCGGCGGGGACGCCTCCGGCCCCGTCGTGGCCGGTGAGCACATCACCGTCACGACGACCGGGACCGCCGAGACGACCCAGACGAACACGGCCAAGGAGGACGGCACGCTCTACGCCGCCGCCCACGGCGACATCCACGTGCACCACGCGGAGGCCATCGAGGTGCCCGACGAGCAGGAGGGCTGAGGAGAGCCGACGACCGCGAGGAGGGCCGTCGGCACACCCGCCGACGGCCCCTCCGCCCCCCTCCTGGTCCCGCCCCGCTCGACGCCCTCCTACCGGGGAAGCACCACCACGTACGCCGCGGGATCCCGGTCGACCGATGCCATCAGGGCCGTACGGATCACCACGGCCTGCTGCTCGCTCGCGTCGCGCAGTTTGCGCGGGGTCACGTGGACGACCGTGATGCCCAGCCCTTCCAGGTACTCCCGCCTGCGGGTCTCTTCGGAGTCCAGGGGGTCGTTGTCCGGGCCGGGTGTGCGGGTGTCCAGGAACAGGGCGACCGCCTGGTCCGGCCAGTAGGCGTCGACGTGGCCGAGGTGGGAGCCGCTCGGCAGCCGGAGTTCGGCGTGCCACACCGGGTCGGGGAGGTCGTAGTCCCGCACCATCGCGTACAGGCGGTCCTCGGCGACGGCCCGGCCCTCCGCGAGCAGCGAGTCGACGGCGGCCACGACGTGCGGCCGGCCGAGCAGCCGGGCGCGGGCCAGCTCCCGTACCAGCGTCGCGGGTTCGCAGTGGCCGTCGCGGACCGCCTCCGTCAGCAGGCGGCGCACCGCGCCCCCGTCCGTCAGTCCCGTCACCGCGTCCGTCAGAGCCCGCTCCACGGGCGCCACCGGCAGGCCCCTCACCTGCTGCGGCACCGGCATCTCGGCGGCGCGGACGATGCGGGCGCAGCCGGTGGAGCGCAGCCGGCGCAGCCGCGGGACCAGCACGTCGACCGCGTCCAGCGCCAGCAGTGCGGGAGCGGTGGCGAAGCCGTGCAGGGACAGCGCGGCCAGGCCGGTGATCACCGCCTCGGTTTGGGCGGGGGCGGCCGGTCCGGCGCTGCCGCCCTGGGACGGCACCCGGCCGGTGCGCTCGCGCGTCGCGTACAACAGCACCGCGTGCAGTCGTTCCTCGTGCGTCGGCGGGCCCGGGTGGAGCAGGACGACGCCGGGGAGGACCTGCTGCCAGGGCCCGCCGGGCCGGCACCGCTCGTTCGTCTCGGCGGCGGTGACGCCGTGCGCGCGCAGTTGCGCCGCCGTCAGGACGCGGCGGCGGACGTCGGTCGGCACGGAGAGGGAGGTGAGCGGGGTGTCGTTCATGTCCTGGGACTTTCCCGTGTCCGTTCCCTCCGTATAACCCCTGTTACAGGCCTGTTGGAAAATCAGGACAACTCTGCCGAGAGGGACACATGTTCAAATGTGCGTAACCCCTGGTCCCTTCGAGCGGGGCCAGGGGTTACGGGGCCGGTCATCCCTGTTCCGTAACAGTTGCGGTGACAACAGCGGGACCGTGACGGCCCCTCCGGGACAGGGGACAGGGGAGGGGGAACGTCACTCCGCCGCGGCGGCGTCGCGGGCCTGGGCGCGCAGGGCCCGTGCCAGGTCGTCGCGGGCCTCCAGTACCAGCCGGCGCAGCGCCGGTGCCGCGTCCTCGTGGGCCGACAGCCACGCGTCCGTCGCGTCCAGCGTGTCCTGCGAGTCACGCAGCGCCGGGAACAGGCCCCGCACCACGTCCATGCCGATCTGGATGGACCGCCCGGTCCACACCCGCTCGATCGCCGCGAAGTACTTCTCGGTGTACGGGGCGAGCAGGTCGCGCTGCGAGGACTGCGTGAAGCCCGCGATGGTGGCCTCCACCAGGGCGTTGGACAGTGCGTCCGACTCGACGACCTGCGCCCACGCCTGCGCCTTCACCGCCTCCGACGGCCGGGCGGCCAGAGCGCGGACCTGGTGGCGCTCGCCGGACGCGGTGTCGTCCCGGGCGAGTTCCGCGGCGAGCACCTTCTCGTCCACGGCGCCGTGCGCGGCCAGCGGCTCCAGGAACGCCCAGCGCAGCTCCTGGTCGATGTCCAGGCCGTCGATCTTTCCGGTGCCCTCCAGCAGGTCGCGCAGCAGCCCGAGGTGGTTCTCGTCGGACGCCACCGACGCGAAGAACCGGGCCCACGCCAGCTGCGGTTCGCCACCCGGCTCCGCGGCCCGCAGCTCGCGCAGGGCGCCCTCGGCGAGCAGGCGCCCGCCCGTCTCCCGCCACCGCGGGGCCGCGTAGTGGACGAGGGCCGAGCCCGTCCAGGCGTGCAGCATCTGCAGGACGCCGATGTCGGACTCCCGGCCCGCGTACCGCAGCACGAGGTCCACGAACTCCCGGGTCGGCAGCAGCGCGTCCCGCGTCATGTTCCACAGCGCCGACCAGCACAGCGCGCGGGCCAGCGGGTCGGTGATCGCGCCCAGGTGCTCGCGCAGCGTCTCCAGCGACGTCTCGTCGAAGCGGATCTTGCAGTAGGTCAGGTCGTCGTCGTTGACCAGCACCAGCTCGGGAGCCTCGGCGCCGGCCAGCTCCGCGACGAGCGTGCGCGGACCGTCCACGTCGGCCTCGGCGCGCGCGTACCGGGCGAGGGCGCCCGCGGCGTCACGCCGGTACAGGCCGACCGCGACCCGGTGCGGGCGCAGCCGCGGGTGCGACTCGGCCGCCTCCTGCACCACGGCCAGCTCCGCGACCCGGCCGTCCGCGTCCAGCAGTACCTGCGGGGTGAGCGAGTTGACGCCGGCCGTCTGCAGCCAGGACCGCGACCACGCCGCCATGTCCCGCCCGCTGGTCTCCTCCAGCACCGCCAGCAGGTCACCGAGGCGCGTGTTGCCGTACGCGTGCCGCTTGAAGTAGCGCCGGGCGCCCTCCAGGAAGGCGTCCTGCCCGACGTACGCCACGAGCTGCTTGAGCACCGAGGCGCCCTTGGCGTACGTGATGCCGTCGAAGTTCAGCTTGGCGTCCTGAAGGTCGCGGATGTCCGCGGTGATCGGGTGCGTGGACGGCAGCTGGTCCGCGCGGTACGCCCACGACTTGCGGCGGTTGGCGAAGGTGATCCAGCCGTCCGTGAAGCGGGTCGCGCCGACCAGCGAGAACGCGCCCATGAAGTCCGCGAAGGACTCCTTGAGCCACAGGTCGTCCCACCACTCCATGGTGACCAGGTCGCCGAACCACATGTGCGCCATCTCGTGCAGGATCACGTTGGCGCGGCCCTCGTACGACGCCCGCGTGACCTTGCCGCGGAAGATGAACTCCTCCTTGAAGGTCACCAGACCCGGGTTCTCCATCGCGCCGAGGTTGTACTCGGGCACGAACGCCTGGTCGTACTTGCCGAACGGGTACGGGTAGTCGAAGTGCTCGTGGAAGAAGTCCAGGCCCTGCTTCGTCACCAGGAACACGTCGTCGGAGTCGAAGTGCGGCGCGAGGCCCTTGCGGCACATCGCGCCGAGCGGGATCTCCAGCCGCGTACCGTCCGCCAGCACCCGCTCGTAGGAGTCCGTGACGTAGTGGTACGGGCCCGCCACCACGCACGTGATGTACGTCGAGATCGGCTTCGTCTCCGCGAACCGCCACACGCTCCCCCGGCGCCCGCCACCGTTCTTCTGCGGAAGCGTGTCGCGCCCCTCTTCCCCGCGCTCGCCCACGCCGTTGCTCCACACCGTCCAGTCCTCCGGCGCCCGCACCTCGAAGCGGAACGGCGCCTTGAGGTCGGGCTGCTCGAAGTTGGCGAACACCCGGCGGGAGTCGGCCGGCTCGTACTGCGTGTACAGGTAGACCTCGCCGTCCTCCGGGTCGACGAAGCGGTGCAGGCCCTCGCCCGTGCGGGAGTAGGCGCACTGCGCGTCCACGACCAGCTCGTTCTCCGCGGCCAGGTCCTCCAGCACGATGCGGGAGCCGTCGAACACCTCGCTCGGGTCGAGGTCCCGCCCGTTGAGCGACAGGGCGGTCACGCTCGGCGCGACCAGGTCGGCGAAGCTCGACGCGCCGGGCTCGGCGCAGCGGAAGCGGATCGTGGTGACCGAGCGGAAGGTGCGCGGCCCGCCACCTGCCTCACCACCGTCGCCGTCCCCGTCCCCGCCGACGGCGGAACGCACGTCGAGGGACACGTCGTACCCGTCGACGGACAGCAGGGCGGCCCGCTCCCGGGCCTCGTCGCGGGACAGATTCTCACCGGGCACGGGCGGCACTCCCTGGGGGGTTCTCGGGTGGTCGTGAAGGGGGGTGGCGTGGTGCTCGGGCCGGTTTCACGACGTGGACAGCACCGATCCTGCCATGCGGACCTGACACGCAGCAGCCGGGAATGCGCCGGGCCGCCCCGGGCCGGCGGGGACGGACCGGGAATGCGCCGGGACGCCCCCGGTGTTGCGCGAGACACAGAGACCATGACCGAGGAGAACCATGTCCGAGACCGCCTCCGGCAAGACCCCCGTCGACTTCTGGTTCGACCCGCTGTGCCCCTGGGCCTGGATGACCTCCCGCTGGGTGCTGGAGGTGGAGAAGGTCCGCGACATCGAGGTCCGCTGGCACCTGATGAGCCTCGCCGTGCTCAACGAGGACAAGCTGGACGAGCTGAACGACGGCTACCGGAAGTGGCTCACGACCAAGGCCTGGGGCCCGGTCCGCGTCGTCGTCGCCGCCCAGGAGGAGCACGGTTCCGCCGTGCTCGGCGACCTCTACACCGCGATCGGCACCCGCGTCCACAACGGCGGCGAGGACTCCGGCAAGGAGACGATCGGCGCCGCCCTGAAGGACGTCGGCCTGCCGGAGTCCCTCCTGGACCACTGGGACGACACGCCGTACGAGCCCCAGCTGCGCGCCTCCCACAAGGAGGGCATCGACAAGGTCGGCCAGGACGTCGGCACGCCCGTCATCGCCGTGCCCGGCGCCGACGGCAACCAGATCGCCTTCTTCGGACCCGTCGTCACCCCGGCGCCCCGCGGCGAGGAGGCCGCCAGGCTGTGGGACGGCACCCTCCTGGTGGCCTCCGTGCCCGGCTTCTACGAGATCAAGCGCACCCGCACCAAGGGCCCGGACTTCAGCAACCTGTGAGCCCGGCCGGTCCGGTGAGCCCTATGGCCCGTCAGGCGCGGGCGAGCCGGGCGATGTGCGCCAGGTCCGGGTAGTCCGTCACCACGGCGTCCACTCCCAGGCCGTAGTGCAGGGCGTACTCGGCGAACGCGTCCCCGAACCCGTTCGCCGAGGTGCCCCGCCGGAAGTCCGCCGGGAGGAACCGGTTCTCGGCGCGGAAGGTGTACGCCCCGACCCGGAGACCGGCCGCGTGGGCGTCGGACAGCAGCGCCGTGGGGGTGCCCAGCCTGCCGTCCGCGCCCACCGGCACGATCGACGACTTGTCCGGCCCGATCCAGTCCGCGTACGCCGCGATCCGCGCCAGCCCGGCGGGCGTCATCATGTCGCGGTACGTCGTCGGGTCGCCGGAGGACACCAGGTCGTAGGGGCCGCCCGTGGTGCCGAGCGCCTGCCACAGCGGTACGCCCAGCTTCTCGGCGGCGATCCGGGCGAGGCTCGTCGGCTCGAAGGACTGCACGACGCATTCGCGCGCCCCCAGCCGGTTGCGGCGGATCAGCCGCGCCAGCTCCGGCTCCAGGGCCAGCCCGATCGAGCGGAAGTACGTGGGGTGCTTCGTCTCGGGGAACACGGTGACCGTCCGCCCGTGCTCACGGGACAGCCGCCGCGCCAGGTCCACGACCTCCTGGAACGTCAGGATCTCCGCGCGGCCGTCGAAGACGGTGTTGCGGTTGCGGACCAGCGGCAGCCGCTCCACCGCGCGCAGCGTCTTCAGCTCCGCCAGTGTGAAGTCCTCCGTGAACCAGCCGGTCACCCGCCGCCCGTCCACCGTCTTCGTGGTGCGGCGGTCGGCGAACTCCGGGTGCCGGGCCACGTCCGTGGTCTCCGACATCTCGTTCTCGTGCCGGACCACCAGCACATGGTCCTTCGTCGGCACCAGGTCCGGTTCGATCCAGTCCGCACCGGTCTGCACGCCGTACGTGTACGCCGGCGCCGTGTGCTCCGGGCGCCAGCCGGCCGCGCCGCGGTGCCCGACGACCACCGGCCGCCGGGCCCGCCGTGGCGCGGAGCCGGCCTCCGCGGACGTGGACGCCGTCGCGGGCGGGACCGTGGCCGCCGTGGCCGCCGCCCCCGCGCCGGCCGCGGCGAGCAGCAGGGACCTGCGTCGCACCTGCATGAAAGCTCCTCGAGTCGATGGCCGGATGTCTCAGTTCCGCGTCCGTTCCCGGGCCTGTGCCAGCCGGGTCAGGTGGTCCTCGAAGCCCTTCGCGTAGTACGTGGCGCGGCCCGGGTCGGGCTCCACGACCGCCGTCGGACGGGTCCACGCCGCCGCGTCCAGCGCGACCCCGTACCGTTCGGCCGCCGCGAGCACCGCGCCCCGCGCGCCCACCTCGCCCTCGACCACCGCCAGCGGCCGGCCCAGGACGTCGGCGAGGAGTTGCATCCAGGCGGGGCTGCGGGTGCCGCCGCCGCACACCGCGAGGGTGCCCGTGAGCCCCGCGGCCCGAAGGCAGTGCCGGGCGGCGTAGCCGATGCCCTCGCAGGTGGCGCGGACCAGGTCGGCCCTGGTGGTCTCCAGGGTCACGCCGGTGAGTTCGGCGCGCAACCCCGGCGCCACGAACGGGGCGCGCTCGCCGGACGGCGCGAAGTACGGCAGTACCCGCACCCCGTGCGCGCCGGGCGGGGTGCCGGCCAGCAGCCCGTCCACGTCCTCGTGGCGGACGCCGGTCGTGGACAGCACCCAGTCCAGGGCGGCCGTCCCGACCATGGCGGGCATCGCGCGCAGCCAGTGGCCCGGCCGGTCGGTGGAGATGTACAGCCCCGCCGGTTCCCCGCCCGTGTCCAGGTCGGTCGTCGCGACGAGGGCGGCCAGGCAGGTGCCGACGATCAGCAGGCCGTCCCCGGCGGCGCTCACCCCGGCGCCGAGCGCGCTCGCGGGAAGGTCGTACGGGCCGTTCGCGAGCCGGGTCCCGGCGGGCAGGCCCTCGCCGCGCGTCCCGGCCGTCGCGGCGGGGTCGCTGACCGGGGCGAGCAGCCGACGCCGGTGGGTGAGGCCGAGCAGCTCCACGACCCGGTTGTCGTAGCGCCGGGTGCGCGGGTCGAGGAACGGCATCGACGCGTCCGACACGTCCGTCGCGGCGGGCGCGCCCGTCAGCCGCCGGAACACCATGTCCTTGCAGTACAGGGCGGTCGCTGCGGCGTCCAGCGACGCCGGTTCGTGACTGTCGAGCCAGGCCAGCAGCGGGCCGGGGCTGCCGGGGAACATGGCGCTTCCGGTGAGCCGGAACACCGCCTCGAACGTGCCGTCCGCCAGCCACCGGTCGACCAGCCGGTGGGCCCGCCCGTCCATCCAGGACGCCGCGGGACGCACCGGCCGGCCCGCCGCGTCCACCAGCCACACCCCGTCGCCCTGCCCGGTCAGCCCGGCCAGCTCCACCGGCTCCGGGACGGCCGAGGTCAGCGCGTCGAGGACGGCGACGACCGCCCCGTACACCTCCTCCATGTCCTGCTCGGCGTGGCCGCCGCGCAGCGACAGGGCCACCGGGCGTGCCTCGACGGCCAGTTGGCGGCCCGTGGCGTCGAACGCGGCGGCCTTCACCAGGGACGTGCCCACATCGATCCCGACGTACATGCCGCCTCCTCAAGGCTCGGCAAGGCTTGCGAAGACTTCCGCGAGGCCCCCTGGGCCTCGCGCAACCTCCGGCTCTCAGGTGAGGCAGTGCGCCAGGGGTTCGCCGCGCAGCCAGCGCCCGACCTCCGCCGCGGCGATCCGCGCCGCCTTCTCCGCCACCGCGCGCGACGCGCCGCCCAGGTGCGGGGTGAGGACGACCCGGTCGGTGAGCCCGAACAGCCGCGCGTCCGGGGGCAGCGGCTCCCGCTCGTACGTGTCCAGCGCCGCCGCCGACAGCTGCCCGCTCTCCAACGCGTCGCACAGCGCGCCCTCGTCCACCAGCGGCCCCCGCGCCACGTTCACCAGGACCGCGCCGCGCGGCAGCAGACCCAGCTCGCGCGCCCCGATCAGGCCCCGGGTCTCGGCCGTCAGCCGGGCGTGCAGCGTGACGACGCGCGAGCGGCGCAGCAGCTCGTCCAGGGACGACACGCGCAGCCCGTCGATCTCGCCGCGCGCATACGGGTCGTACACCACGACGTGCGCCCCGAACGCGTGCAGCACCCGCGCCACCCGGCTGCCCACCGCCCCGTACCCGATCAGCCCGACCGGCAGGCCCTCCAGCTCCAGACCGGCGTGTTCGTACGTGTAGTAGCCGGCGCCCTCCCAGCTGTGCCGCCCGGCCAGCAGGTCGTTGGCCTGAGGGATGCGGCGCAGCGCGGCCAGCAGCATGCCGACGGTGAACTCGGCGGTGGCGGCGGCGTTCCGGCCGGGGGCGTAACACACCCGCACGTCGTGCGCCTTGGCCGCGTCCAGGTTGACGTTCACCGGGCCGCCCCGGCACACCACCACGAGCCGCAGCTGGGGGCAGGCGGCGAGGACGCGTTCGGTGACCGGGCCCATCTGCGTGACCAGGACCTGCGACCCGGCCAGCGCCGCGATCAGCTCGTCCTCCGCGTCACTGGCCTCGTCCACCTCGGCCACCGGACCGAACGGCTCCAGCGGCCAGCCGAGCGTCAGCTCCCTGATCTGCACGTGCTGTTCACCGGCCGCGACCCGCACGGCCGTGCCGATCAGGCCGGGCAGCACGAAGTGGTCACCGGCGGCCACCACCCGTACGTAGGTCTGCTCGTAGGTCATCGGACGGCGTCTCCTGTCTCCGCGTCGAACACATGGGTGAGCCGGGCGTCGGCCGCGACCCGGACCGGCTCGTCGTGCGCGAGCCGCACCTCCGGGCCGGTGAGGACGACCAGCGGCCGGTCCACTCCGGGGAGCGACAGCGTCGCGATGCCCGTCTCCAGCAGCGGCTCGTGGGCCACCACCCGGGCGGGCAGGCCCTCGGGCGCGAGCCGCAGGTCCTCCGGGCGCACCCCGACGACCACCTCACGGCCGGCATCCACCGGCACGGGCAGCGCGAGCCGCGCCGTGTCCGACAACCGGGCGTGCCCGTCACCCGTCGCGACGCCGGGGAGCAGGTTGATCCCGGGTTCGCCGACGAAGTCCGCCACGAACACGTTCGCCGGGCTGTCGTAGATCTCGTACGGCGTGCCGAGCTGCTGGATCACGCCGTCCCTCATCACGGCGATCCGGTCGGCCGGCGACAGCGCCTCCTCCTGGTCGTGGGTGACGAGGATGGTGGTGTGTCCCAGATTGCGCTGGATGCGTTTCAGCTCGCGGCGCGTGGTGTCGCGCTGGGCCGCGTCCAGGTGGGACAGCGGCTCGTCCAGCAGCAGCACGTCCGGCTCGCGGATCAGGGCGCGGGCCGGCGACACGCGCTGCTTCTGCCCGCTGGACAGCCCGGCGGGCCGCGCGTCCGGAAGACCGGTCGGGCCGACCCGCTCGGCGATCTCCCGCACCGTGCGGCCGATGTCGTCCCTGGATCCGCGGGCGGCCCTGCCCCGTGCCCGCAGCCCGAACGCCCCGTGCTCCGCGACCGTCAGCGGCGGATGCAGCGCGTAGTTCTCGAACGCCACCCCGATGTTCCGGCGCTGCGCCGGGCGCCCCGCCACCGACGCCCCGCCGACCAGGATGTCCCCGCCCGTGACCTCCTCCAGACCGGCGATCGTCCGCAGCGTGGTGGACTTGCCGCAGCCCGACGGGCCGAGCAGTCCCAGCAGTTCACCGGACGCCGGGCTCAGGTCGATGCCGCGCACCGCGTCCACCGCGGGCCGCCCCCGCGACCGGTACGTCTTGCGCAGCTCACGCAACTCCAGCGCCGTCATCGCCCTCCTTCGTCGCGCACACCTCGTACCGGACGTTGTGCTCGTCCAGGTCGCGCAGCGCCCGCGGCGAGGCGCCCGCGTCCACCAGCACCAGGTCGAAACGGGACAGCGGCACCACCCGGTGCAGGGCGACCCGGCCGAGCTTGGTGTGGTCCAGCAGCAGGACGTTGCGGGCGGCCGAGTCGAGCATCGCCCGCTTCACGGACACGATGTGCTGCTCCTGGTGGTAGGCGACGCCCCGCTGCACCGCGGACGTGGAGGTGAAACACACGTCCACCTTGAGCTGCTGCACGGCCTCCACGCAGGACACGCCGAGGAACGACGAGTGCAGCGGATCGTAGTCGCCGCCCAGCGCCATCAGGTGGATGCCGCGCTGCGGCGACAGCAGGTTGATGGTTTCCAGGAAGTTGGTGACGACCGTCAGCGGGGTGACCTCGCCGTGCCGGAGCCTGCGGGCCATCTCCAGCGTGGACGTGGAGTCGTCCAGCATGATCGCCATGCCGGGTTCGACCATCCGCACGGCGTGCTCGGCGACGGCGGCCTTCTCCGCCCGCATGGACTTCAGCCGGTACTGCACGTTCGACTCGAACACCCCGGACGGCTGTGCCGTCACCCCGCCGCGGAACTTCCGCACGATGCCCTGCCTCTCCAGCTCGTCGAGGTCCCGGTGGATGGTCATCAGGCTCACCCCGAACCGCTCGGCGAGATCGGCCGCGGCGGCGGTGCCCTCGGCCAGCACGAGTTCCGCCATGGCGGCCTGCCGGGCGGCCGGTCCCTGCTGCGCCCCGTGGTTGCTGCCGCTCATCGTGTCTCTACTCGTCGTTCTTCCCGTCGTAGGAGCCGGTGACGTCGTCGGCGGCCGAACCGTCGCCCTGCTTGCCGCCGTCCCCGCCGATACCGGCTCCGCAGGCGGTGAGCAGCGGGGCGGCGGCCGGCGCGGCGGTGCTCGCGCAGATCGGCGCGAGGAAGCGCCGACGGTCGTGCACGTGCGTGTCCATCCGTGACCTCCACGGGGGGCCGGGTCCGGTCGGGGTGCGAGGTGCGGGCGATGCGGTCACACGGCGAGTCGACTCGTCAACCGAGGGTTTAACGGCTGTAGTTGGGCGTCAATCCCTCGCGCACGCGAAAATATCGGGGCAGAGTGAGAAGTTCACGGCACGCACCGGTGGGCGTGGGAGGTCCGGGTGGTGGCTCAGGGCACGGGCGACGGCTGGCTCGGGATCGATCTGGGCACCCAGAGCGTGCGCGCCCTGGTCGTCGGAGCCGACGGCTCCGTCCTCGGCGCCGGTGCCGCATCGCTGACCGGCCGGCGCGCGGGCGTACGGCACGAGCAGGACCCCGACCGCTGGTGGGAGGCGGTGTGCGCGGCGTCCCGCACGGCGCTCGCCGCGACCCGCGGCGCCCGGATCGGCGGCCTCGCGGTGTGCGGCACGTCCGGGACGGTGCTCCTCACCGACGGCACGGGCCGCCCGCTGACCCCGGCGCTGATGTACGACGACGGCCGCGCCGCCGCGCAGGGCGCCCGGGCCCGCGCGGCCGGGCTCGTCGTGCAGGACACCTGGGCGCTGCCGAAGGTGCTGTGGCTGACCGACGCCTACGGCCGGGGCCGCGTCACCCACCAGCCCGACGTGATCGTCACCCGCCTCACCGGCACGCCGCCACCGGCCGATTCCAGTCACGCCCTCAAGACCGGCTACGACGTGGAGCACGCCACCTGGCCGGCCGCCGCCCTCGGCGCACTCGGTCTGGCCCGCGACGACTTCCCGCGGGTCGTCCGCCCCGGCACCCTCCTCGGCGAGGTCGGCGCGTCCGCCGCCGGGGCCACCGGCATCCCGGCCGGTACGCCCGTCGTCGCGGGCATGACCGACGGCTGCGCGGCCCAGCTCGCCTCGGGCGCCCTGCGCCCCGGCGCCTGGAACTCGGTGCTCGGTACCACCCTCGTCCTCAAGGGCGCCTCTCGAAGCCCGGTCCGCGACCCCACGGGCGTGGTCTACAACCACCGCGCCCCCGACGGCACCTGGCTGCCCGGCGGGGCGTCCAGCGTCGGCGCGGGCGCGCTCACGGCACGGTTCCCGGACGCCGACCCGGCGCTCATGGACGAGCGGGCCGCCGCCCACGAGCCGTCGGGCGCGGTGGCCTACCCCCTGCTCTCTCCGGGGGAGCGCTTCCCGTTCCGCGCCCCGAACGCCACCGCGCTCCTGCTCGGCGAACCGGCCGGCGACGCCGACGTGTGGGCCGCCCTCCTCCAGGGCGTGGCCCTCACCGAACGCCTCTGCCTCGACTACCTCCACCACCTCGGCGCCCCCCTCGACGGCCCGCTCACCTTCACCGGCGGCGCCGCCCGCAGCCCGTACTGGAACCAGCTCCGCGCCGACGTCCTCGGCCGCCCCGCCCGCATCCCCGAGCAGACCGAACCCGCCCTCGGCATGGCCGTCCTGGCCGCCCACGCCACCTCACCCGACCCCACCGCCACCCTCCCCGGCACCGCCGACCGGATGGTCCGGGTCCGCACCTTCCTCGAACCCCGGCCGGAGCGCACCGCCCGCTTCGCCGAGCCGTACACCCGTCTCCTCGACGCCCTGGCGGGCCGAGGCTGGCTGCCCGCTCCGGTGGCCGCGCACGCCCGCGCCCGCCTGCACACCGACACCACCCCCTGACGCGCCGAACCACCCCCGCCACACCGACACCACCCTGACGAGCCGAGGCCGAAGACCTTCGACGCGCCGAGGCCGAAAGCCTCTGACGTACCGAACGCCGGAACCCTCTGACGTGCCAACACCGAAACCCTCTGAGCGCCGCCCCCGAAAGCACGAGGACCCATTGGCTCCCACCACCCTCCTCCTGGCCCGCCACGGGCAGACCGTCTGGCACGCCGAGAACCGGTACGCCGGGATCAGCGACGTCGCCCTCACCGACACCGGCCGCGCCCAGTCCGACGCGCTCGGCCGGTGGGCCACCGCCCACCCCGTCGACGCGGTCTGGACGTCCACGCTGTCCCGTGCCGCCGCCACCGCCGAGCCCGCCTGCCGCACCCTCGGACTCACCCCGCACCGCGACCCCGGCCTGCGGGAATGCGACTTCGGCGTGGTCGAGGGCCGCACTCTGGCCGAATTCGCCGCCGAGCACCCCGAACGGGCGGCGGCCTTCCTCGCCGACCCGGTGGCGCACCCCTTCCCGGCGGCCGAGGACCCGGCGACGGCCGCGGCCCGGGGTGCGGACGCCCTGCGCCGGGCTGCCGGCGCCCACCCCGGCGGCCGGGTCCTGGTCGTCGCGCACAACACGCTGCTCCGCCTCACCCTGTGCTCTCTGCTGCACATCCCGCTGAGCGAGTACCGCCGTGTCTTCCCCCGGCTGCGCAACGCGGCCCTCAGCGAGGTGCGCCTGGACGGCGGCTCCACGGCCCTGCTGTCGCTCAACGTGCCGTGCGAGGCGGAGGTGGCACAGAGTCCCCCGGCGTAGGACGATGTGCGCGCATACCGACCTGGAAGCGAGTTGTGCCCCATGACGGAAATCGACACCTCGGTGCCGCACTCTGCCCGGATCTGGAACTACTGGCTGGGCGGCAAGGACCACTACCCGGTGGACGAGGAGGCGGGCAACGCCTACACCGCCGTCTTCCCCGGCATCGTCACCATCGCCCGCAGCAGCCGTGCCTTCCTGGGCCGCGGCATCCGTCACCTCGTGCGGGAGGCGGGCGTACGGCAGTTCCTGGACGTCGGCACCGGACTGCCCACCGTGGACAACACCCACGAGGTCGCCCAGCGGTACGCCCCCGAGGCGCGGATCGTCTACGTCGACAACGACCCGCTGGTCCTCACGCACGCCCGCGCCCTGCTCACCTCCACGCCCGAGGGGGTCACGTCGTACGAGGACATCAGCCTGTACGAGCCGGAGCGGATACTGCGGGCGGCGGCGAAGACCCTCGACCTGTCGCAGCCGACGGCGCTGATCCTCAGCGGCATCCTCGGCCACGTCGCCGACCACGCCGAGGCGTGCGACCTGGTGCGCCGCCTGATGGCGGCACTGCCGTCCGGCAGTCACCTGTGCGTCAACGACGGTTCGCGGGGCATCGATCCGGCCTACGAGGAGGCGCAGGACGGGTACAACGAGACCGGCGCGGTCCCGTACTTCCTGCGGCCCGTGGAACAGATCGAGGCCTACTTCGCCGGCCTGGACCTGCTGGAGCCGGGCGTCGTCCCCGTGCCCCTGTGGCGCCCGGAGCCCGGCACGTCCCCCGCGCCGATCGGCCAGCACGGCGGCCTGGCCCGCAAACCGTGACCCCGGCGCCCCGGCACGGGGCAGCCCCCGCGCGTCACGTCCTCGCGGGGGCTGCCTGCTCCACGATCAGCCGTCCGCCCAGTGGCTCGCCGCCACCGTCCTGCGGGCCGGTCGTGTTCTGCCGGTAGATCGAGTGCAGGATGTGCCGGACAGGTCCGGACATCGGTGCCACGGAGTGTGGGGGTTCCGGTCGCCCCGCCGGCCGCCGTCCTTTTGGTGAAACCCCACAGTCGCCCGTACGGCCCCCGAGTGAGCGAAGCCTCCCCGCCTCAGTGACCGGCATCACGTGCCCACGGGTGTGAGCGACAGCCCTTGTCCGAAGTCCACCACGCCACGACTCGACCCTTTGTCGAGCGCTGACGGTGATCCGCCGTGCCACGCTGGGATAGCGTCACCGTGTCCCAGCATGCCCACATCACTTCGCGGAGACCTCATGAGTACCGCTGCCGCAGCACCCGCCCGCACCGGACAGGTCCTCGCCGACCTCCTCCCCGCCTCCCGCGTACGGGACGCCGCGCTCGTGGTCGGCGGCGCCGCGCTCACCGGGATCGCCGCCCAGATCGCCCTGCCCGTGCCCGGCTCCCCGGTGCCGGTGACCGGGCAGACCTTCGCCGCGCTGCTCGTCGGCACCGCCCTCGGCGCCGGCCGCGGCTTCCTCTCCCTCGCGCTGTACGCGCTGGTGGGCATCGCGGGCGTGCCGTGGTTCGCGGAGGGCACCTCCGGGGCCGCCGCCCCGTCCTTCGGCTACGTCCTCGGCATGATCCTCGCGTCCACCGTCGTGGGCGCCCTCGCCCGCCGCGGCGCCGACCGCTCCGTGCTGCGCGCGGCCGGCGCGATGCTGCTCGGCGAGGCGATCATCTACGCCGTCGGCGTCCCCTACCTCGGCATGGCGACCGGCATGTCCGCCTCCGCCGCGATCGCGGCCGGCCTGACGCCGTTCCTGATCGGCGACGCCCTCAAGGCCGCCCTGGCCATGGGTCTGCTGCCCACGGCCAGGAAGTTCGCCGACAAGCGCTGACGGCGCCGCGGCCGCCGGACACGAGGAGAGGCCGGCCGGGGGGGGAGCCGCCCCCCCGCGCCCCGGGGCGGGGGCGGGGGGCGGCCCCGGGGGCCGGGGGCGAGCGCAACAACGCCC